>JAJZOD010000013.1 GCA_021852055.1 Microcaldota archaeon
GCGGTGCAACAGGCATCGAAAAGCCGCATTGAAGAACTGAGAACCGATAAAACACATCCTTTGCAGGATGCAGTGATTGCATGAATGCAAAGGAAGCCCACACCGTTCACGGGTGGGAGGATGTCACTGCCGTATTGCAATAACTGCCTGCGCAGCATAAATGCTGCTATTATTACTCCTGCAAGTTTATATACGCTGGATGTCAACGCTGCCGACGCAGAAGTGCATTATTTCTTTCTAGCAGCCGCGTACCTCGCATTTTCCTACAAGGCCTTTTTTAATTATCTCATTGCATGCTTCATGCAATACGCTGTCGCTGTACGGCATAAGATCCTCATACTTCGGATCCAGCGTGTTGTTCGGAACGTACTGCTGCAGATAATACGCGCGTGCACCATTTATATGGTTTGCTATCCCAAGGATGTCTTCTTTAGTAACAAGTCCTGGCACAACTGTAGTCCTGAACTCATAATCTATTCCTGAGTTAAGCAGTAAATCTATGCTTTCTTCTATGTTCTTGAATATCGCAGCGCTGCTAACCCCCATGGCCTTGCTATACTTTCCTTGCTCCAGTTCAGTCTTAATGTCCATTGCAACGTAATCAATAAGCTTCCTTCCGATGAGTTCACGCAGCTTCTTCGGATTGCTTCCATTAGTATCAAGTTTTACAAGAAGGCCTATCTCTTTGCATTTTGATATGAAATCAGCCAAATCTGCCTGCAATGTCGGCTCTCCTCCTGTTATCTCGACCCCATCTATAAACTTCTGCGATTCAGAGATCTTGCGTAGAATCGCATCCTGCTGGTATATGTGAAGTTTGCTGTAGTTCTTAAGCGCCAGATCTGAGTTATGGCAAAATGGGCAGCGCATGTTGCATCCGGAAACAAAAACAATGGATGCAACCTTGCCTGGATAGTCAATAAGACTAACTCTCTGGAATCCGCAAATCTCCATGCGCTAGCACTTGGCGTATTCTACCTGCGTTTTGTCGTACGTCTTTCTATCCTGGAACTCCTCTTTTTTACCGATATTCCACTGATTTACAGGGCGCAGGTATCCAACTATGCGAGAGTACACCTCGCATCTTGTTCTCTGGTTCTCCATATCCGCAGTTACTTCAATTTGTTCAGTTTTCATTTCACCACCTTTTTCAGCATAAGATCAGCATCGCATTTTGGGCAGTACTCATGGGAGCCTGCTATGTATCCATGCTTTGGACATATGCTGAATGTCGGAGTAAGCGTATAGTACGGAAGGTGGAAGTTCTCAGCTATCTTTCTCACGAGCCTTTTTGTTGATTCTGGAGTAGGCATGGATTCGCCTACGAACACGTGTATTACTGTGCCTCCTGTGTACTTGACCTGCAGGTCATCCTGGTGCGTAAGTGTTTCAAACACGTCATCGCTGTAGCCTACTGGAAGATGTGATGAGTTTGTATAATAAGGTGCTGCGCCTCTGCTTTTATACGCTTCCTCATTTGCTACTATTATGTTTCCAAACAGTTCCTTATCCTTCTTTGCAAGAGAATAAGACGTGCTCTCGGCAGGAGTTGCTTCAAGATTGTATATGTTGTTTGTTTCCAACTGATACACCTCCATTCTTGCTCGCATAAAGTCGAGCACCCTTAGTGCAAAGGCTTTGCCTTCATCGCTTGATATGTCCTTCCCTATGAGGTTGACGCAGGCCTCATTCATGCCTATTATGCCAATTGTGGAGAAGTGGTTCTTCCAGTACTGGCCATAAGCCTGCTTTATTCCTGAAAGATAATACTTTGAATAAGGGTAAAGACCACGTTCTGTGAGCCTTTCCAAAGTTTTCCTTTTTATCTCAAGGGCGTTTTTGCATGTGTCCATATGCCTTCCAAGAGTCTGCATGAACTCCTCTTCGCTCTTCGATATGTAGCCTATCCTTGGCAGATTTATTGTAAATACCCCAATGGATCCTGTTAAAGGGTTGGCACCAAATAAGCCTCCGCCTCGCTTTTTCAGTTCACGCGTATCAAGCCTTAACCTGCAGCACATGCTCCTGGCGTCTTCCGGCTTCATGTCGCTATTGACAAAATTAGAGAAATAAGGGATTCCATACTTTCCGGTCATCTCCCAAATCGGCGTATACTTAGGATTATCCCAGTCAAATCCTTTTGTTATGTTGTATGTTGGTATGGGGAATGTGAATACGCGCCCAGATGCGTCGCCCTCAGACATTACCTCTGCAAAAGCCTGGTTTATCATATCAACCTCATTCTGAAACTCTGCGTATGTCTGCTCCATGAATTTGCCGCCAATTATTACCGGCTCTTTACCTATATAATCGGGCACTTTAAGATCCATGGTTAGATTAGTGAATGGGGTCTGGAAACCTACCCTGGTCGGGACATTCATATTGAATATAAATTCCTGCAATGCCTGCTTTACCTCAGGGAATCCCAAACCGTCATATTTTATAAATGGCGCCAGGTACGTATCAAAGTTAGACAGTGCCTGTGCTCCAGCGCATTCTCCCTGCAGCGTGTAAAAGAAGTTGACTATCTGCATTAATGCCGTCCTGAAGTGCTTTGGCGGCTTTGATTCTATCTTTCCTGAAGCGCCTCTGAAACCCCTGATCAGCAAGTCCTTGATATCCCAGCCCACGCAGTATGGCCCGAGGACATTTAGCTGGTGTATGTGTATGTCGCCATTTTTATGGGCCAATTTTGCGTCCTCAGGATACACCTTGTTAAGCCAGTAAATAGTCGTTATCTTCGAAGTTATGTAGTTGTTAAGGCCTTGCAACGAGTAGCCCATGTTTGCGTTTTCATTTACCATCCAATCCTGTTCATTGACATAACTGTCAACGAAGTCAAGATGTTCCTCAATCGATATGCTTTCACGAAGATCCTGGTGCTGCTTTCTGTATATTATGTAAGCCTTTGCCAGGTCTGCAAAGCTGTTCTTTATCAGCGTCTTTTCTACCAAATCCTGTATCTGTTCCACTGTCGGCCTTGCAAAACTTTTTTCAAGTTCTACTACAACTTCGCCAGTAAGCTTGTCTGCTATAGAATTAATGTCTCCGTTCCTGAATCCGGACGCTGCCATGGCTTTCTCTATGGCCGCCAGTATCTTGGTCCTGTCAAACTTCGTTATGCTTCCATCCCTTTTTATTACGTCTTCCACCATTTTACAAACCCACTATACATCTATATATTGTGGTTTCTTTTTTTGAAACCACAACTTCTTGTGTTTTCAACATGCATTAATTTAAATCTTTCAACTTGTAGCATGCCTGTATGTAAAAGATTAATACCACTGCGCTACATAATCAGCTGCATCCCTCCATCATACTACTTGACGGATCCGATATGGTGCAATCATCAGGTGCACGGCAACAATTTATAAATATACTCATACAAATGTAGATTTATGCGAACAGGTACCGCCTACGCTATGCTGCCTATCCTCCTGATATGTGTAATATGCGCTCAACCGAGTTCACACTTTCCTGCTCCCATACCTGATACAGTAAATGCATCAAATACTATAATCTCCACGGGCAACTTCAGCATAACAAATTCAAGCAGCGAGTACATCTCTGCTGGCGCTGCCTTCCTCACGCACAGATTAGGTGCACAGTACTTTGGCAATTACATCAGTTATGTATCCGGGTTCCACTACAGCAGCACAAATCTTACTTATCTATACTATTTGTATTCGATACCATTCCAAAATGGCACTACAACAACAGCCGTCATAAATGCCCAAACAGCATACAAACTAGGGATAACTCTTGTGCTAAGCAGCACGTACAACGCAACAGAATACGTAGGCCCATCTGCACCTTATACAATAAATATATCTAAAGGAGATGCGATAACTACGGCAGGGCTTTATGGAGTAGCAAATGGCACAGCATCAATATCCGCTGTTGAAAATGTTGCTGCAACTGGAAATACTATAAATGGTTATTCCATTGCCTGGGCGGTAACAGGTGGAGATCAGATAAATTCGACAAACTCTTCTAATATATACACTGCTAACCGCACATATCCCGGGCTTTATATCGATGCAGCTAGTGGCAATGTCATCGGCGAATATATTTACAGCACTTCAGTAAAATCCCTATCAAAAGAGAATTATTCCATAGGAATATCGGGCAACTTCGACCTATTTAAACTGAATAGTCCTGCAAAAAGCACAATAAAGCCGGCAACTCCTTCAACTATCGCTAACAATTCTGCTTTGCAGTTTACTGTTGTCCAAGCTACTACAACAATTCTGATTTCTGCTGCTCTTGGTTTAGCTGCGGCTTTAGCTGCAGTTGTAATATACTATTTAATCGGCCGCAGGAACAGACGATAGCTGCGATTGCATGCCTTAACGGTATACTTTTATATACGATGCATTATTTATTTGATTCATACCTATCCGATACGGTGATTAATTGAAAGAAGATATGAAAGGCTTGCTTGATGAATTTTACGGGTCTGTAGGAAAATGGCAGAAGAACAGCCCAGCACAGATAGGCAAATTTCTCGAACTTCTTGAGGCTGTAGAAAAACCAGGCGCCCTAGACAAGAAGACAAAAGAGCTTATAGCAATAGCCTTATCAGTAAGTAGCCACTGCAAATGGTGCATAGCATATCATGTAAATAGCGCTTTTGAGTCCGGTGCAACCGAGCAAGAGGTCAGAGAGGCAGCATGGGTCGCAGTGCTAATGGGCGGAGGTCCTGCACTATCTTACAGCCAGCTTGTCGACGATGCCATATCCGACTTCAAAAAATAAGCATAGCCAGCAGATGTAAGGCTGTGGCTGCCTTGGTAGCTGCAGCAACATTCTTATTCAAGACATTACTGCAAGCGCCTTAGAAAATCATAATTGCAACTACTTCGATTACTGTTTACTGATTTGAATATGATTGCATATAGTACTTAATTTGGTGCAGCTTCATTGCAGGGGGTGAGATTTGAACTCACGAAGGCGCTAAGCCACAGGATCTTAAGTCCTGCGCGTTTTTCTGTGGCTTGTGGCCAGACCAGACTCTGCCACCCCTGCAGTGTTAGAGTATTGCATAGTAGTGTATTTATTCGTGTATGTTTAGCTTGAAATCAGCAACTTATGGCAACACAAGGTCAGCATTTAGCATGGCATCTGCATGCAAAACATGCGAACACACAGGCCATCAAGCCAAGTTCCTTATGCGTACATCGAAGGTCCTGTTTCCTGTGTGCTGTCACCTGATGTATAATTATCGTGCGTGTCCTTTACTTTCTTAAGAAGTTCACGTATCTTCGCTTCGACTTCCTTTGCTTCCTTGTCAAGCTCGCTTAAATCTATGTCAATGTCGAGCAGTTTATTCAGGCCGTCTATCGCCAGCTCTGCATATTTCGGATCGGTTATTCTAGGGTCAACCACTATCATTACGTCTAATGCTTCAACTCCATACTCCTGCGATTTAACGAGCAGAGCTGCGCTTACTCCTGCTACTATGCCCTCTTCCATCGGCTTTATGCCTGACTTTACCGCCTTCTTCAGTACGTCTTTGTCTGCAGATGTCACATAAATGCTGTCTGTAGGCTTCTCGGAAGGCATGCCTCCAACAGACACTATTCTTGATATGCCGTACTTCCTCGAAAATGCAAGTATCTCGTCTGCAAGCTGATATACGAGCACTGGAGGTATGGTAAATTCAGATATGAAAAGAAGCAGTTTATATTTGCTTGATTTGTATATGCGGGCCGGACGCATAGGCATTGCGTTGTGTATCGATGCTATAGGCGGAAATTGCTCGCTAGATATATAGCCTACATTTTCCATCTCAAGCTTTTCAATCATATAACTGCCGGCCATCGGACCGACAAGCCCTATGCCTGGAAATGCCTCTACAAGCGTGTACCCCTTAAATCCTTTATCCCCGAAGAGTTTTATCTCTATCATTTTTATCACTACAATAATCGCAACAGCAGTACAGTATGTCACTAAAGGTTTAAAGCTTTTCATCTGTTTATGGTGCAGCAAGTTATATTTTAATGACGTGTAATCGACGATATATATAAAAATATATCTATTCCACTATAATTGGTGAATTGATGGCTGAAAGAGTAACCAGAGAAAACATAGAAAGAGAAGACGGCTACCTCTATTACCTAGGGAAAGATGGGTATGTATGGAGAACACCTATGAGAAACAATCCTCGCGGAAGAAAGGCGAAGATAGGAAGAGAAAAAGTCTCAAGGTCAGAAGGCTACCTTTACTTTATAGACAGCAGGGGATACGTCGCAAGGACAAAGATGAATAGGAGAGGAAGGATCAGAAGCAGCAGCTCAAGAAAGAGCAGCAGGCGCAGATAAATCCTTACCTTTTAATTTCTTTTATTTTTCTCTTTTTATCTTTATAAATCCCTTGCTTAAATTATGACTTATCTGATCCTGCGCACACCGCCTTGGTCAACCCCTTCTCAAAACACTTCCGGTCTTGGCCACTCTATGTGTTCAGTAGCATTCTCTGTACGTTCTATTTTTGTAGAGCCGATTATGTTTAATCTGCCTGTGGATATGACTGCTATGTTAACAAGCGTAACTCCAAGCACAAAGTAAAGGTAAGGGGCGTTGCTGTTCAGATATTCATAACCTATGTCCAAAAGTGTCAGTACTAATACAGAAACTCCAAACACGAATGCTCTGTTGCTGCGTTTTATTACTACTACTGCAGAAACCAGCGACATCAAAGTGATTAAAAGCTCTACAACTATGAATATATACTGAAGCAACACCCCCAAAATGGCCACAGAGAATCCAACAGATTCTATGTCTGCTATCAGAAACCCTGCTGGGTTATACATGATATAGATAAGTATCACCGAACTGAGCGCAAACAGTAGGCTAGATATATAAGCAAAAAATGTCGGTGTTTCCATATGCTTTATCCTGATTGATGTGGCCTGGTCTATATCATTCAGGCAATAGCTCTTGCCGTGAAAATCAATAATATCCGCGTAACAAAAAGGTCTTTTACAGTAATCACATATGGCATATGCCTGACGCCATGGATGTATAACGCATGACACGCCATGCAGGTCAGCCTTTTTTGACAATCTTGGAATCTGTTCTATGTTCTCTTTCCTGTTCTGCACAACATTTACGTGCTCTTGTGTGGACTCCTCTACCTGCGTTGTTGCAACCTCCTGTTCAACTTCAGTATCTGCGTCCTTGTCTTGGTTACGGGCTTGACCAGTTTCCTGATTATTACCAACCTCCTGTTTCAATTCCGGCATCTTCTCCGGAGTAGCCTCATTTTTAACCCTGTTCTTGAAAATCAGAAGGTCATCAGGATCGATTGCCAAAAGACGACACCATCAATATTTTCTATCTTCATTAGTCCCGCTTGCAGCGGTTCTGGCCGCGCGCCTTGCCGCCTCGTTCGCTTTCTTGTCGAATATGCCTCTATGTTTTGCGCAGCTTATGCAGTAATATATCTTTCTGCTTGACATAAACCTGACATTGTTTTTATCAGATGGGTCTGTTCCAAAGCGTATCATCTTCTCATATGAAACTGCCTTGTTCCGTGGCATCTTTCTGCCGCAGTTATCGCATGTCACTAATGGTTCCTTTCCTCTCAAATAAACACCTTTAATATATGTAAGTACAAGGTTAATAAACGTGTGGTCTGAACCCATGCCAGTCCAGATACGCTACCGCGTCTTCATTTTAGAATGTTGATTTGCAATGTTCGTCTTACAAAACTTGTAAAAAAAGTATTTAAAACACACCTTATTGCTAGGGCAACGTAATAAATATATGTGCTAACTAAGTAAATAAGTATGTTAAATAATGGTTGCAAGGATCTGGGTGGCATCATATGAAAATTCTTGTTTTGGGAAGCTCCGATGATTACCTAGATGATGCAATAGATGCCTTTTCAAACGCAGGCGTTGGAACCGTAGGCAAAGTGTTGTCTGGTGGTCTCAGTGAATTCTGCAGTGCTGTGGAAGATGCGATAATCAAAAAAGGTTATGATATTGTCATAGGCAGTAGCTCGGATTACATTGCCGCAGGCATTGAACTAAACAGGCACACCCAGATACGCGCAGCGGTAATAAATTCAAAACAGGACATCAACGCAGCAAGCAAGAACAGAATCAACGTATTTCTAATAAGCGGTGATTCTTCCATCATAAAGGAACTTGCAAAGACTGTAAACATCGTCAAAAACCTGCCTGAAGTACACGATACTAAAGGTGGCAGAAAGACCCTAGCTACGTTTACTGAAAGCGTCAAGAAAAAACAACAAACAGATGACAGGAGTGTTCACGGCAATGGCAATACTGCGTATAAGCCTTCTGCGTTGAAAGAACGCAGTGCAGAATCCACTGCAGCCAACTCAAAATATCCTGAAGATGACGTTAACGAAGCCAAAGAGCATGGCGGCCTTATCAGTAGGCTGAAGAACTCGCTCGGCATAATGGATGGCGAAAATCAAACTGGAAAAGAATGAGCTAATGGGATTTAAATGAATGCAAAGGAAGCCCACACCGTTCATGGGTGGGAAGATGCCACAGATATAACGTGTTGCAATGGAACCTGAATGCAAAATGATAGGCAAATATATCCTTCCTGCAGTAAGGGCATCAGTTGCAGAACTTATGAAAAGTACTTACGGCTGGAGGCAGGAAGACATAGCTGATGGTCTTGGAGTTGTGCAGGTAGCTGTAAGCAAATATCTTAATGAAAAATATTCAAGTGATGTTATGAAAATACGCAACTACATAATAAAAAACGGTCTTGGGAAAGAAATAGCAAGAAGTCTTTCAGAAGGCAGAAGCAGCAGCGAGATCCATGCAGAAATAGATAGGCTATGTGCCTCGTTAGCTAGCTCAAAGGTGTTATGAATGGCAGAGGAGCTAAATCCGTTCAAGATAAGCCAGGAGCAGCTTGACAGCGCAGCAGAGCTTATGGGGCTTGATAAGGCTGCGCATCAGATACTCCGGGAGCCAAAGCGCATGCTTACAATGAACATACCAGTAAAGATGCATGATGGTGCAGTAAAGGTGTTCCGCAGCTTCAGGGTGCACTACAATGATGCAAGAGGTCCTACAAAAGGCGGCATACGTTTCCATCCAAAGGAGACAGAAGATACAGTAAAGGCTCTTGCGGCATGGATGACGTGGAAATGTTCGCTTGCCAACATACCATACGGCGGCGGCAAGGGCGGAGTCGTATGCGATACCAAATCAATGAATGCCGGAGAGCTTGAGAGTTTATCAAGAGCATACATACGGGCTTTAGGAGACTTCATAGGTCCAAGGATTGATATACCGGCTCCAGATGTATACACCAATCCACAGGAGATGGCATGGATGATGGACGAATACAGTAAGATTGTGGGTCATAACGAGTTTGGAGTCATAACTGGAAAGCCTCTTGAAGTGGGGGGCTCCGAAGGCAGATTCGATAGCACAGCCATGGGGGGCATGTATGTCTTGAGGGAAGCTGCAAAAGCAAAGAAGATAAATCTCAGAAAAGCCACTATAGCAATTCAGGGTTTTGGCAATGCAGGCAATTTTGCGTTTGACCTCTCCAAAAAGCTGTTCGGCTCAAAAATACTTGCAATAAGTGACTCGTCAGGCGGCGTATATTCAGAAAAAGGCCTGGACTATCAGAAGCTAAAGGAATCCAAGGCCAAGACCGGAAGCGTGGAATATTACAAGGACAAAGGAGCCGAGAAGATAACCAACGACGAGCTATTGGAGATGGATGTAGACATACTGATACCTTCAGCCATAGAGAACCAGATAACTGCATCAAATGCAGACAAGATAAACGCGAAGATAGTTTTGGAGCTTGCAAACGGTCCTGTAACGCCTGCTGCAGACGAAGTGCTTTTCCAGAGAGGCATACTTGATCTTCCTGACTTCCTTGTAAATTCCGGCGGAGTAATAGTGTCCTATTTCGAATGGGTGCAAAATATACAGAGCTTCTACTGGACTGAAGCCGACGTATACAAGCGTCTTGATGCAATGATGACAAAATCCTTCAGCGACGTTATGGGCATGCAGCGCAGCTATAAGGAGAAAGGCAAGAAGATAAGCCCAAGAACGGCCGCATACATAGTCGCAGTAGGCAGGGTAGCCGCTGCAATGAAGATACGTGGATGGTACTAAGTGATTTCATGAAATATAAATTTGCCATAATAAGTACAATAGTGGCCGTAATAATAATACTTGCGGCATATGCGTTTGTGACGAGTTCTTCTGCTGCAGAGACTGTTGCAATTGGAGATAATGTCTCAATTTATTACTCCGGTTCATTCACTAATGGAACGGTGTTTAATTCGAATTTTGGGGGCACGCCGTTTAACTTTACTGTAGGTGCAAATCAGGTAATACCAGGCTTTGACAATGCAGTGATAGGCATGAAGCTTAATCAGAACAAGACAGTCACTATACCTATGAACGAGGCTTACGGCCCAATAAATCCAAATCTTATAGTTCGCGTGCCGATAAAGGACTTAAACAACCAGTCTGTAAAGGCTGGGATGCTGCTTACAGAAACTACAACGACAGGACAAAGCCTGCAGGGCAGGGTGTTGTCTGTAAACTCTACCAACGCAACAATAGACTTCAACGCGCCGCTTGCAGGATATACCCTTGTATTCACAATAAAGGTTCTGCGTATCTCAAAATGAGGCTGGCGCTGCGACCCATGCAAAGCTCTGATAGCAACCGTGCTCCTGCATGATGCAGTCAAAGCAATATATGTAATAGTCTAAATATCTGCAAGAGGCTATTGGATATCATGAACTCTAGGGCAAAGATATCTATTGCAGTGATTATTGCAATCATTCTTATAATAGGCGTATCGCTGTTTATGGGCATAAACACCGCTGTGCCAATAGGCGGAAGCAAATTTGTTACCATAGATGTGCTTGGCAGCAGCCAGTACTACGGCGCAGCAAACGTCATTAACTTAACTTACTCATCAGTAGGCATTCACGTAATGTATACAAACTACAGCTCATGGGAATACTACAATACCACCCAATCGATTGAGTTTGGAGGCAACAAAACATATCAGCTGGCAAGGTTTTCCATACCTGTCAACTCTGTCGTAGATACTGCAGAGCTTACCCTGTCTTCGGCAAATACCACCGTCTCGGGGCTTTCATATCCTGTTTTGTTTCCAGCCAGAAGGCAGTACTTCAGCATAAGCTCCGGCTATGGCAATCAGAGCATAACAATCATGCTTGATATGCATCAGACTGCAGTCCCTGTAATAAATGGCACGTCACTTCTGTTTGCAGCAAAACAATATTCAACTGTAGAAGTGTTGAATTCAAGTGCAGCATACACGCAGGAGCCAGTTTTGAATAGCTCCCTTATACTATCCTCTGCAAATGTTTCAGGAACAGGCAACAGCACTTATGTGCGGATTGCAGTGCATAACAGTGGAACTAATTCTGCCGCAATATATTCTGTAGTACTTAAAGGAAACATCATAGTTGCCGGAAACGTGTCCTATGTTGCGGCACTGGAAGGCATAGCCACTGCGCTAAACTCAAGTACTCTAAATGGCATACTACCTTCAATAAATACCTCAAGCATTTCAGACATACCTGGCATAAGCCAGATCAGCGGCGTTATAGCAAACAACACCGGGTTCTTTTCATCTATAGCGAGCAAACTGCCGCCCAGCATAAAAGGCATACTATCAAATTCCAGTCTATCGCTATCCCATATACAGCTGCAGAATATAACCGCATCTGCCGGCCAGTATCTGTCAGACATAAATTCAAGTGAGTATAAGGACATACTTGTAAATACACTATCAAATATAAGCTTAGCAGGAAACAGCACCTACCTGCACAACCAGAATATCTCAGAGCTTGAATCCATAATAAGTAATCTCGGAGGGATTAAGAACAGTGCAGTGTACAACGGTCTCGTATCCGGAATCATCAGCACCGAATACACGCAGTACGTTTCAAGGTCTTCATCCCTGCGCAGCGCAGAAACAGGTCTTGATGCTGTTGCATTTGCAGTAACCTCAAACGGCAGACTGGTGCAGCTTCAAGATGCCAATCAGCTTAACTCCACAGGCTATGGTTTTATCCTAAGCCCTGGGCAAACTGCAGTTCTCTCTTTTAAAGGTGCCATTCAAGCTGTACAGCCCGGAACCTTCTTTACAACAGCCATTAACAATACCTATAAAATATTTGTCCTAGGAAATAATAACATTGCTAATGCAACAGTAGTATCGAGGTAATAAAGATGGGTATTCTAGACATATTCGGAAAGAAAGAAGTTGCAGATGAGCTTTCAGGCAAGGTGCCTTTTATGATACGTACAGAGTTCACTCCATACAGGCTTAAATCAAAGGAGCGCAGCACAGTTTCCTTCAATATAAACCTCAAGAACCTGACAGGAGAGCCTGTCATGAGTTCTGTAGTAGTAGAGCTTCCAAGGCAGTTAAGTTTCGATTCTATAGGCGCATCTAAGCAGAAGGAGGTTAGGCTCGGAACCATGGCAAAAGATGATGAGAAGTCCACGAGCATAGATATCTTCAGCGGCACAGGCACAGACAGCGGCACATATACAATTACGCTTACTGCATTCATACACTACCGCGACTACGCCCACGTGATAAACGAAGTCAGGAAGAGAGTTGTCCTTGAAGTGGTATGAACGGCACAGGAACTGCGCTGCTATGATGTTTACAAGCTCCACTACACAGTGCAAAGCAACCTTTTTATAATGTGCTGTGCATGTATATTTGGAGATTAAATGGAAGCATATTGTGTTAAATGCAAAGAAAAGCGGGAGATGAAGGACGCAAAGCAGGTAACCATGAAGAACGGCAAGAAGGCCGCAACGGGGACATGCGGTGTCTGCGGAACCAAGATGTTCAAGATAGGCGGCTAAGTCTCACAACATTCTTTCTTTTTTATTTTTCTTTTCCTTATTTATATCCTGTATATTTTTATTAGCTTGTTCAAAACAATATTTACTTTATTTTTTCAGTAAGCATATTATATACATTCCATAATCTTTCTCCTGCTTCTGCAAGATGGTCAGAGGATTAATTTTTATTACGATATCAGTAACCATTTATAACACATTATATTACATCACTGATTTTGAAAAGTCATATCCTATTCCGTACACCTGCAGGCTGCGCATCAGGCTGCTGCCTGGACGTCCTGCGTTTGTTGCGCCTGTTGCTGCGACTTCAGAATCTCCCCCATCTCATTTATTTTAGCTGCTAGTTTGGTGCCTTTTTCAGTAAGAAAAATTTTTTTTGTTTTGCCGTGCATCTCAGAGCCCAGAACCCCTGCGCTTTCGCATCTTTTTACAAATCTGCTTGTATGCACATACGTAACTCCGGCGTCTCTTGCTAAGTCGGAAAGGTGCCACTCCTTCTGTGCGTCCATAAGCAATGCCAATATCCTTATCTGTTTTTCCTTGAAAAAAAGCCCCTCAAAATCATTCAGACAAACACCAAAAGCCTCAATTTGCATCATTTTTCACTATACATGCCAAGGAACAGGCAGACGCATTTTTCTAGATAGATATATAAACTTACTTTATTATATATTTTTGGTATATCCGCAGGTGTATAAGATGGTAAAATATATAATAGCAGAACAGCTTGTGGGCAAGGAGGTCGTCACAAACGATGGATTTGATCTTGGCAAGTTTATAGACGCCGAGGTAAACGAGGTCAACGGCAAACTTAGCGGTTTGATAGTTGAACCTAATGTAGACAGCGAACTGGTAAACAAGCTTTCCGTAAAAGGTGGCAGGCTCACTGTTCCATACTCCAATGTCCTGGCAGTAAACGATTTCATAGTAGTAGAGAGAAAAGGTCTATGATCCGGTGATGCAATAATAATTGCCGGTGGGGACGAGGCCGGTCGTGGTGCAGTAGTCGGTCCTATAATAATAAGCGTAGTGAGCATAAGTAAGGGAAAAGAGGGCCGATTATCAAAAGCAGGAGTAAGGGACTCAAAACTGCTGACACGAAGGAAGCGGCTCTTCCTTTATGATGAGATATGCTCCCTTGCAGAAGAGGTCCTTACCTACAGCATAACCAACTCAGAGATAAACGAGGCTATGAAAAGCCACATATCCATAAACGAGCTAGAAGCCCTTAATTTTGCAAAGCTCATAGATTCTCTTGAAACGCAGCCTAGCAGCGTATTTCTTGACTCGCCTGATGTTATATCTGAACGGTTCGGAGTAAGAGTCGGCTTTTTCTCACAGAAGCGCCTGCTGGTACAGGGCATGAAATATCTTGGGCAGAAGCCCAAGGCAGGCTCGATAAAGGTTATATCAGAACACAAGGCCGATTCCAGGTATCCCATAGTTTCAGGGGCAAGCATAATAGCAAAGGTTGAGCGCGACCGCGAGATACAGCGCATAGAAGACATTTCTGGCGTAGAGATAGGCTCCGGATATCCATCCGATTCCTATACGTTGTCAGCGATAAGGCGAGATCTGGCAGAAGGCAAGCTCTCACAGTATCTGAGAGATCAATGGCAGACTATGAAGTCAATCAGGCAGCTTAAGATGGATGAATTCATAGAATAGTCGATAAGATGAGGGATTAAAAAAGATTACGGCGTCATATCATGAGTATCAAAAAACCGCCTGAGAGCGTATACAGGGCCTATGACATACGCGGAATATACAAAAGGGACATTGATGAGGATTCAGCTGAAAGCATCGGCGCGGCCTTTGCCAGGTATATCGGTGCAGGAAAAAAGGTTGCGTTTGGCTATGATGTGAGAAACGGCAGCAAAGCAATGGGTGACAGGCTTCTGGAGGCAATGTCATTAAATGGCTTAAATGTCTTAAATCTGGGGCTTGTGCCTACACCTGTAACATACTTTGCAGTAATGCGCTACAATCTAGATGGCGGCATAATGGTTACTGCAAGCCACAATCCCAAGGAGTGGAATGGCTTCAAACTCTTCGGCGCAAAGGGAGCGGTTCTCGGAATGGGTTCGGGCCTTGAGGATATTAAAAAGCTTATTGAGAGTGAGTCTGCACCTGAATCTACCGGAGGTAGCGTATCAAATTACAGCGATCAGATAATGCAGGACTACTCCTACTTCATACTTAACAAGTCTAAACAGCAGAGGCAGGAAGCTAGGCAGCTGCGCATAGGAATTGACACAGGAAATGGGTCTTATTCTATCATAGCCCAGAAAATAATGGCAGCTGCAGGCATAACAGCATTTGCAATAAACAACATCTATGACCCTGAATTCAGCGGTAGAGGGCCTGAGCCAAAGGAGAGCACAATGGGCGATTTAAGCAGGCTTGTGGTTGAAAAATCCCTTGATTTCGGAGTAGCGTTTGATGCAGATGGAGACCGTGCAGTGTTTGTCGATGACAAAGGCAGCGTCATACGCGGTGACGTTTCCCTTGCATTATTTATAAAAAACTTGGCAAAGCCTGCAGACAAAATAGTCTACGAGGTAAGCTGCTCAAAAATTGTCGAGGATATAATCTCAGAAATAGGCGCAGTGCCTGTCCCTAGTAGGATAGGTCGAAGGTTCATACTCGAGAATATGGTTCGTGAGAATGCACGCCTAGGGGGAGAGATCTCCAGCCATACCTATTTTGCTGAGATGTACAATGCAGACGATGCGCTCTTCTCGACCCTAAGCATGTACAATATAGTTGCGCGTAGCGGGAAAAGCATGTCACAGCTCATCTCCGCAATGCCGCATTACGAAACTGCGGCGCTAGAGATACCGGTACAGGAAAAAGAGAAACATTCAATTGTAGAATCTGCAAAAGTGCGTGCAGAGAAGCAAGGTTATAAGCTGATTCTTATTGATGGAGTGAAGGTCATAGACGGATCCTGGCGCTTTATAATACGCGCCTCAAACACCTCTCCTGCGATAAGGGTACTTGCCGAATCAAACACAAGGCACGGCCTAAAGACTGCCCTTGAAATTGCAAAATCTTTTCTGGAATACGACGGCAATCAATGAAAGGATAAGCTAAAATGACAAGTCAGGCAAACAAGCCCCCGGCGAGGATCGAACTCGCGACCTTCTGCTTACCATGCAGACGCTCTACCACTGAGCTACAGAGGCGCCTTTAAATATTGCCTCTCATTTCTTTATATCTTTTCATACTATTTATATGTGTGGTTCAATGCGTTGCCCTTACTGCAGCAGCAAGAATACAGAAGTTATAGACTCGAGGGAGTCTCCCGATGGGAAAAGCATCAGGCGAAGACGCGAGTGCTGCAGTTGCAAAAAGCGTTTCACAACTTATGAACGGGCTGATTTCGAGAACGTAACTGTTATAAAAAGGGACAACACGCGCGAGTCTTTTGACAGGAACAAGGTCCTTGCCGGTGTCATGAAGGCGTGCGAAAAACGCAAGGTAAGCAGGGCTGAAATGGAACTGCTTGTAGAAAAGATAGAGATGAAGCTGCGCACCAAAGGCATAAAGGAGATAAGGAGCAGCGCGATTGGCGATATGGTCGTAAAAGAGCTATTCAGGCTGGACCCGGTAGCGTACATAAGGTTTGCAAGCGTATATGAGAATTTTGACACCCCGGAAGAGTTTAGAGAGGCGATACTCCTATTCAGGCCGCGCCAAAAGAAGGGAAGGAAGCGATGAGGATAATACGTTTCTACGAATCCTCAAATCTTCTTAAGCTAGTCCCAGAGTCGTTTGAGGATCTTTATCTGCTTGCGAGGATCCTATCAGAAGGCGACAGGGTTGGCTCAAAAAGCTTCAGGAGGTTCAAATCAAGCGAAAGCGATGTGGGAGAGCAGAAGGAGGTGTTTATAAAAATCATACTCGAGAAGGCAGAGATAGACAGAAGTGCATCAAGGCTCCGGCTTACAGGCAGGATACTCGAGGCAAAGCCTGAAGAGTTTGTCAGGCTTAATACATACCATACATTAAACATAGCCCCTTCGGATCCTATAGACATAGAAAAAAACGAATGGCGCAGCTATATACTGAAAAGACTGCGACAGGCAGTTTTAGAGTCAAAAAGGCCACGCCTCGGTGTAATAGCGCTTGATGAAGAGAAGGCGACTACTGCGTATGTTATGGGCTATGGGATAGAGATAGCAAGCGAAATATACAGCCGTCTGAGCAAAAAGATGAAGGAAAAGGAGTTCGAGCTTCAGCGCTTAAAGTATTTTGACGAGATCATAGCATATGCGTCAAGAATGAATGTGGATACAGTAATCTTCGCAGGGCCAGGGTTCACAAAAGACAATCTCAAGCAGTACATTGAGTCAAAAGGCATAAAATCGGGGAAAAAATTTTTTTATGCGGTTGCGAGCGATGCAGAAAGGTCGGGCATACGCGAGGTCATGCAGAGCAGCGAAGTATCGCGCATACTTGAAAACGAGCACGTCAGGCACGAGTTCGAGTATCTAAACATATTCTTCGGATCCCTGCGCGCAGGAAAGTCGATATACGGAGTTGAACGTCTCAGGGATGCACTTCAAAAGTACTCCATAGGTGTAGTGCTTGTTAACGACTCCGTGATAAACAGAGACGATATACGAATGCTTCTTGAGTCTGCAGACCAGAGCGGAGTTCATATAGAGATATTCAACTCCGAAGATGAGGCTGGGCAGCAGCTCTCCGGTTTCGGCGACATAGCCGGCATAGAAAAAACACTGCTCAAATAGCCGAAATCCTAAAACCTCAAAGTGCCAAGCCGCAATGATATTTCAGATGCGGTATATTTGCCTTAGCGGGTTTTCCACAACCATATCCCTTTCCCAAAACGGGCATACTGTATTCTTACGGGTAAATACCACCCGCTGCCATGCATTGTCTTCAATGTTGGCTATCAGAATTCTCTTATTGGGCATCTGCTTGCGGATCTCATCCAATGTCATCACATGCCCATCTATGTAAAACCATCCGGAGTTGTATATTCTGTTACCTGCAGTCCTGCCATAGTCGTCCTTTCTCATCTCTGAACTCATAAAAAATCTGAATCCTACTGCGTCTTCAGGCATCGACCTCAGGGCCTTGCGTATGTCTTCATTCGTTTCAACTGCCTTGGATATGACAAATCTGTTTGGATAGCATTGAAACTCTATGTACTTCTGTGCAGTTTCACGGTTTGAACTCATTGTTTTCATAGCGGTATGTGCCATAAAATCTAATATTATCTGCACCGTATATGGTATATAAACCAATGCTTTTGCTAACTAATTGTCTACTGCCCTATGCCATTTACGCTTAATGCCTGAAGGTCTTCGCCGCATGTATTAACGTGCTCTACGGCTATCTGGTATAAGCCTGTGCCAAGGGTGTTTGTGTATGTATATTCGGTATTAGGCTGCGGGTTTAATGTCCAGCCAGAGCCTGAAAAAGCATTTACCCATCCGTTCCAACCTGCGCCCCTGTAGTATACGCCTATGGCATTGTCAGCATACGCAGCAAAAGACACTTTGCCGCTTGAAGGCATGTAAAATGCCGAATATGCCACAGATGCAACTGACTGGTACGGAGGTGTGCATGGTACAGTATTGGAGCCTATGTCTGAAAGCACGCTAGGATAAGTTACAACGTTAGTGCCTACATACGAGTCGCCTAAATACTTCCAGCTTCCAAATGCAAAATCAAATCCTGTGAGATTTCTGTGGGGTACGAAATCGCCGTTCTGTGTTATGGTGTAATTCTGCGGTATGTACGGCGATGAAGGCATCTGCTGCAGCTGTACATTGCCTGGCACATACGCCACTATGGTGCTGAATGGCGTTGTGTCGTTCTTTGCCTCATACAGCTGAAAGCTGCCGCTGTAATTCGAGTCAAGATACTTGCAGCCTTGCATGCTTATCTGGTTTGCAGGCGATACGCAGAATCCGGCGTTTATATAATACGTGCCTTCGACAAGGCCCGACTTAAGCGCATTTGCAGTAATTACTGCTATGCACGTCGCTTCCTGTCCCTGATAAAGGAAATTAGGCGAGCACATTCCAGTAGCTGCGCTTCCATCTATACTCACATTTATTCCAGTTATATTTATTGGCGCTGTCTGCGCATTTGATATCGATAACGAAAATATTCCGTATCCCATGCCTGTGTAATAATTTACAAAATTGCATGCTATGTCGCTGAATGAAGTGCACTGCGTGCTTACTACTGTGTTGGTGTATGTTGCAAGGAAAAATATTACGACTATAGCTATGCCTATGATTAAAAATACAAAGCCGTATGTAGACAAAAATTCTATGGAAGATTGTGCCCTCATAAATGAGATATTAAACCGAAAAGATTAAAGACACTTATCCCCTCCTGCTTTTCGATGAGGCTGTCTTTTCTATAATGAAATCAACGACTATCTCTACAGTCTTTGGAGCGTAAGGCCTTACGATTCTGGTTTTTGTCACTCTGAACCTGCATCCTTTGCTTTTGAAGAAACTGTCCAGGCCTTCTATGCACCTTTCTGCGCCTTTGTCTATGTCAACGAAAGCGTAATAGTGGACTGTGCAGCGTTTTTTGGCGCATGCAAGGGCTGCGCCGAGGAATGCACTGGAATCCTTCGGCAGCGGCATGACAATCCTGTCTGCGAAATTCTTATATTTTTCTGCAACCTTGCCTGCGTCGCCTTTGACAGCTGCGACATTTGTTGTTTTATTCAGCCTAATGTTTCCGAGCATGGCTTTGTAAGCGTAGCCGTTGAGCTCTATGGCAACTACTTTTGCGCTGCTGTTGTGTTTTGCAATCTCTATTGCAAATGGGCCTACCCCGGCAAACATTACAATTACATTCTCCCTGCCTCTGGACAATCTGGAGATGCGTGAGCGTTCGAATGATAGCCTGCAGGAGAAGAACGTTTTTCTCACGTCGAAAATGAGCCTTGCGCCGTTTTCAGTATAATCGGCCATGTATGTCCGTTTTCCAGCGACATAAGTATATCTGCGGGTTCTGTATGTGCCATGCACTGCGCCTGATTTCCTCAACACAGTGCTAACGCTTCTATTTGTTTCCATAACTGCTTCTGCTATCCTTCTTGCCAGCGCAGGCTCTGCGTCTATTATGGCTATATTTCCCAGGATATCAAAGCCTTTTACAGCATCCGCATACTCCTCGCCAAGCTTCTTCCTAAGGATATCCCTATAGTTGCTGTTGGCACGCGATACAACCGGCTTAATCTTTGATTTTTCAACGCCTATTGACTTGAACACGTGCACAGCCTCTGCAGCAGCGTCTGCGCTCAAAACAGGAAAATATATAAATGAATTGCTCCTAATTACCTTATGTTTTATATCAAGCATAGCGTGCTTTTTGAGGTACAACCTCACGGGCTCTGCATTTTTGCTGTTTACCTTTACGGCATGCATGATATCTGCTATGATTTGCAGACAAAGGAATATATACTACAATGACAAAACATTATAGAAGTGGTGCAAGCATATGTATCTGATTGTTAGAGTGACATCCAGCCAGGAGAAGATAACAGCCGACATCCTGGAAAACAAGGCAAAGAAGACAAACATACCTGTAAGCTCAATAATACTGCCTGCGGGCATGCGTGGCTATGTTGTCCTAGAAGGCGAAAGCGAGAACGCAATCCGTGACCTCATAATGAACGAACCTCACGTGAAAGGCGTTCTCTCCAGGCCTCTCAGCGCTGAAGAACTGGATAAGATGCTTACAGTTAAACAGATGTCGCAGGAGATAAGCGTCAACGACACAGTCGAGTTCCTTTCAGGGCCTTTCAAAGGCTACAAGGCAAAGGTAAAGAAGGTTGATGCTGCAAAAGATGAGATTACAGTGGAGCTTATGGATGTTGCTGTACCTATACCTGTTACAACAAAATCAAATATAGCTAGGATAATACAAAAAGCAGAGGTTGTTTGATGGCAGATGTAATCATAAATGGACTTATAGAAGGAGGAAAGGCAACAAGCGGCCCTCCGTTCGGGCCTGCACTGGGGCCTCTCGGCGTTAATATAAACGGCATAGTTGCAGAGATAAA
This sequence comes from Microcaldota archaeon, assembly GCA_021852055.1. Lineage (GTDB taxonomy): Archaea > Micrarchaeota > Micrarchaeia > Micrarchaeales > CABMGC01 > JAJZOD01. The sequence goes on from JAJZOD010000013.1 coordinate 20,955, forward strand.
CGAGAAGACAAAGGCTTTTGAAGGAATAAAGGTGCCTGTGAAGGTGAGCGTTGATCCTGCTTCCAAAAAATACAAGGTTGAGATAGGTTCGCCTCCGACAAGTGCACTCATACTCAAGGAGCTTGGCATACCAAAAGGCTCAAAGACAAAGGATGAATCAGTAGGCAACATAACAATAGACCAGGTAAAATCCATAGCAAAGGCTAAGAGCGCCGCCATGTACGGCAATAACATGGCAAGCAGGGTAAAGCAGGTGCTTGGAACATGCAAGAGCATGAACATCAAAGTAGACGGCGCTGATGCAAAGGAGGCCATAGCCCGGATAAATAAGGGCGAGCTCAAGATAGAGTAAATGTCAGAGCCCGAGAAAAGCTTCTCTGCCATATACCTCCTTCTCAGGAATCGTTTCGGCTTCCTTAACTGGTGGCCTGGCGACACTACCGACGAGATTTTCATAGGCGCCATTCTAACGCAGAATACCAGCTGGCGGAACGTGGAGAAATCGATAGCTAACCTGAAATCTGCAGGCATGCTCTCCATAAAAAGCATAGCTGCGGCAGACGTGGGAAAAATCCAGCCTTTAATAAGGCCTAGCGGCTATTATCTCCAAAAGGCGCTCAGGCTTAAGAACATATGCCTGTATATAACAAAAAACTATGGCAGCCTCAGCGTTTTTCTCTCTCAAGTAATGCCAGTCCTGCGGCTTGAACTGCTTTCCCTTACGGGCATAGGCCCGGAAACTGCCGATTCTATAATACTTTATGCTGCAGGCAAGCCGATATTCGTAATAGACGCATATACCAGAAGAACAGTGCAGCGGGTGTTCGGCGAAGCATCTGAAAGAAAGTATGCGGACCTGCAAGGCGATATAACAAGGGGCATACCGCGCAGCATCAGCCTGTATCGCGACTTTCATGCCCAGTTTGTCGAATTGGGGAAAAACTACTGCAGGAAGAAGCCGTTGTGTGAATCCTGTCCTCTGAATGGCATATGCAGGTACGCTGAACGCATTCGCGCGACAATTGAAAAATGATTCCTGCTTGAAACAGCGATGTGCCTACGCAAGCTTTATACTCTTTATTGTTTATTGTATAATCATGGATGAATTTGACGAAGAGCTTATAACAAACATAGATTCGGGCGTTATAAAATATACGGCGCTTGCGAAGAAGATTAATGCGCCGCTGTCAACTGTGCACTTCAGAATCAAAAAACTGGAAAAGGATAAAATAATAAAGTACTACAAAGGCGAGGTCGACTGGAAGAAGGCGGGCTTCACAGTTACGGCATTCGTGCTAATAAGTGTCGACATAAATCTGCTTAAGAGCCTAAAGCGCACCCAGGATATGCTGCTCAGGGACCTCCTCGGCATCATATACGTCAGGGAAGGGTACATAACAACAAGCGAGGCAGACCTGATACTCAAAGTGATAGCAAAAGACACCACCCATTTCAAGGAGATCCTGCTCGACTACATCCACTCAAAGGCAGGCATAATAAATACAAAAACGATGATAGTCCTTGGATGATACTGAAGACAATACGGCCCTGGAAGAAAATGAGATACTAAGAAGGACTAACAGGCTTTATCTTACTGTAATATTGCGCTACAGGGATCACATAGAGAAGAGCGAAGCGCTTTACATGCCAGATCTGCCCAGGCTCATAGAACCGGACAACCCCTCTGTAGCTGCACTTGCAGCAGGCATCTCCTCCTCTTTTAACGGATATGACTACAACCGGGACTTCATAGCTGCGGCAGACAAGGCATTCAAGTACATAAAAAGCAACATACATGCAATATCCGTTCCGGTGCAGTTCTGGCAGAAGCCGAATGAGACTCTCGAAAACAGGGCCGGAGATGTATTTGACATGTCGGTGCTTTTATGCAGTGTGTTGATAAAGCTGAACTGTCCGGGCTCAAGGGTGGTTCTAGCAATCAACGACGAAAAACATGTTGCGGTTACAGCAGACTTTGACAGCAAGATTATTGCATACTCGTTTGAAAAAGAAAAAGGCGGGTCAATTGAGTTCAGCAACATACGTCAGGTTAAATACTGGCTTCACGCGGAAAGCGATGCACAGACATATGCATTCAACAATATAAACTGCATGAGTCTTTAGCGCTACCTCTTCAGCCTGCGCCTGTTCTTTTTCATGCGCTTTCTCGAGACCTTTCTGAGCTTTGACCTGGCTACCTTCTTCCTATATACCTTTCCTACCCTCCTTGTTTTTCTGCTTACTGTTCTCTGCATACAATCAGCAGTGCATACTGTCTACAACCATTTATTTATACCTTTTTGATGTGGTTCATTCCTCAGCTGCACAATCCTTTCTGCAAATTTGCCTATGCGTTCAGGCGAAAATCCGTGCCTGTCGCACATAAAGCTTATCATGCCCTCCTTGTCTGGCTTGCTGCGCTTTAGCATCTGATCAACATCAGCGCTTGCAATATGCGTAGTTTCGGGATTTTCAAACAGCCCTGTCACATTTTTAAGGTCTTCGTCCATATCTCTGCCGTATTTTTGCTTCACATAAGCTGATACGTCATCCATGGTCTTATGCTCCTTTACTATTTTAAGTGCAGTCATGGGCCCTACCCTGTCTATCCCCTCGTTGAAATCTGTGCCTATCAGGGTCCCTAGCAGTACGAGCTGCTGCTGGTTTATGCCCAGCTCTGCAAGAAGGCTTGCAGTCTGCACAGACTCTATGCCTACATTCACGTACACATCGCGTCCAGGCAGCTTCCTTCTTCCTGATATTGTCAGGTTCCTTATTACAGTAGTTGCGCCAAAGAGGAAAGAGTCATAATCCTGGCTTGCAGATGCGTATGCTGCAGAGTCCTCTGTCATGCGTGCAGCCTGCGCCTCGCCTTCACCCGGGGCCTGTATCGTTGCAACACCCATAAGTCCAAGCAACCTCTTGGAGCTCTCTATTATTTCCTTATCTATTCTTGTGCTTGCCATGGCATGAACCCTGGCTTCGCTTATCATGCCTTTTTCCAGTGCAGCATTCCACTCTTCAAGTGCCTTGCTCCTCCTATTCATCCTTGCTTCTATAGTGCGCTGCTTCAGCACAGAAGGTATGCCGTCGAATACGAATATTGGCAGCACCTTTGCCTCAAGAAGGTTTGCTGTCCTGTAGAAAAGCCCAGACAGGTGGCTGGTTACCCTGCCATCGGAATCAGTAAGAGGCATACCATTAGGCTGCCTTATTATCGAAAGAAACTGGTATATTGTATTGTATGCATCTACTGCGATTATTTTGTCTGCAAGCGCATCCAACCCTATGCTAACCTTTACCTTTGAGACAAGCTTGCCCAGATCAACTGCCATTTTATCCTGGGTTTTATTTTCTCTCAGCTGCGTCGCCGAGCGTTACGGGCTCCTGCCCTTTTCTGCCGCTCTGCCTTTGCGACTGCTCAGGCACAGCCATCAATTTTATGCCCAGCTGCTTCTCAAGCTTTTTAACCAACGCCTGCGGAGGCAACATGCGTCCGTGTTCTACCCTGTTCAGCGTGCTCTCCTTCTCGTTTATGCGTTCTGCAAGAACACTCAACGGCAGGCCCTGCGCTTCCCTTGCTTTGCGTATCTCCTCTCCGAAGTTGTCTACTACCTCCTCTTCTGCAACATCCCTAACTGCTGTTCCTGGCGTTCTTTGCTTAGCAGCGCCCTTTACTTCCTCGGCTCCAATGGTGTCTATGATGTTCTTACCTTCCGAGCATTTTGCGCATGATGTAAGCTCAGCGCCTTCAACATCAACTATGTACAGCGTCTCTGTCTTCCTGCCGCAAATTTCGCAATCATACATTTACTCCACCTCTTTGTCAGTTTAAAGATTCTCAGATAATCTATAAATAGATATGCAGCTCAACATATGCACATGGCAGCAGCAAAGGCTGGAAAACAGCACAATAAACTCAAGCCTGCTGCAAGTGCAGCCCTGGTTGTTGTCACATTTGCCCTGCTTGTGCTTGTTTATTACTTAAATCTAGGTTCCAGCAACTGGGTCATCGGAATCAAGTTCATAGCTGCCCTGGCTGTGCTTATGCTTGCAGGCACTGCCATAAGGCGCATTAATTCTTTTGAAGGTGCAAGTGGGCTTTACATATTCGGTGGGAGATACGGCATAAAAGCAATAGAGTGGGTTGCAGGCAACAGGAAGACGTTCTGGGAGTTCTTTGCAGAAGTAGGCCTGGTAATGAGCTTCGGTGCGCTTTCATACTTTATATTTAAAGGCCAGATACGCAAGTCTGCACTCGTTTCCGGGCTTATCCTTGTAACTGTGCTCCTTTTTATAATATTTCCATTCATAGTGCTCTCCCTCCAGTTTATAACAATACCGGGCATACATAAAATAACAATACAATCTGTGCCTCTCGGGTTTCCTCCGCTTGACTTTTTAACTGTAATTGAACTAATAAGCATATTTGCAGGCGGCCTCGCGCTGTTCGTGGTTGCGCTACTTGCATATGCATCTGCATCAATAGCCTACAGCCTGTTCTCATTTACTTCAAGCGTTGTGGTGTCGCATGCCGCCAACTACACAATACTTCAGAGCCAGATACCTGCCCTGGAGCCTGTGCTCCCTGGTGTTACAATACCCCTGTTTGCAGGCATACTGGCACTTGCTGTAGTGCTGGTAGTGCACGAGTCTTCGCATGGCATACTCTCTACAATATACCGCACCAAGGTGAAGCGCGTAGGCCTTCTAATATTTGGCGTCATACCAATAGGCGCATTTGTGGATCCGGGCGAGAAGCAGATAGCTGCTCTGAGCAAGGAGAAGCAGAACAAGATACTCATAGCGGGCATAACAGCAAACTACTTCTTCACTTTTATATTTTTCATATTCTCCTTCCTTATGCTCTATTACGTTATGCCGGGGCTTTACAAGAACGCCATAGTAATATCGGCTGTTCTGCCCAACTCTCCAGCAAACGGCATTTTAACTGCGGGGTCGGTAGTAACCTCCTGGAACGGTCACAACGTAACAAATTCCAGCTCTATTGAAAACGCTGCAAGGTCAGATGCCCCGGGCTCAATTGTCAAAGTACTGACAAACACAGGCAACTACAGCATAACTGCAAATTCTACAGGCAAAATAGGTGTAGATCTGGAAGAGCAGCAAATGCCTGCGGCAAGCAGCGCATACTTCTCCATATCGAATTTCCTGTACCAATTCGTTGTGCTTGCATTTGCGTTGAACCTGCTCGTTGCCATATTCAACCTGCTCCCGCTCCCGCTAGGTTTCGATGGCATGCGCATATATCAGAATGTCATAAAGAACAACAGTGCCAAAAAAGCCCTGATACTTTTTGTTGTTATTATAATGATAATACTTATACTGCCTTGGATATGGTGGCTTCTCGGAATATAACTCTTGAAACGATAGAATCATATTCTCCCCAACTGCATTTCTGCATGATGGCATGTACCCTATGTAACAAAGGTGATAAATTCCTAAATCATGCCTGGCAGCAAGGTTTAAATATATTTGTATTGTAGTCAATACATTATACATAAAAGTGGTTATATGAATATGATGAAGGGCGACAGAAAATCTAGAAAAGCGCAAAGCGCTATGGAGTACCTAATGACTTATGGTTGGGCTATACTCGTTATTGCTGTGGTACTTGCTGCGTTGTTCGAGCTTGGAGTGTTTAATGGAGGAACTCTGCCAAATGTTTGTGTTGGCCAGTCGGGCTTCCAGTGTTCGCTTGTTGCAATTTCCAGCACTGGCAATTTAATTATAAATTTTGGCCAAGTTTCATCAAACACCTGGACAAGCGCTAACTTCGTAATGTTCAACAGCGCATCAATTAGCACAACAGGGACTTCTACGATGTACACTACTGCTGCTGATAGCAATGTAATTACAAACCTTGCACCAGGTACAACTGTATCGCTTGTCGTTCCTGAGCCTTGGATTAGCTCATCAACGCCAACTACTATATCAGGGCAGCTGTGGGTCCAGTATGTAGTAAATGGTGGTACTTACTACGCTGAAGTAGGAACCATAACAGGAAAGTCCTAACGTTGATTGATGAATGATGGAGGGGCCTAGCGCCCTTCCTTTTTATTTTTATTTCTTTGCTTTTGGCGTCTTGTCTGTTTTTACTGTTCTTGCTTTTTTATCTGAAGCTAAAGCTGAAACTCAGTGAATAAATGAACAAGAAAGCGTTTATAACATATATTGTGCTTCTGGTATTTGTCGCATTTATCTCTTATTACATATACAATGCATCGCACTCCAAACCTTCTTCTGTCAAGCAGTCTGCAACTTCATCGGCTTCAAGCACAACAGCCAATGCAACAGTCAACTCCTCAGGAGTCAACCAGAGCAATGCGCCGAGTGCATCTGGGCTGACAAACAGAACTTATAATTCAACTGTTGCGAACAGCACCCAGTGTGTCCCTGCATCGGGCTATTTGTGCCTTGGAACATCGCTGTCGCGCAAAACAGGACAGCTCACAATAACATTCGAGCAGGAAACAGGCCTGACATGGGGCACTGCACATATATTCTTTATGAACAGCACAGAGATACCCGACATAAAGTCATATCCTTCCTATAGCCTTGCAGGGACTCTCCTGCTTAATGTAACCCCCTATAGTGCAGTCTCAGCTTACATAAACATACTGCCTGCAAATTCAAGTCCAGGCTCAACTGCTGTTGGCGAAGTCTGGTCATCATATACTATAGGTGGCAACAATGCAACCTATTATAACAAGATAGCAAACGTGACAGTTACGGCAAAGTAGTAGCAGCTGCAAAAGCTCAGCCGAAAGTGACTATTAAGCCGAAGTTGATAAATATTTATCACGCTTGCAAACTCTTATCTCTTGGATAAGAGTAAGGGTGTGTGCAGTCAGTATATTAGACAGAAACATAGGTATATAAATTAGAAGGAACATAACATATCTAAGTGTTCAGATGGAATATAAACATAACTCCAACAGTGTTGTCTTGGTAAACTACCATATAGTATTTTGTCCTAAGTATAGACGGAAGTTATTGGTAGATGGAGTTAAGAAGAGATGCGAAGAAGTCTTTGAAGATGTAGCAAGAGACAATGGATGGGAAATAATCTCAAGAGAAGTCATGCCTGACCACGTTCACCTTTTTGTTTCCGCAGACCCAAATACAAGACCGCACATAGTAGTCAAGAGATTCAAGGGAAGAACTTCAAGAATTCTCAGGCAGGAGTTTCCAGAGCTTCTGAAAATGCCTACGCTATGGACTCGTTCATACTTCCTTTCAACGGCAGGAAACGTCTCGGCGGAAGTAATCAATAAATATATCGAGAGACAATGGGATAAGATATGAAAACAGAAAAACCAAAACTACATACAAGAAAATGGTATCTAAGACATTGGAAGATAGACCCAGCAAAATACTCTAACCCTGTTTGTACAACGGAACCAACATACGAAGAAGAAGACGTAGAAAAAGGAATGTTATACGAATTGAAGGAATCAAAATGCACCTAACACAAACAATAGAAATCCATCCAAACCCAAAGACAGAGCAAGTCATGTCCAATCTCGCCAAGATAACAAATGGATTATACAACACTTCAATCTACGAGAACCACAAGAGATACAAGGAAGAAAAGAAGTTCTGCTTCTATCAGGAACTTTTCAATAGGCTCAAGGACAACGAACTCTACAAACTTCTTCCAGTTCATTCTGCTCAGGCAGTTCTTCAGAAGGCAGATGGAAGTGTAAAGTCATTCGTCTCTCTCTCTCTCTACAAAAAAGGCTTAAAACCAGAGTTCCCTCATTACCACAAGAAAGATATAGAATGGTTAGTGCCATACAAATACGACCAGATAAAGTTGAAGAAGAACAAAATCACGCTTCCGATGTCAATGGAATATAGAAGGCAGACAGGAACATCATACATAAGTTTCAAGATACCAGAGATAAGGTACAAGGGAGAAATAAAGTATCTCGAACTATTCAAGGTGGAAGGTAGGTGGAAAGCATCGCTCATCTTCGAGGTTCAGGAAAACGAAGACCAACAAACGCCGAAGAAGGATAATCTTTACATAGACTTAGGAATAAAAAATCTCGCAACAATCTACGATGGCAAGAAGACAACAATCTATTCAGGAGGAATAGTAAGTGCAAACAACCAATACAAGGACAAAAAAGTAGCAAAGGTTCAAGAGACACTCGCACATCAGGGATTAAAAACAAGCAAACAAAAAAGAGAGTTCGCAAGGAAGACAAGAGTAAGAAACAGACAGGCAATCAACGCAATGACAACAAAGATAGTAGAAACCGCAAAGAAAGAAAGGAAAGGAATAGTCATAGGCAACCTCTCGACAATCAGGGATGTAACAAAATTCAGCAGATATGCAAACCAGAAGATAGGGCAGTGGGAATTCGGTGAGATAGCAAGGCAACTTGAATACAAGGCAAAGATAGAAGGAATAATGTTCAAGAAGGTAAGTGAAAGGAACACGTCAAAGACCTGCTCTCTCTGTGGGCAGGAAGAGAAAGGAAGGGTTCACAGGGGCTTATACAGATGTAAACTGCATAAGCGACAGTTTAATGCAGATGCAAATGGTGCATTGAACATTAGCAAAATGTATCTCCGAATTCCGCTGTCAAAGGGGAGCGGGATAGGAGTAGTGGATGCTCTGGCAAATCCAGCGGTATTTCATTGGAATGAACATGAATGGCTCGGTGAGAATCCTTTGGTTCGAGAGACCATGAGTGTGGTGAATTCGTGAAAGAAACAAACCTCAAAACACCCATACAGCAGGAATGCAGGGGAATCTCCCAACCTTCAGTTAGGAGAGGATGTCAAAGTACGCTATCACCGATGTTCAAGCAGTAGAGATCTGAACTCTCGAACCCCTAAGGGTTTGAGTCGCAATTTTAGCTGTTTTGTCGTCTTTTTGTCTAGCCATTTTTCACACCAGTTTAAGCATTTTTCCTAAAGCCCAAAGCTATACATCTGAACCCTAACAATAACACATTGAGATTATTTAAGCCCGTAGTGTTCGAATTGCAGAGAATTAGAACCCATCTATCAGCATAAAATCAAGAAGAACCATGCAGGATAATCAGTATTGTATCACTGATTTTGAAGGGATCTTTTTAGCTACTTAAGTTCGCCACATTGAACTTCTTATGACGTAACCTATTTGATGGTAGGTTACCTGTTTTCATATGATAAGCATGAACAGCGTAACACTACCAGTAGGTAGTATATCAATCATAGATAAAATAG
>JAJZOD010000003.1 GCA_021852055.1 Microcaldota archaeon
ATGGAGATAAATTACCTAAATAACAAAGAAGGTGAAGTTGACTTTGTGATTTCAGAAGGCGGATCAGTTACGGAGCTTATGCAGGTAACTTACGAACTTAATCAAAAGAACATAGAAAGAGAACTGCACCCCCTCTTAAGTGCTATGAAAGAACTTAAACCCAAGAGGAGCATGTTAATAACTTTCAATGCAGTAGACAAAGCAATTACTGTGGAGAAGAGCATAGAGACACTGACATTCGTGCAGTGGGCGCTTGACGCGCGCAGTGGGAAATCGTAGTTGTGGCACGGGGGTATAACCTGAAGGGCATCGCCCGAAGAAGGGATCGAACCTTCGACCTATTGGTTAACAGCCAATCGCTCTACCACTGAGCTATTCGGGCAGAATATGCTAAAATAATCCGCGACAAGATATTAAAATCTTTATTTTTTAATGTTTAAGAACGCGGGCCTTTCTGCGAGGTTTATTATCTTCAAATACATATATGAATGTTCTCCTACCCTGCTGGTTGGTGCTACTTTTCCGCTTTTGTAGTCATACATGGCGAAGCCGAATCTGTCCTTAAGTTCTGTTGTTGCATAGTAGATTACAGACTCATCGTCATGGATACTGTTTATAAGGTTAATTCCGTAAAACACTAATTTATTTTTATTATTTTTATCTTCAAAGCAGTACAGGCACCGAAGCCCGTCGTCCTCTCCGGTATTCTTCACAGCGAGCATTACTATATCTTCAAACCCTCCCAGCTTCACATGCTTTAATTTAAATTTCCCTGCGTTCTTAAAAACTCCGAAGCCTTCAGTGTCCATTGAAAGTATGCCTGTAGCCTGCCAGCCTTCATTATATTCATCAGAAAGCACAGCCTGCTCCTCTTCACCATTATCCGGCGGCTTGTAATTAAGGAACCGTGCAACCTTATCCAATTCAAACGTATACAATAAACATTTGCCGTTCAGCGTCTCTCCAAATGCGAACAGGGCGCGGCCTTTGCCGTTTGCGCCCCTAAATAAATTGTCAAAGGTAAAGTTGAACCTATACGCGTATCTGGCGATGTCTGTGAGCGAGTACAGCTTGACAGGCACAAGTAACGCTGCGTCTTTGGTTTTCTTTGCCACTAAATTTACCTATTTTTTAAGTTATCTGCTAAGAAGATATTATACTGTAAATATAGGATAGAAACGACATGAAAGCATAAGCAGGCTCAAATATTACTGGCGATATAGCTGCACCCTGGCCTACAGCTGCATAGTCGTTAGGAAGGCTTTCATTGACATAAAAAGTAATTGGGTAAGATTTGGTAACCAGCGGGCTTGTAGCTGAATTTACTGTAAGATTGAATGTATACGCGCCAGGCTCCTCCAGAAATATCGGGTATGTGAAAGTGCCTACTGTGCCATGCAGCGATATTGCCTGTTCAGATACGTTCCAGGCTGGCAGTCCTCTAGCGCTTATGACAAAGGGATCATCTGATATGCCTGTATTGTTTATTATTATACCCAGCACTGCAGGCTGGCCTAATCCTGCATGGATTACCAAAGGTGTTACTTCCAGACTAAATACATCCGGTGTTACATTTACAAATGCCGTGAATGTCAGATTCCCTATATGGGAATAGTTTTGCACATTTATGGCCCTTACTACTATAGAGTAGTTGCCTATCGGGGTATCAGGTGACACAGTAACCTTCATTTTCATCGGGTTTTCATACAGCGGAGAGCTCTGCGATGACCATCCATTGGGCATATCTATCGTTTTAAGTGAATCCCAGCCTATATTTATGTACGCGCCAGTGCTGTTGTCTGTAGATGCATTTGCCAGTATGTAAAAGCTCTCGCCAGGGGCTATGCGTCCCAAATATATGCTGCCATTGTTATATATCGTGCCAGAAACCGGCCCAAGCACGTTAAGGTATGTAGCGGCAGATGCAGCTGCAAAAGTTAAAATTGCAATAAGCATTGATATGCGCAAAATTTCCATGAATATAAATATGATAGCATCTTTATAAGATTATCCCTCTTTATATGATAGGTGGTTTTCTGTCCAAGCAGCAATATATCTGGATAGACGGAAAGTTTATTCCTTTAGAAAAGGCCAATGTGCCAATACTAACGCATTCTCTGCAGTATGGCAGCGGTATATTCGAAGGCATACGCGCATATGCTTCAAATAAAGGCACTGCAGTGTTCAGGCTAAAAGATCATGTTGAAAGGTTTCTCAGAAGCGCGAAGATATATTCAATGAATCTGGGCTACAGTGCTGAAGAGTTGGGAGATGCTGTAACTGCGCTTGTAAGGAAAAACGGACTCAAAAGCTGCTACATACGCCCATATGCCTTTTATAATGATGACCATATCGGCTTGGATGTTTCAGGAAAAAAGATAAGCGTCGCTATAGCTGCAGTAGATTTCGGATCTTATTTTGGAGGCAAAGACAAAGGCATAAACTGCATAGTATCATCATGGCGCAGGATAAATTCACAAATCCTGCCGGTGCAGGCAAAAGCGAGCGGCAACTACCTCAACTCCATAATAGCTTCTTATGAAGCAAAGTTGCGCGGTGCAGATGAGGCCATACTCCTCGATATACGGGGGTACATAGCCGAGGGCCCCGGAGAAAACATATTCTTAGTAAGGGACAACAAGCTCATAACGCCGTCAGAGTCTTCAGACATACTGCTTGGGATAACGCGTGATTCTATAATGAAGCTTGCAGAGTCGCGTGGCATCGAAGTAGAAGAGCGACTTGTACACAGGGAGGAGCTGTATACTGCAGATGAGCTGTTCTTCTGCGGCACAGCCGCAGAGTTAACTCCGATCACGCACGTAGACAGCAGAGCTGTAAATGGCGGCAAAGTCGGGCCAATAACCAAAATGTTCTCAAAAGCATATTCAGATGCTTCGACAGGCTATGACAATGTATTCAGCAGCTCATGGCTTACCTTTGTTTAGATGCAGGAGCTCTCCTGGGGCTTTTTATACGCTCAGAGATGTCCGTGTACAGATACATAGGCACCATTCCAATCCAGGCAAAGATAAAGAACGTAGCCACTATCATAACTGCAAATTCCATGACTATGTTGCTCTGCATTATGCTTAATGAGCTTAGCGTTAATCCATACGAGAGGCTGCCGCCCAATAGCCCTGTATTCAAAAATGTCAGAAGCAGCACCGGTACGAAGAAAGCAATGTCCACTATTGTGTTTATAAAAGTGGACATTGTTATGGCACCGAATATTTTTGTTTTTCTATTCTTTGAAAGTTCAACGCTTCTCCTTATAGCGTTTATGACTCCTTTATCCTCTGCCACTATTGCTGTGTTCACAAAGTAAAAGAATACTGAATAATACACTATAAGCACGAGCAGTATGAAATATAGAACAACCTCTACAAGTAAAACTGCAAAAGAGGCAAGCAAGTTATACAAAGCCTGCGAGCTGACGGCGCTGCTCACATACGCGCTTGCCAGAAATATTCCGATAAATGTAAGCAGGTACAGCAGTATTACAAGTACGTTTGATGCAAAAGCTACGGGCAGCTTACGAACAGCCTTCGACAGGATCTTCTGCAATGACAAAGATCTTGTGTTTATAATCTCATAAGCCTGCACCGTTATGGCTAGCGAAGAAAATATCATGATAATAGCAAAGTACACTACACCCACTATGGCAATTGCAAGCTGCGGATATGTTATGTAGCCTAAAATCGGCACTGATATTAAATTCTCTCCCGGCATATTGTATCCATTGTATCCGCCACCTATCTGGCCAGTAACCTGATTGTATCCATAGTAAGGATAAGCAGACGCTACGCCGTAATTACTATAAGCGGCAAACAGTACCGCAAGACCAATGACCGCTATCGCCATCATAAATAAAGGTATTATAAAGGATTTCTTGTTGTTGAAAACATCCTCAAAACTATTCCAAAAGGCGTTTAATATTCCCATATGATTCACTTATCTTCCATTAATACGTAGATACGAAAGTTTATAAATACGTGAGCCAGCTTCATCATGCTTTTGTAATTACAGTGCACGAATCCTTTTCTACAATAAGTTCCATCTCTGCCTGTGCAACAATGCCTCCGGATCTTTCCACCAGAACAGGGAACTCTTCTAAGCATCCAAGCGCCACAAGCTCGCTTATGCCCCTTCTTATGCCGAACTCGCTCATCCCAGGGATATCTTTTGATATCCATCTTAATGCAAAAGGGTATGTCAGATAATTCTTGTCAATAATCTCCTGTATCTGCCTCGCCTCTTTCGACCGCGGCATTGCAGGGTACAATTTCTGGTATATCTGTATTTCTGAACTCTCTATAACTCTGCCTTCGCCGTTTGTTATGAACGGCTCTATGGAGATGACCTGGCCCTCTTCAAGTTTTGTAGTATCGCCGTTGTCAAAATTCGGTATAAATGAGCCTGCGTGCAGTTCCTCTCCTTCTATGCCATGCCCGCCTAAGTTTACTATTGGCGAGTAGCCCTGCTGCTTTACTACTTTCTCTATCTCTTTGCCTATTGCCCTAACTTCAACGCCTGCCTTTACAAGATGTATCGCAGCATCAAGCGCATCCTCAGCTGTTTGTACAAAATGCGCATTATTCCCTGACAAGTCTATAGTTATTGCACAGTCGCCAAGCAAATCGCCTTTTCTAGCCCCAAGGTCAACCTTGACTATGTCGTTTTCGCCAAATACAGACTTGTCATCCATGCCTGGGGTATAATGCGCAGCCTTGTTGTTAATCGACAGGTTGACAGGGAATGAGAGCCCGTACCCTTTTTTTGATATGAATTCCTCTATCTTCAATGCTGCATCGTGAAGGCTAGCCCCTTTTTTTACCACGGTTTTTGAAAACACAAGTGCTTCATAAGAAGTCCTCCCTACATCAATCCGTTCATTTTTTTGATCCATACTGCACCATTCCTCATTTCTTCTATTTCTTCTTATATCCTATTTTTATTCATATGCTAAAACAGCTTCTTCTGCGAGCCAAGTCCCTTAAGCTCATCCTCGCTTATACCTAGCTCCTTAAGTATCTTAAGTGTTGATGGGATGACCTGGTGGTTTATGTAGTACTCGGCATCATAATCCTTTGCAAACTCTTCCAGTTCAGCCTTCTCCGATATGGTGTTTCCATGCTTGGTTATAACATAACTTACCATGGCGCCTTCCATGTCCTTCTTGTTTTTCTGCTTTCTTTCTATGGCCTTCTTCACAGCTGCAAGTTCAGGCGATTTAGAATCATATGCATCTATGCGCTTCCTAAGCTGTGTTTGTATCGTCAATTCTTTTATGTCAATGCTGCCTTCCCTTAATCTTTTCACAACGTCCTTGACTATGGCCATTGCCTTCTCTTTGCTGCCCTCCTTAAGTATTGTCTCAAGCACTGCACGCTGCGTGTTCCTTGACACTGCAGACCAGTCCCTCCTAACAAGCTCAAAGCCTCTTATTTTTATGCGACCAGATTCTGAGAGAAGCGCATATTTCTTCTTTGCACCTGCATTGGCCCCTCTCTTGCCTACAAATACACCGCTTCTGTAAAAATCCTCAAGTTCAAGCTCCATCGATTCCGGGAGCGACCTGTTCACGTCTTTCAGGAATGCATACGCATCTTCCTTGCTCTTGCCGTTCATAAGCAAAAACTGCGAGTCAGTGTCGCCATAAAGCACCTTAAAGCCGTGCTTCTCTGCGAGCTCCATTGTTTTTGTAACGTACTCCCTGCCGAATGCAGTGACGCTTTCAGCGCATTCGCGCGAGTACCATCTCGATCTCGCGTATCCTAAATACCCATAGAATGAGTTTGCTATTATCTTCAATGCAGTAGACCTTGCGGCGAGGTATTTGTTGTCAGGATCTTTCTTAAATGCCTTTTTTACTTCAGATCTTTCATGTATGAGCATCCTGAGCACTTCAGGGACTATGCCAAGCGGTGATTTCCTAAATGCCGCTTTTGTAGGAGATTCATAGTGCTCTTCGTTAACAGGGGATTTCATAAGCGTTGACGGGTCTATGTTGTAAGCTATAATTATAGAGGGATACAGCCCCCTGAAATCGAATACCGCTATGTCCTTGTATATTCCTGCTTCAGGGGTCTTTACAAATGCGCCTTCTATGGGGTTGTTGTTTCTCCATTCTATCTCGCGCTCGTTTGGCTTGTTTGGTATGAACTCCAGGTTTTCAAAAGCCTTCCGCATAAGCAGGTGTTCAACAAGCTGGCCTGTAGTGGATATGCACGCTTCAGATAGCGTGCTCCCTGCTACTTTTGAAATCTCGATTTCCAATGGTATGAAAAATTTGTAAAGCTCTTCAAGTGCAAGCGAGTCTGCAAGCGAGTAGTCTGCAAGCTCTTCGCGATCCGCATCTGTGCCGTCCCATATCTGCCAGATGTTCTGTCTGTCAACCATTCGCTTTGTGTCCCCTGTTATTGCTGCATATACCTCGCTCAGAGTAAAACGCGATGCCTTCAGCACCTTTTCAGAAGCACCTACTACAGAAACAAACTTTGCAACATTATAAACGTCTACATGCGACCTGCCCTGTATTTTTACCATCTCAACAAGGCCATGGTGTTCCTGCTTTGGCACGCCTTCGTATCTGCCTATCTCAAAACTTGCCTTTGTAGCTGCTGCCCTTTTTGACAGGTATGGCATATCAAAATTTGATGAGTTGTAGCCTGCTATTACGTCATAATCATTTTTCTTTATGTAAGATGTGAACTCGTTTATCATCTCTTTTTCACTGTTAAGGGTCCTTACAAAAGGCCTGCTGATGCTTTTTGTGGTGAGAACCCCGGAGTTTATTCCATCGGTGTAGCTTATCATTATTGCAGGGTCTACTTCGGGCCTTGGGACTGTATTAGGGTTGTATGTTTCTATATCAAAGCATATATGCGTAAGCACTTCATCGGATGCCTTGCGTGCCGGCTCTATGTAATCAACACATAGCCTGCCCTCCTCTTCATGCGCTTTTACGTTTATGCCATAAAGAGGCGATATGCCTTTATCTATAACATACCTCTTCCAAAAAAGTATGTCATATTCGTATCTCTCCCCAAACTCCTGAAGCAGCTCGCTGAGTTTTGGCACTTCCCTTGTACTGTCAACATATACCTTAAATGCTTTTGTTTTAGATCCTCTGAGAGACAGCTCTACGTTTTCTACAGCATGCGCCTCCATAATGCCTTCATTATCAGCAATGCGCACGTTCTTCAGTTTCTCTGCATCAGCAGCAGATCCTGCCGGTGGCATTATGAAAAAATAGGGTCTGAAGCCAAAATCAAAGAGCTCGTATGCCTTGCCATTGCTCTTAAGCGTGAGCCGTATTATGCTCCTCTTTCCTATACTTATATAATCTATGTCTACAAGTATGCCTGTAAGCTCAACGGCAGTCTCATACTCCATGCTTTATCCTTCGGGCTACTCTCCCTTGCCGGAAGGACTCTCCTGCAATTTAGCCCTTGAAATCGGCAACGGCGCTGCAAATCCCATCGAGTATGCAATAAGCGTGCCTCTTGCCCCACACTCAAAATTAAGCAGGTTTATTATATCCTCGGCAAACTTGAGCGGCAGGGTCTTTTTGCTTTTCCACGTGGCTTCTATGTCTTCTGTGTCCTTTTTAGATTCTCTCGCAACAACGCTTCCTATTATTACAAGCTCGCCTACTTTTGTCGCCTTGCTGGCTGATCCGCCTTCATAAGTCGCAGTAAAGGTAAACCCTACATTTACGCTGTCTTGCGCAGTCTTTACATCTTCGAAGTTTATGTTGAACTTCATGTTGTTTATGGCTTCGCTAAGTTCCCTCTTCGCTTCAACTTTACTCACTTCAACTCCTGTTATCATATTATCACTTTATTCGTACCTTTAAAAGGCGTAGATAAATATACATCTGAAAGATATTTATGCGCTGTGGTGCGGCCTTCCGTTTCTGCCAAATATGGCACAAGGTAAAATAATTTTACCACAGTAGTTGCTTTTTACTCTATAACTGGATTATGCATTGCCGACGAAAACTTTACCTTTAATACAGTACAGCTAACCACAAGGTTTAAAAACAAGAGATAGTTAGTATGATATGGCGAGATGGGGTTGGTTGCATTCCTGGAAGAGCTATAGTTAACAACTGTGTTTACTTTATAGCCGAAGTAAAGAGGATAGCAAGCAAGAGCACTCTTACAAAACAGGAGCTTGAGATAAAGAAGAAAGCCGCAATAGTCGCTGCACTATCTTCAAACCATTCCTGGCGCACATACAAATACCTGCACAAATACAGTGAGATGGACCGCGACGCTCTTGTTGGAGAATCTGCATATGCCTTCAAAGAAGGCTGGAAATACATAACAGAGCCTGACGTTGAGGAAGTAGTGAACACCGACCAGGTGCCATACAACCTGTCAATGTGGATGTATTACGCCCTAGACGAAGAGCAGCGCAACGACTTCAATCATTTTTTTGTCAAATTAAGAAAGGAACAGGAGTACGGGCTTGAGCCTATAGAAAGAAGGGTCTAAACGCTTATCTTCGTGCAGTTTGCAGCTGCAGCTCCGGCGCTTTTTCTTTTATATCCTTCTGCTACATATTATACGCTGGGCATGTGGCGCAACTTGGATAACGCATCGGGCTTCGGACCCGAGGACTGCGGGTTCAAATCCCGTCATGCCCGTCACTATGGGTCATGACGCTAGGAGTTCAAATCTCCGCGGGCCCACCATCACAATCAAGGCTTTATATCTGTAACTGCATTTAGTAAGCAGTTTCTGGGCATGTGGTGTAACTTGGATAGCATGGCAGCTTCCGGAGCTGTTGGTTGCGGGTTCAAATCCCGTCATGCCCGTCCTTTGACACGCTGAAGACCGGAGTCCGATTCTCCGCGGCCATCTTAAAGATGCGACTCTAGGAAGGCAGTCTGAATATATTAAGCTGAAGCCATGTTCTTCTTCACTATAAATATGAAACTAACCCCTAGAAAGGTATATATATTAGAATTACTATATTAGTATAGTAAATAATATAAAGCGATGAAAATGAACAAAGAGGAGACAAAGATAATGAGCTATCTATCAGATAACCTAGGTTATGGTGGCAACATATTGGAGATGTCAAAAGGTATAAATAAAAAATACAAACCCGCATACTATCCGAATATATACAATACTGCAAAGAGACTAGAAAAAATAGGTATTATAACTATAGAATCAGAGGGGAATAATAAGTTGATAAGGCTTAATATAGAAAATCCGCTTTCTACCTACTACATATCTGAAGCAGAGAATTATAAAAACCAAAAAATAAGCATGTCTAAAGAAACACTTAGCAACATACTGAATTTAACCCAAGAATTTGATATATTCTCCATCTGTTCTTTAGACGCAGAGAAATGCCACAAAATTAATAGACTGGAGCTATTAATTCTTACCAGAAACCACGATGGGAATAATGAACTGATAAAGTCATTACTCAAAATAGAGTCTAATTATAATCTTAAAATAGACCCAATTATACTTACTCTAACAGAATTTATAAAAATTATGAAAACAGATGAATTAGATCTTATAAAAGATTTAATCTTGAACAAGAATATTTTATATAACAGTGATGGCTTCTGGGAGTTGATTAAACAACATAAAATAGATGCTAAATATAAAAAATTTAATAAGTTCCCTCAAGATATAACGCGAGACGAATTGGCATATAATTACAATAGATTAGGCTATCAATTGAATGAAAATATCAAATCCAATAACAAAATAACCATAGAACCGATAATATTTTCAATGAGTATTAATGAGGAAATTAGAATAAGATACGGGGCTATAATTCTTTTATATAAAAACATCGAGAAAATAAACTTGGCATACCTGTATTATATTTATAAAAGGTACGACAATTTAGGTAAACTAAAGGGAATTTTGTTATCGTTAGCTAATCTGATCAATATACGACATAATAATGAGATTGAATATTACATTAATCTTATTTTAGACAAGCCTGATATTTACGATATCAAGTTGATTAAAAAATATGCAGAGTTGTATGATTAAATGGCACGGGTTTCGAAAAAAGAACTTTTGGATTTTCTTGGGCTTTTCGATCAAGAGTTAGACAGGGATATTTTACTTATAGCGGTCGGTGGTACTGCAATGACTTTGTTAGGCATAAAGGCGTCTACTAAAGATATAGACTTTAACATACCTTCAGATGATGATTTTAAAGAGTTTAATCGGATTAATGACAAGATAAAGCCCGGTGTAAAAATTGATTCGTGGTCTTCCAATATGATATTTAGCGAAATTTTGCCAAAAGACTATGTAAAATTAACAACAGAGCATAAAACTAGCTTTAAGAAAATTGATGTTAGAGTATTAAGTCCTATGGACATTGTATGCTCAAAAATTTCAAGACTTAACGATCCAGATGCGGAAGATATACGAGATTGCATTAAATTTGCAAGCATTACGAAAGATCATTTGATCAAAAGGGCAAGCCAGTATTCACGCGCAGGAAGCGATTATATGTTCGAGCGGAATCTCAAATACATAATTGAACGCATGTTCTAAATTTTAAGTATTTCTTTTCTTGGGGGTTGCCCAGCTCTATTTTGCAAAAAAAGAGTTCATTTGAAATCAAACGCTTAAATCTGGATTGCTATGGCTGTGTTTCAAATCCCGTCATGCCCGAGTATGTTGACAGTGCAAAACAGGTACAGCGAGTTATTGCACATTACTTAAAAATTCTTATCTTTACTACCTTCTTTTCATCATATTCGCGCATGAAGTAATACGTTATTATCAGTACAAGTATAAGCACAATTCCTATAAAAAGAGATTCCTGTGGCATGCCGTAAATAAATGCAAGGATGGCTATGATTGATACTATCGAGATATACGGATATAGTGGTGATTTGAAGCTGCCTGGTTTTCTAATCCTGCGGAAGTGTATCAATGCAAAGCTTGACATGAGATATGTGAACAGAGTGCCGAATGCAGAAATTGCTGCTATTATATACACATTTCCTGCAAAAAGCGCTGCAACAGCTATAATTACTGTAACAAATACCCCGTTAGGTGAAACATCCTTTACTGCGTCATACTTCCTTAAAAATTTAGGAAGCAGTCCGTCTTTTCCAAGTTGGTAAACTATCCTCGATGAGCGCAGCATCATCGCAAGGCTTGCAGAAGCGGTAGCAATGAGCGCACCTATGCCTACAATTATCTCAAGTGCATACGGTGCAGATATAGTGCTAAGTGCAAGCGAGATAGGGTCTGCAGTAGATACTTTGTACGTTGAGGAAGGCACAAGCATCATCATGGAGATCACTATCATTACATACACTGCAAGGCTGAGCAGCACTGCAAGCATTATAGATTTTGCAGCTGCGCGCGGGCCTCCTTTCACATCAGAAGTAAATGTGCTTATTGTCTGGAAACCGGAATATGCGAAGAATATGGCTATGCTTGCTGCTGCTATTGGTTCAATGCCGGACTGCGCATTAGAGATTCCAAAGTTTGAGATGTTGAAGTGCCCCAGGCCAAATGCGAAATATACCGCAAATATTATGAAAATAGAAAGCACCACCATCTTTATCAGTACCAACAAAAAATCTGCATTTGCCGCCTTTTTCATTCCAAAAAGAGTGAGCACAGACAAGGCCAGTATCAGCGGCACGGCAAGATAAACAGAGTAGCCTGAAGCTATGCCCAGCATACTCGCGAGATATGCCCCGAATCCAAGCGAGATGGCTGAGATTGCAGTTGCAGAGCTGAAGTAGAATATTACGCCTGTTATAAAGCCAAGCTCGCTGCCGAAGGCATTGTACACATACGAGTAAGAGGCGCCCTGTGCCGTCGGCATTATTGATCCGAGTTCTGCTATCTGCAGCGCTACAAATGTCGCTATCACGCCAACCAAAATGAATGCTATAATGGCATCTGCTCCTGCAAGCGCTATGGCGCTACCGCTCAGCACAAATATGCCTGCGCCTATTATTGCGCCTAATCCGACTGCCGTTGCAACAGTCACGCTTATGCTTCCCTTCCTATTTGCCATAAATTCATATTACACATTATAGATATAAACGTACATTGCATCCTATTTACGCCTTCTGCAGTTTACTTTCAGCAGTTTACGTTTCAAAATATTTATGATTAAGGCGGCAGGCATTCATTGCAGATAAAGCAGCACAGCCTGCACTTTCAATCATAATACATGCGAATTCTGCAATACTTATGAAAGGAACTTTTCAAGTGCAGGGTAGCCCTTGAACATGTTCTCCTGCTCAAGCTGCTGGTACACTCCATACATTATGCCTGCTGTAAGCAGTATGCCCATGCCGTTTCCTATGGCGCCTGTTATTGCAGCAAATGCGGCGAGCAGTGCAACAAATATGCTTCCCAATACTGTTATTGTAGGTATATACTTATTCAGAACGCTCTCTATCATCCTTGGGTCGCGCCTGAAGCCCGGTATCTGCCAGCCAACATCCTGGAGCTGCTCTGATAACTCCTTAGGGCTCTGGCCTGTCATCCCAACCCAGAACTTGCCGAATATTATGCAAAGCACAACTAGTATAAGTGTGTAAATTATGAAGTGCACCCATTCAGGTATAAGCAAAGGAGGGCCTCCCCAAGGCATGTAAAGCGGCGAAGTGTATGTTTCAAGTATGTAGAAATATGTTCCGTAGCCTCCGACTCCGTATGGAGACGAGTAAGGAAGGTAACCCGGCGGCTGCATAAGGTAAACAAGGCCTCCTGTAAGTGTCGCTCCAGCTCCTGAAGTGCTGTTGCTGTAATATGCAAAAAAGTGCACTACTGGGGCTATTGGGCCTGTCACGTTTGCAGCAACGCGCAGCCATACCCCAAGGCTAACTGTAAGTGATGTAGCAAGAATTACTGGCAGTACACTTACATAAAGGAAAGGTATCGGCAGCCTTCCGCCTATGCCGCGGAACTGGCTAAATACAAGCGGCAGCTCTATCTTCATGTCAAGTACGTATATGCTGAGCAGAAACACTATTATGGCGAAGAACAGCGGCCCGAAAGAAAGTATTGCGTTTGGTATTGCAGTAGCTCCGCCTCCTGCTATTGCTCCGGCAACCTCATGTATTATTATTATGTTCACTGTGCCTGCGACTATGGCGTAAGCAACACCTCCTGCTATGAAAAGGTTTATGCCTGATGTGATGCCGTACTTCGTCATCATCTCATCAAGGAAGATTATGACCACCCCCGAAACTGCCAGCTGCAGCACAACTATCCAGAAGAATGCAGGATTCGAAAGCGTAATTGTTGTAGAAGTGAAGATTAGAGCTTCTATTATTGCTATGACTATTGCAGCAAGTTTCTGCATGCTCTGAAACCTTGCCTTTTGTTCAGGATCGTTCAGGTCTATCTTGATGGCTCCTGCTCCTTGGAGCATCTGCAGTATAATGCTTGACAGCACTATCGGCCCTATACCTACAGTAACAAGCGTGCCTATTCTTGCGGCGAATATAGTATTTATTATTGTAAATTCTGCACTCTGCAGCGCGCTCTGGCTTACTCCGAATGCAGGCACGCTGAACATTATAAAGTATACGCCCATTATTATTGCAGTCCACTTGAGTTTCTCCCTGAACGAGAGCGGCGTTGTCGGGTTCTTAATGCCAGGTATTGCATCTAGAATATTGCTAAGGAATGGTATTTTCATTATTGCACCGGTCATTTCTGTTTGAAATCAATGTACACTAAATACGCGCCTTTTGAAATCTTGCTGTAAGCACCTACTCTGCTCCCTTTTCCGACGAGCCCCATAAACAGTGGCGCAGTCAGATCAACATAGCCTGCAGAGCTGAATGAGTTATATCTTACCGCAATAGACTTTTTAGCCTTTGTGTTTTTTAAAAGTTTTGCATCAGTGCCTATGAATGTGCCTATCCTGTGCACAACTGCCTCAAGATCTCCTGCATTAGTGCCTTCACCAAGGCGCTTTCCGCATAGCAGCATAAATTCAGAAAGCCTGCTTACTATCCCTTTCGAAAGAAGCGGCTGCACAGACAAATACGTGTAATAGTCAATATAGCGCGCAGTGCTATTCATGCCTGCAATACTGTCAATCACATTTGTAATTATCCCTTCATCACTGCCAGTGTATCTGTCCAACGGCGCAACAGAGGACCTCGACACAAAAGTGCATAAGCCTCCCCGCCATGCGCATGATGTCTCAACAGTGCTTATCCTGTTTCCTGTATAAGATGACAAAAAACCTGCAATCATCCCAGCCTCGTAATGATGCACCGGAGACTTCAGGTCTTTGGCGTAGTTTCCAATTGCGTGCGCCTGCGAAGTTATGTATGATACATCCATCGCCGGAGTGTAAAGAACCTTCCCCATTCCACCTCTCTCAAGCGCATCAAAAAGTTTTTCAAGCGTTCTGTGTTTATGGTGCATAAGCCTTCCAATGCTAAAGCCGTACCTGTATGCTATCCTCTGCATAGATGCTGTAGTGCAGTAAAGCAGCGTATGCATGCCTGTTGCAGTGCCAGTTTTTGATTCTAGCATGCGCTCCAGAAGAAGTTCAACAGTGTCATTTGCTTTTGAATGGCCTGCAGCGCCAGAGCTCCTTGCCAAAGCAACGCGCCTCCTGCCACCAAGTCCGGCAGCCCTTTTTCCAGACCCACCTTTTTTCTTCATAGCATCAAATACATTTAGTAGCGATAATTTATATTTATTAGTGAGCTGTTCCAGAAGCCTTACTGTACAGGCATAAACCACCACCTGCAAGCACTACTGCTTCTGCCGGCATGCCGGCCAATAGTGTTTCTAGCTGCCTGAAGTTATCTCCGATGCCTGGATTAATGTCAGCCCTGCAGTAATGTATGTGGTCCCAGACACTATATACGATGCAACCTTGCTGCATGCGCCATTGCATACGCTGTAATTTACGCTGAAGCCAGGATCTGCTATTGTGCCGTACTGCGGCCTGTAGCCATCCATATAAACTGTGCAGATGAAGCTGCCCTTGTCCTGCACTACTGTAGGGGAGCAGATTCCCGTATAAGTGACGTTTCCTATAGGCTGCCGCGCTATCACGGAGTTGCTGGCCAGGCTTATCTCGGCGCCCAAATTGTTTGTAATCCGCACAAACAGCACTGATCCTTTGGAGTACGTTCCAAGCGCTGCGCTTGCACAAGTAAATCCTGAAACTATGCTGCATGAATGCTGCACTGCCTGCGCCTGAGGCCAGAACAGTAAGGCGCCGATTCCCAATATGGCAACCATGAGCACTGCCAGAAATATCCAAGTATATGTAAACAGGAATTCCTTCGGCGACTGCATCTTCATATTTATTATATGCTACCTTGGCTTTAATATGTTTTTTGCGCCAGGCGCATCAAAATGCTGTTCAAGTATGCAAGTGTATATCCAATGCACATTCTGATGCAAGATGCTTTAAATACTTTTTTATCCAACCAATATCCGCATTCGGCCTTTTTTCGCCTGTGCACAATATATTGTATAGTTTGGTGTGGGTGTATACTATGGATGGTGGTGCTGGAGCTAAATTCGAAACAGTGAAGAAAAGGGACGGCGCAGTTGTGCCTTTTGACGAAACCAAAATATCAGGGGCGATCCTCCGCTCTATAATGGCCACGCGGGGCAGCGCTGAAAATATAGACATAACTACCCTTACAAAGCATGTTGTGGAAGGCATATACTCAAGATATGCCGGCTACAAGACCCCTGACGTCGAAGGCATACAGGACGTAGTTGAAAGGTCGCTTATGGAATTCGGTCTTTTTGATGTTGCACGTGCATATATACTCTACAGGGAGAGACACAGAGAGTTGAGGGAGAGCCAGAAGAACGAGATGCTCCGTAATATAAAAGACGGTAAGATAACCGTTAGAAAGCGCAATGACACTCCGGCAGTTTTCGATGATGCAGAATTCCGTGCATACATTAACTCTGCGTGCAAAGGCTATGACGGCGTTGTCGATACCGAGGAGCTTGTACGCCGGTGCGAAACAGGAATTTTCGACGGTATAAAAACAAAAGACATCTCCAAGCTGGCTGTAATGTCTGCAAGGGCATTTATAGAAAAGGATCCGCCAGCCTATTCCGCAGTTACAACACGCCTGTTCCTTTATGATTTATACAAAGAAGTATTTGCAGGCGACTTTTCAAATATAAACAATACATATGCCTCTTCATTTGTTGCATCTATAACAAAAGGCGTACGTCAGGGTACCCTTGCAAAGGAGATGGAAGGCTTTGACCTTAATGCCATGTCAAAGGCGCTGCACATAGAGCGTGATGAGCTTTTAGGCTATCGCGGACTGCAGACGCTTTACGACAGATACTTTATACGCGACAGGGAAACAGACCTGCCTATAGAAGTTCCGCAGTTCTTCTGGATGCGCGTTGCAATGGGTCTTGCCATAAACGAGAAGGACAAAGAGTCAAAGGCCATAGAGTTTTATGAGGCCCTTTCATCACTGCGTGTTGTGTCATCTACCCCTACACTATTCCATTCAGGTACCCGCCACCCGCAGCTAAGCTCATGCTATCTTACAACAGTCGAAGACGACCTTGGGCATATATTCAAGGCCATAGGCGACAATGCACAGCTGTCAAAGTGGTCTGGCGGTCTTGGAAACGACTGGACAAACCTCCGGGCGACAGGCGCACTTATAAAAACCACAAATGTAGAAAGCCAGGGCGTTATACCTTTCCTGAAGATAGCCAATGATACCACTGTGGCAATAAACCGGAGCGGCAAGAGGCGCGGCGCCACATGTGCTTATCTTGAAGTATGGCATATGGACATAGAGGACTTCATAGATCTGCGCAGAACAACAGGTGATGAGCGCAGGAGAACTCAGGATATGGACACTGCTGCGTGGATACCGGACCTGTTCATGAAGCGCGTCATGAGCGACGGCGATTGGACCCTGTTCTCACCAGACGAGGTGCCAGAACTCCATCATATATACGGAAAGGCATTTGATGATAAGTATATGGAGTATGAAAAACAGGCTGCAGAAGGGAAGATACGCCTTTACAAGACCATTAAAGCAAATACGCTATGGCGCAAGCTTATAACATCCTTATTTGAGACCTCGCACCCGTGGCTTGTGTTCAAGGATTCTGCAAACATACGTTCCCCTCAGGACCATGTCGGCGTAGTACACAGCTCAAATCTGTGCACAGAGATAACGCTAAACACCTCAAAAGATGAGACCGCTGTGTGCAACCTCAGCTCAATAAACCTGGCAAAGCACATAAAGAACGGCGCGCTCGACCTTGATCTTATAAAAAATACAGTTACCACAGCAATGCGTATGCTGGATAATGTTGTAGACCTAAACTTCTATCCTACTCCTGAAGCCAAAAACTCAAACATGAAGCACAGGCCTGTCGGTCTTGGCATAATGGGCTATCAGGATGCATTGTACATGCTGGACATAAATTTCGATTCTGACGAAGCGGTAAAGTTTGCTGATGAGAGCATGGAGGTGATTTCATACTACGCCATACTTGCTTCATCGCAGATCGCTTTGGAAAAAGGCCCGTACGAGACGTTCAAAGGCTCAAAGTGGGATCGCGGCCTTCTGCCTATCGATACAATATCACTCCTTGAGCAGGAGCGCCAGATGCCTATAGAAATCAGCAAAAGCTCAAGTATGGACTGGCAGGCTGTGAGGGACTTGATAAAAAAGAACGGCATGCGAAACTCCAACTGCATGGCTGTAGCTCCAACAGCTACTATATCAAACATAGCCGACTGCTATCCCTCAATAGAGCCAATATACAAGAATCTGTATGTTAAGTCAAACATGAGCGGCGAGTTCACTGTTATAAATACCTATCTTGTAGAGGATCTCAAAGCCCTGGGGTTATGGAACAGCACAATGCTGGAAAAGATAAAAGAGAAGGACGGGAACATACAGCATGTGGAGAGCATACCAAAGAAGCTGAAAAATAAGTACAAGGAAGCTTTTGACATAGATCCGGAATGGCTGATAAAGGCAGCAGCTCACCGCGCCAAATGGATAGACCAGAGCCAGTCTCTAAATATATTCACTACAACAACCTCAGGCAAAAGGCTCTCGGAGATATACATGTATGCGTGGAGAATGGGCCTCAAAAGCACATACTACCTGCGCACTACAGCAGCAACCTCAATAGAAAAAAGCACTATAGAAATAACTAACAAGTCCAAGATGTCAAACATAAATGTAAACACTGGGCAGCAGGAGCAGACTGTGCAGATACAGCAACAAGCTGTGCCTTCAATACCAGAACAGAAGCATGCCGCTGTTTTGCAGCAGCAAGACAAACAGGAAGCATATGTTTCAGAGCATACGGTCGAAATGCAAACTGCAGAAGCCAAGGTATGCAAGATAACCGGCAACCCTATGGACGATCCGACCTGTGAAGCCTGCCAGTAAGATTAGGCGATCCTATGAAACAAATGCTGAACGCTTCTGAAGTAGACCCGAACAAAATACTCCCAATAAAATATGAGTGGGCCAGGACACACTATAAATCAGGTGTAAACAACAACTGGGTGCCTGAAGAGATACCGATGCAGCAAGACATAGAGCTGTGGAAAAGGAAAGACGGCCTAACTGATGATGAGAGACGCATGATAATGTGGAATCTCGGCTTCTTTTCAACAGCAGAAAGCCTTACGGCTAACAATATAGTCTTATCAATATACAGGCATTTGACAAATCCAGAGTCAAGGCAGTACCTTCTCAGGCAGGCGTACGAGGAGGCTGTGCACACAGAGACATTTATCTACTGCTGCGATTCCCTCGGTCTGGATCCTGACGAAGTATACAACATGTACATGAGCGTGCCAAGCATAAAAGCAAAGGACGATTATGTGGTAAACCTTACAAAATCAATACTGGATCCTAACTTCAGCACAGTGGGCCACGAAAACATCCAGAGGTTTGTTTACGACCTCGTCGGATATTATGTTATTATGGAGGGAATCTTCTTTTATGCCGGCTTTGCAATGATGCTGTCCCTTCTGCGCAGCAACAAGATGGTAGGTGTAGGCGAGCAGTTTCAATATATACTGCGCGACGAGTCCGTGCACCTTGCATTCGGCAGCGACCTTATAAACACTATAGTGCAGGAGAATCCGGAGATTTGGACTGATGAATTCAAGAAAGAGGTCACAGAATCAATCAAGAAAGGCGTAGACCTTGAAGTTCTTTATGCCAAGGACTGCCTGCCAAAGGGCATCCTCGGCCTTAATGCAGATATGATAAAAGAGTACATGCAGTACATAGGCGACCGCAGGCTGGAGCGCATAGGCCTGCCAAAGGTCTATAACTCTGAAAATCCGTTCCCATGGATGAGCGAGATAGTCGATCTCAAGAAGGAGAAGAACTTCTTCGAGACAAGGGTGACAGAGTACAAACACAGGGGAGAGCTGGCGTGGGACTGAGGTGAAATACTCACGCCTGAAGACTGTGGGCTTGTAAATACAAACTGCATCTGCTAATACCCTTCAAGCTTCTGTATCTGCACTATGGCAGGCAGCTGGCATATCTCCGCGTTGTTATTCAATGAGCTGCATGCCATTGCTATGTAAACATCAGCAGCTGCGTATTCGGTCCACGCAAACTGACTGTTAGGATGCGCAAGCATTGAGAATATCTGTGCGTGAGTCCAGCTCTCCAAAGGCTGCGGCGCTGTTGCTGAGCTGTTGCCGAAATCTATGGCATCTGCACCAGATACCTGTTGGCTTCCCCATATGGTGTATGGCGTTCCCTGAAAGTTGTTAATCTCGCTTATGTATTTTATCGCATCGATATAAGCAAGGTTGCCTGTCTTGTTTATCTCCTGTTCCTGCACTGCAGGAAATGGAGTCTGTATGCTGAATCCCCCTGTTATCGGGTCTGTATCCTCTATGGCTATAAAGTTAAGGTACTTGCTGCTGTAAAATGAGCCGAGGTCCACTGTAGAGCTGTTGTAATGTGCCGGAGACCAGTATATCGTAGGCACGTCGCTATCCTGGAGCGCGCTATATCCTGTGAAAAGTGCAGAGAAGTTTCCAAAGCGTCCAAGCGCAAGTGCCATTGCCCATCTGTTTTCTCCGCAGAAAACACATGTTATAGAACCGAAGTATATTACGCTTGGTTTGCCATTTACAATGAATGTTTTTACCTTGTTGGCAGAAGCGCCTACCTGGTTCTTAAGCGTGCCGTTAAGCAGCATCTCTCCTGCAGTCTCAAAGTATGCATCTGACGCGTTGTTTATAACGGCGAGATCTGTTGCGTTTATCTGCGTGTTAATCCCGTTAAGTGTATCGCCAGGCGTACCGCTTGAATTTATCGGCGGGTCTGCAGGCAGGTAGTGCAAAGGCGTGATAAGCGCGCTTGTGATGTTGTATGCCACTAAGTTCTTAAGCGAAACCCCGCTAGTATTAGAAGGCGAGGACTGGTTTATGTAGTAGGTCTTGGTCTGGTTCACATAAATTGTATTTACGTGCGTATAGCTCATAGTTGATACTGCAATTGCTATTATAGCCAGTGCAATTGCAAGGTATACAAGGCGTTCATGCCTTCTCGCTCTTGTCTTTTTCCCTGAAGCTGCCATGGTAACTAGTATATGCGGAATGTTATATAAAGTTTACGAACACTGTTGTACTAGGCAAGCAAAAGGTGCATTTATGGATGAGGCAGGATTTGTTATAGATGCCCACTGCCATATGGAGATGTACAGTGATCCTGGCGCAGTGCTATCCAAATCAAATGGGAATGGCATATTGGCTGTGATAACCTCCGGCTGGAGCCTCGAGTCAAGCATTGCATCAGCTGAGCTTGTGAAGATAAACGGCATATTTGCTACAATAGGCGTCGGTCCGGAGCATACACTTAGCGAGTCAGGGATCGCTGATCTGGTAAACAAGCTGCAGGCGATGGCAAAATCTAGCAAAAAAGTCATCGGCATAGGCGAGATAGGGCTTGATGCGAAAGCCATAGACAGCATTGGCATTGCAGAACAGGAGGCGCTGCTCACTGCACAGCTTGAGCTTGCCCAGCACCTCGGTCTTCCGGCCGTGATACACTGCAGGGGCATGCTTGAGAGGCTCCTACAAATTCTTTACGATACAGGCACAAATAAGGCAATGTTTCATTTCTTTTCTGGCAATGAGGAAGATGCAAAGAAGCTCGAGAAGAAAGGCTACCTCATTTCAATACCTCCGATAGAGTCAAGCAGGCTCAGAAGGGTAATTAAAACTGCAGCAACAGAGTCCCTCGTCGCAGAGACCGATGCACCCGTTGTCGGAAAAGAACCCTCTGACGCAGTTACTGTAGTTAAGCGGATAGCAAGCCTCAAAAGTAAAAGCTTTGAAGAGACGGGTTTAATAACAACACAAACTATTAAAGATTACTTCGGTATAATATTTAAAGAGGGCCCGTAGCTCAGCTTGGATAGAGCGGCAGACTTCTAATCTGAAGGTCGCGGGTTCAAAAAACAAAGTTTGAGAATCCCGCCGGGCCCGGACAACAGGTGATTTTATGGCAGAAGACAAGAATATAGAGGAAACGATAGCACAGGTAAGACAGCAGATAGAGGTATTGCTAAATGACAACAGCGTGCCTAGAAATGTAAAATCGGCTCTTGACGAGGCCAGAAAGTCATTGGATTTGAAGCAGGAGAGCTACTCCGTCAGGGCATCCGGTGCAACATATAAAATAGACGAGATAAGCAATGACATAAACCTGCCGCCTTACGCTAGGACGGTGATATGGAATATACTCAGCATGCTGGAGTCTATAAAAGATCAATAATAAATAGGCAATAAATAATGCATAATAAGGTAAAAATCTTACATCCCTCAATGAAAACCAACCAGTAAAGGTGTTTTGCATGGCAATACGAACTGCAAATAAGCAAAATAAAGCAAAGGGAGGCAAGGCGCATCTATACTTCAAGTGCAAGACCCTGTCTCTGGTTCATATACTCGGGAAGAAATGGGCAGTCGATGTTATCGAGATACTTTCATCTAAAAAGAGCATGCAGTTCAACGGAATGATGCATATGCTTAAGGGCATAACGCCCCGTGCCCTGAGCAGCATACTTAACGACCTTATTCTTGCCGAGGTAGTGTCAAAGTCAGGTTCTGAAAGCAGAAATGACGGCGAAGTCCAGACAAGCTATAAGATTACAGAAAAAGGGCTCGTGCTGGTGAGCTTCATACAAAGCTCGAAACAGCTCGGTATAAATCTATATTCAATAGACGCATCGTGTACAGATAGGCAGTGCAGAACGTGCAGCCTGAACTCTCTGTCTGGAAAGTGAGCCTGGCCTTTGCCACAGCAAATTCTATTTTTCGCCAAGCCCTGAACTCTGTATAATGTTTCTTATAGCAGAGCTCTTGTATCTTTCAGGCATCAGCCTGATTTTAAGCCTTACAAGCCTGGCGTCTATTTTGTTCTTCTTCAGCCATCTTTCCATTTCGTCTTCGTCAACGTCCTGGTCATAGCCAAACACTATAACCTGCGGCCTATATTTTGCTATTATTTTATATTTGTCATCCTGTCTTTTAATTTTGCTGCCGAGCACTGCCTTATCTACCATGCCAAGAGAACTTATGATGCGGAGCCTGTCATTCTCAGCGAAAAATGGCTCGCGGTGTTTTATTTTTCTTATGCTGCTGTCCCTTGCAACTACCACTACAAGAGAATCCCCAAGTCCCCTTGCCTTATTAAGATATGCGATGTGGCCCGGATGCAAGATATCAAACGAGCCAAATGCCATCACCCTCTTTATGGGTCTGCCTGAGCTGTTCATAGTTTGCCTATGTCATTTACTATGTCTATGTCAAGGGCTCTCTTGCCGATTTTCCAGTTAGCCGGAATTGCGCATATATGTCCCTCAGAAGCGGGGGTATCCCTCACATATTTAAGCGCCATGAAAGACGTGAATATGTGGTCTACGTCCTTGCCAAGCGCATCATTGTGTATAGCTACATATTGCACTACGCCGTCGGGATCTACTATCACACTGCCTCTTCTTGCTGCGCCTGTTTCAGCGTTAAGGAATCCGTATTCTGTTGATATCTTCTTGTTAAAATCCTCTATAAGCGGTATGCTGCTCCCTTTCACTCTCGGTGAACTTTCACTCCATGCCTTGTGTGAATATACGCTGTCGGTGCTTATTGCAACTATGTCGGCACCGTTCTTCTTGAACTCTTCGTAGCTCGACATAAATGCCTCTATGTCAGTTGCACAAACAAAAGTGAAATCACCCGGATAAAAAGTAAGTATCACCCACCTGCCCCTGACATCCGAGAGCTTAAACTCCTTTATCTTTTTCGATTCCGGAAACCATGCCTTTGCTTTTATCTCAGGTGCCGGTTCGCCTATACTCCACGCTGCATACATAAACTCACACATATACTTGGCAGCAAAACTATAAAATCCTAAGCTATGCGCATTGCTCTCGCTGAAATCCTCAAACCTCAAACTCAAATTTAAAATTTATATAATTTATGTGTTAGGCTATACATAAGAGTTCCTCTATGCGCATGCAGAAGTCGCTGAATGACTTGCCTATGCAAGAGCTTTAAATAACTTTCTTGTACAGAGTGATGTATATCTGCGACCGCAAGATGATATTATGCCAAGAACAAAGGTAATTGCTACTTATGGACCGAGCTTGGACAATGAGGCAACACTGAACGAAGCGCTCAAGTACGTTGACATAGTGCGCCTTAATTTTTCACATGGCACCCTCGAAGAGAAGAGCGCCGCAATACGAAAAATACGCGGTGCAGCAGCAAGACATGGCAGAGACATAGCAATACTTGCCGACCTTCCAGGGCCAAAGATCCGCGTATCAAAACTCAAGGAAGATGTACTAGTAAAGAACAACGGCATAGTGTCTCTGTGTTACTACAAGAGAGCCAGAGGCAACGATATACCAACAGACTTTGACATGTACAATGGCATGAAAAAAGGTTCTGAGATATCCATAGGCGATGGGGAGCCAAAGCTTCTTGTTACAGGCCTTTCCAACGGGCGCATAATATGCAGGGCGCTGCAGGACGGGGTCATTAAAAGCAGAAAAGGGATAAATGTCAAGGGATCCTCGATAAATGCCGAGCCTCCGACGCAGGAGGATATCAAATTCGCAAAATTTGCAGTGAGAAACTCGCTTGATTTTATTGCTCTCTCGTTCGTAAAGTCTGCCAAGGATGTACTAAAAATAAAAAAGATAGCAAAAGGCATGCCTGTAATCTCAAAGATAGAGCGCCAGGAGGCAATTGATGATATAGAAGCCATTGTACGTGAATCCGACGGCATAATGATAGCAAGAGGGGATATGGCGCTTAACATCGACTATAACCATGTGCCATTAGTGCAGGATAAGATAATAAGCGTGTGCCGTTCTGCAAAGAAGCCTGTTATAGTTGCGACACAAATGCTGGCGAGCATGACCGGCAACAAGATACCGACAAGGGCTGAGATGACAGATGTTGCAAATGCAGTTAAAAGCGGGGTAGACTGTGTGATGCTCAGCGACGAAACTGCCGTTGGCCGGAATCCTGTAGAGGCAATTACTGCAATGTCCGGCATACTGTCTTATACTGAAGAAGAAATGCCAAGCAGCTTTGAGATGCAGAAGCATGCAGCAAGCGGACACGAAGGCATAGCAGTTGCTGTGGCAAGCATATCCCATACGTGCAGTATGGATTGCATATTCATACCTTCCGATACCGGCGGAACAGCAAAAATGCTATCTGGTCTGCGGCCGGAATCTACAATAGTTGCCCTGTCAAAATCCGACAAGCTCAGGAGGAATCTCAACCTATACTATGGTGTGAAGAGTGCAGACCTGCGCACTGATGTAGGTGATAGCGCACTTCAAAGCAACATAAGTACGTATGCCAGAAGGCTCGGCATCAGAAGCTATATGCTGGTGTACGGACATCAGGCACAAAAATCCACGAGTGATTCAATAAAATGCTTCTGGGGAAGGCAGTAAGCCCATGCTTCTGAATAATCTCTCCGCGCGAACTTCTTGAATCAGTTCTTTCCAAGCGAGAACTGTATGCTGCCTATCCCTACTGCAGGGTTCTGCAGGCTTTGATTGTCAAGCTCAAAAAGCAGACCGTTTCCATTGATTCCAGGAGACAGTACAGTACTGAAGGTATAATTCTTCATTGGTCCGCTTATGTTTAGGTCGGCTATTGTAGATATTCCTGAATTTGTAAGAAGCCCTACCCGCAACTCTGAGATTTCCCCAAGCGATACCGCCCGTACTGTAATTATGGTGTTGACTCCATAATTGCCTGTGTAGTTATTGTTCAGATAAGGCGCATATGCAAGTACAAGCCCACCGGCTACCGGAACCCACAATGCAGTACCGGTGCTGTTCGAGTAGCTTGCATTCCAGTAAAGATAATTTGGAAATGCAACATAGCTCTTGAATATGGCATTGTTAACGGCATTCGCAGTGTCCCACGCAATCACAGTATCGTTATTTCTGTCGTATATTGGGCTGCCAAAGATTCCCTCCAGATAATATCCTATCTCAGGAAGGGTTGTATTTGTGTATGCGTTTTCATTCAGCGTTACCACTGTTGTGTTGTAAAGATACAGCGCTAGGAGCGTCTGATTAGTGTAGTTTTCATTTATTACAG
Organism: Microcaldota archaeon; assembly: GCA_021852055.1. Classification (GTDB taxonomy): domain Archaea; phylum Micrarchaeota; class Micrarchaeia; order Micrarchaeales; family CABMGC01; genus JAJZOD01. The sequence goes on from JAJZOD010000003.1 coordinate 25,645, forward strand.
AACTATAGCTCAGATTGCCGCCTGCCTCAAGGTCTGCAGATTGAATTATAAGCGGTATGTTGTAAAGGGTGCTCTCCTGCGATGTGTTCTCACGCGTAAGGTAGCCTCCTATTATCGGCTTGTTTGTGAACATAGTGTAAAACATATCCATTCCTGGGTACAGTTCAGAAAGTGTGGAGTTCTGGTTAAGTAGCGCAGGCAGCGAAAGCACAGAGAAGTTCTTATTTACAGTCCCAAGATATTTATAAAAAGGTGATACGTTCACTACCGTTGTCATGTTAGCGGCTAATCCGCCGGACAACGGTGGTGTGGCAGTCTCAGCAAGTATGAGGACCGATATGATAATGGTCACGGCTATCATGGCATTCCTGATGGTGCCGAATCTTGCTGCATGCTTGTGAATTTTTTCCAATATTGCTTTCACGCCATAAGCTGCAAGTATGGCCATAACAACAGAAACCAGCATGTCGAAGCGTCCCGGCTCCCTAAGAACGCTGAATCCTGGTACTGCCTTCAGAAGCAGATACGGTCCAGGTATGGGTGTTATGTAATTTGCTATTATTATGTAAGGCCCTAGAGCTATCAGGAAAAATATCACGCCTAAAGCAATCCACATGTACGTGGGCCTGCGCGTCTTATAAATCCCATAAGCTGCAAGCGCAAGAACAGTATAGCCTATATACGAAGTGGTTTCCCCGATATCCTGATGGTATATGCTTACATAAGACTGGGCAACGCCATTTAGCAGGCCGTTGTAAAAGCTGGGCAGGAAGAATGACAGGACATCGTCGCTCCATATGGCATTGTGGTATAAGTCATTAAGCTGGTTTACTGTACTGTTGGAATAGTTGGTGATTACAGGTATAAATGCCCACGAACCAAAAACAAAGGCGCAGAATATAAAAACAAGCATGAGTGCGCCAAACTCCCTGTTCAGCACCTTTGCGCGGGATTTGCTCGCTGCGTAAAAAACAAATATTAGAATAAGCATCAAAGAAACAATTATGCCCTGCTCTATGTCACCCATGAACATTGTTACTACGAACAATGCTGCAAACAAAACAGCAGTGAAGTACTTGCCATGCCTTATCCTAAGATAATCCCTGTTTATTATTCTGAGGAACATGTAAAGCGCTATAGGCACGAGTTCTATGTTTGCATAATCAAGGTGGCCGTAGGATTGCGCAATATGGAATGCGCTAAACGTGAATGCAAGTCCTGCTACAAAAGCCGCATACTTGTTCTTGACAATGTAGTCTGCAAGTATGTACATGCTAAATCCAGAGAGCATTATGCCTATGAAGAACAGGGCATTATACGCAAAAGCCGGGCCTATCGCCTGCAGCGGATAGACTATCAGCGCACCTATAGGCATCATTGTCTGGTATATAAGGTTAGCGCCTACAGGCCAGAATACAAGCGAAGTAGTCCAGAAGCTCTGATGCATGCTTAACAATGCGTGGCCTACCCACCATAAATTCCACATGCTCTGATACGGATCCCCGCCAACTCCTGCAACTGTATTGGTAATTCCTGTAGTTATGGGCCAGAAGATTATAAATGCTATCAGAAGGTATGCAATAAGCACGGCAAAATTAAGCCTGTTTGATATAAAAAAACCAGCTACGCCATTGTTCCTTTTCGGTGCAGCTCCAGAACTGCCACTGCCTGCTGCGCCCATGCCCCCTTGGCCGGCGTCAACTGCATGTACGTGCGCTTGCTCTGCCTCCATCACTGCACCTAAGCAGCTATTTATTGCACCGCAAGAATAAAAGGTTATGCCACAGTTTCACAAATTAGGGGCTTGGCATTTACATTCAATTGCCTCGTCAATTCCAAAAGAGTCCTTCAATAACTGGGAGGTATCCGAGAATACAGGAAAACACGTGAATTTTTACGGTCTTCATCACATGTTTTCATCTCCTAGAAGGCGACCGATGTACTTATTGCATCTGTGCATCTGGCTCAGGAGACTCACAGTAATCCATCTTTACTATGACAAAAGAGAAGAGAAAAGCCTCCAAATAATAAAAACAGAGATTATTTAATTTGACAAGCTCCTATATGTAGTCTTTAATTCAATAAATTTAAGGATAAATATAACAAGCAAAAGCTACGTAGGAAAGGCTATGGCTACAGGGGAGCTAAATCCAGAAGTCCATGAGCCTATTACGCCGCCAGTGGAGGGATTTATCTCTATGACGTTGCCAGAATTGAAATTAGAAACGTATGCGTTTCCGGAGTAGAAGGCTATGCCTGCAGGATAATCAAACCCAGAATTCCATGAACCTATTACATCGCCATTGGAAGGGTTTATCTCTACGACGTTGCCAGAACCAGCATTAGCAACGTATGCGTTTCCGGAGTAGAAGGCTATGTCAAAAGGATTGCTAATTCCGGAAGTCCATGAACCTATTGCGTCGCCAGTGGAGGGATTTATCTCTACGACGTTGCTAGAAACTTGATTAACAACGTATGCGTTTCCGGAGTAGAAGGCTATGCCTCCAGAACCGTAAAACCCAGAATTCCATGAACCTATTACATCGCCATTGGAAGGGTTTATCTCTACGACGTTGCCAGAACCAGCATTAGCAACGTATGCGTTTCCGGAGTAGAAGGCTATGCCTTCAGGACTGCTAAATCCAGAAGTCCATGAACTTATTGCGTCGCCATTGGAAGGGTTTATCTCTACGACGTTGTCTGAACCGAAATTGTAATTAACAACGTATGCGTTTCCGGAGTAGAAGGCCATGCCATGAGAATAGTAAAATCCAGAAGTTATTGCATCGAGAACATTTCCGGTAGTTACATCTACAATACTTACATAGTTTGAATTAGCTACATATGCATAAGGGTCATTTGTCACAATGACATTGATAGGAGTGCTTGTTGCCTGGTTGCCTTGATTGTTTGAGGTTTGTACATCGAATTGATATGTGCCGGTAGTTGCGCCTGATGGAAGTGAAAAGAGGTAGGTGTTTGAGGTTGCACCGGATATTTCAGAGAATGACGATGCTCCTGGAGCTTCTTCGTACCATTGAAAGTTTGTTGCACCGCATGATTGAGTTGTTGTTAGAGTAGTACTTTTAAGACCGCTTAAGAACATTTCTGAATAGGTTGTATTTACCAACGCACATACGGGACTTGTCTGTAGATTGAAAGCGTATACCCCATAAGATACCATAGCGATACGAGTAAGATCAGATACACTAAATGAATAAGCACCATCAAATTGCATATTACATATAGCTCCGAGAGCCGACTCGGAATAGTCATTATATTCGTAAGCCTGAAACACCTGCGAGCATCCAGAAGGAAGATTATTAAAATAACAAGGAGTTCCGTTCGCTCCTTCTTCTCCACATGCCACTAGAATGACAACGTAAGATGGATGTGACAAAGTATAAGAGATCGGATATGAATCATTGCTTTCCTGACCTGATGAGGAAGTGACTGTATACGGAAGATTTGTCGTGACACCTATGCCGCCAATAATTATATTTGCATTTGTATTGCTTGATGCGCTGCATGTGAGACTTGTCTGATGACCTACACTCGTACTATGGTATATGTCATTTACATCAGAGGTCCATGAAGGTGTAAGACCTGCGTTTACCCCTTGATTTGCGCCAATACCTACCGCACCGGCGCAAAATATTACATTGCCTGAAGAGACAGTTGCTGATGCTGAGGTTGTACCGCCACCGGTGCCATAAACATATGTAGGCGAAGAGGCAAGTCCTGTTAGGCTTCCGCCTGAGCCACTAGGATTTCCTGAACCGCTTCCAGGCGCGCTCAATGATGGCACCTGGAAATGCCAAAGAAAAAGGCCCGCAACTATTGCAATAATTAACACTACAATTACTGCTCCAATTACATGTATAGTTTTCCCATCAGCCACATTTGCACCAAATACAACTTACTTAAGAAATAATTATATATCCTATGGTCTTACACTGCTGTTAGGAACCTTACATTTACATTCAATCGCCTCGTCAATTCCAAAAGAGTCCTTCAATAACTGAGAGGTATCCAAGAATACAGGAAAACACGTGAATTTTCGCTGTTTTTATCTCCTAGAAGGCGGCTAAACTGCTACGGGAGACGTACCTCTCATATATCAAAAAGAGAGAAGAGAGAAATAGAATTTATCATACCTTAAAGTTTATAATTTGTCAGGTTCCTATTCACAAATGTTGATTTCTACTGCAAAATTAACGTTCTTGATTCTCTATTCAAATCATGTACAAGGAAGCACTTCAAGCAGCATGAGATTACTTGAACCTCATGCTGTCTAAATCCATCGGCGCCCTTGCCTCAACCCTAAATCTGTTCCCTAGTGTCCGCGCAAGATCGTCGCACTTGCTCTCTTCCCCATGCATCGTATATATCCTTTTTGCAGCAGGCCTCAGATGCTCTACAAAACTTATAAGCTCTGATCTGTTGCTGTGGCCGGAGAACATATCCATAGTCTTAACCTGCATATTTATCTTCATAGGCTCCATGCGCCCATCTTCACCTGGCATCATGGTTTCTGTAATGCCATTCTGTACCCTCCTCCCAAATGACGTGGGGCTGTTCCATCCTACGAATATGATAGCGTTTTTAGGATCCTCTGCAAGCACTTTGAAGTACTCCAAACTTGTGCCTCCGTTGAGCATTCCTCCGCTTGCGAGTATGACTGCCGGTCCCTTCTCAACTATCTCGCTTCTCTCTCCTTTTGCAACCTCGAATATCTCGCTCTCGAAAGGAGAGTTGTTGTTTAGTATCCTGTGCCTAAGCCCCATTTTCAGATACTCCGGATAAGCAGTATGTATTGCACTGGCTTCAAGTATCATCCCATCAAGAAACACTGGCGCTTCTATCTTGAAGGTTTTGTTATTGGCAATGTAACTCTCAAGAACAAGCTGTAGCTCCTGCGCCCTGCCTATGGCAAACAGTGGTATAAGAACCTTTCCGCCGTTGTCTACTGTCCTCTTAATGAAGTCCATTATCTCAAATTCACCATGCTGCCTGTTCTGCCCTGTGTCACGCGGTCCGCCGTGGGTGCTCTCCATAAACAGCGTGTCTATCCTTGGATATTTTGTGTCTGCCTGGTCGAAAAGCCTTGTAAATCCGTATTTCATGTCTCCGGTATGCACTATGTTGTATAAGCCCTCTCCTATGTGCAGATGCACGGTTCCGCTGCCGAGTATGTGGCCTGCATTGTGATATGTAAGCTTTATCTCGTCTGTTATGTTTGTGACTTCGCCGTACTCCCTCGGTATCATATGCATAAGTGCGTTCTTTATGTCCTTTTCGCCGTAAAGCGGCGTTCCCCCGGACCTCATGACAAGCTTGTTATAGTCATAAAGCGATAATGCTGCAAGATCCCTTGAAGGCGGCGTGCAGTAAACGGGGCCGTTGTAGCCGAACTTGTAAAGATATGGTATAAAGCCCATGTGGTCCATGTGCGCATGCGTAAGCACAACCGCATCAAGGTCGTTTATGGTTATATTTGCGCTGTCAAGATACGGAAACGCCTTGTTCTCCGTTGCTGATGTATCAAAACCCTTTATTCCGGGCTCTGCGCTTATGCCGCAGTCTATCAGTATCTTGGAGTGGTTTGTTTCTATTAGCAGGCAGCTCCTTCCGACTTCACGAAAGCCTCCTAGGGCAGTTGCCTTAACCCACTCACTCTTTACCATTGGCTGGTTTATCTTTTTGCCAAGCGTGGAAAGGAACTTTTTCCTGAACTCGCTTTCCTTAACAACAAGCCCTCTGACGCCCTTTATAACATCACTGTTCATTGTTGGTATACGCAGTACCTTTGGCACCCAGTTAGTTTCAGATATTATCTTTATGAGCGTAGAGCCTCCTTTGCCTATAACCAGCCCCGGCTTCATCGCTTCTATATAAACCTGAGAAAATCCCCTGTCAAACTTTATGCCGTCTTCATTCACGCCTGCTTCTGCAGGTATTATCTCAATTATCTTCTTAAGCGCAGATTCCTCATCAGTAAGATGCTTCTCATCACTCCTGACTATGAGCCTTTTCTTTATTGCAGATGATATGTTTCTTATGACATTCTCATCGTTATATACATAAGCGACATCCTTCACGTAAACTGCTACGTCGGGCCCCTCAAACTCCACATCAGAAATCCCGGCCTCTTCAGGCATAAGTTCTCTTATCTTCTCCTTTATGTCTTTTGTCTCCTGCGCTTCCTTGTCCAATAAATCACAGTCAAAGTAGTTAAAGTATACACTCTACAATATGCAATTATTACAATGTGCAATAAAAGTAAACGTCAGATTCACTTAAGCATTTTTTCTATCTCGTCCTTGCTGAACTCCTTGTAGCCTTTTTTGGTTATTGCCACCATTTTTATGCCGTCCCCAGTTGCCGAGTCTCTTTTCATGGCTATCTTAAGCGCTTTAGCTATGTGCCTTGCAGCATCCTGCGTAGACATGCCATCCTGGTACACGCTCTCCATATAGCCTGTTGCAGCTATAGAGCCGCTTCCTGTTGAAGCGAACTTGGATTCTTTTATGTTTCCGCCGACAGGATCAACACTGTATACCTCTGGAACGTTATTATTCATGCCTCCAAGTATAAGCTCTACATAAAAAGGCATCATCTTGTTCTCCTGCATTATAAGTGAAATTATTGATGTCGCCGATTTCGGAGTCATAGGCTTGCCCTCGTTCATGCTATATATCTCGCTCTGAACCTTGAGGATCTTCACCAGATATTCGGCATCTCCTACTCCGCCGGCTATTGTCATGCCCAGATTATCGTTTATTTTGTGTATCTTGATTGCCTCAGAGCTGAATATGTATGTGCCTCCTGTGGCCCTTACATCTGATCCAAGTACTACTCCGTCGCTGCACACTAGCCCGAGCGTCGTTGTTCCATGCCTTACTCCTTCTGGAAATACTCTATTGTCCATATACAACCCTCTTTCAATTTTTAAATCTCAAATGCAGGGAATACTGTTCCTCTGCCTTTTCCCGATACAGCCGAATAAAGCATTAAATGCGCCTATGCCATACTTCATGCTATATTACATCCATTTTCTATCATTAAATATTATTAAATTTTAATACTGTAAAAATTCAACAAAATAATAAAAGTATTAAAATAAAATAAACAGGTCTTATAATACTTGGCTACCATTACCTATAAAATACTTACTGCCCTGCATCATTTCTGCAAGTTCCGCATATGCGAATGTCCTGTACAATTTTGTTATCCTTACGCGGTGTGTTTTGCCGATTCGCGCATGTGCGTTGCGCACAAAAACGACTACGTCGTTTATTCTTCCTATCCCCTCGCCCTTAGGATTTCTCGCATTCAGGCGCACATCGTATGTTCCCCCTTCTACTAATTCATTCGTCTCCATTTCCATTCCCCAATATCTCTAATCTTACAATTAGTATTTAAATCTTCTCTACAAAAAAGAAGCTGTAAATCCAAATATCTCATGATTTTGCAACGTTTCTGCTTTGTATTCCATAACGTTCAGGCATCTGATTTATCGTCAGCAGAATAATTGCTTTTTTACGTTCCCACGTACTCCAAAATAAGCATCGCGTTCAAGCCGCGGTGCATAAAATTTGATAAACATCAAGAAGAGGAATTTCCTAAACAAAACAAACAGAAGCAGTTGGATCTGAAAAGTTGACTTCTAATGTTTTAGTCTTAAATTCACGTATAGATTGCTGTACTTTCTGTGCTTTGTTATTTTATCATTTTAAGAATTAGCTGTAATGCCCTACTTAAACTGAAATTCCTTCTTCGCACTATTACTATGCACTAACTGGTATATAAAGCCATACCCCAAAGCCTTATAAGTAAACTCAATCTTAAGTTACGTTCGCGTATGACAGGCTTATGTTGTAAAGGCCGTAGTTGAAGTATGGGTACTTCGCGTAGTTAGGATTCTCCTGCGCAAGAGTAGAGTTCTGCTCGTAGAACAGCACCTGGTTGAAGCCTTGCGAGGCCTTTGTAGTGAAAGCAAACGTCTGCCTTGATGCAGTATAATTCGTAATGTTCATGGTGGCTATCTGCGCTGTGCTGTTGAATACTGCAACCTCAGCGCTGCTGTAATAAGACAGCGCATCAAGATGAATAGTTATGGCTCCGTTTTTCGGTGAAAATATGTTTATTGCACGGACATTGCCGCCCCACCACATAGTTGCAAATTCGCTGTTGCACGATACTGCACTGCAGAACAGGTATCCCGGCACCCATGTCCCCACTATATATCCCAGAAGGTTGCTCTCTGATTTTGCGTTTATTGCACCGCTTGTCTGGAATATGGTAACATTCGAGTCCTGATATACATACCCGCCTAATACACCTGAAAGATAGTTTACAAGTGAAGTGTAGCTCTGGTTGTCAAATGCCCTGTTTATTATTGAAACAAATCCAACCCTGTAATCTGGGTTTGCAAGCCATAACAAGGTAAGATTGCTGTAGTTTTCGTTTATAGGATATGGATAAATAAAGCCCTGATTTCCGGTAAGATAGTTTGTCTGTACAACAAGTGGTATATCTTCAAGTGCTAGCTGCTGCGTCGTGTTGATTACGGCAGAGTAGCCGCCTACAAGCTGCTTTTTCGCAGCTGTTGCATACAGCATTGCCATTCCCGGATATGCAAAGCTGCCGTTTTCTGCCGGAAGAGCAGGCAGCGAAAGCACAGAGAAGTTTGCTGAGAAGTTGCCGATATCATAAAATGCAGGCGGTATCCTTGCGTTTGCGGTAAGCTGTGCGGCAGATGTACCTGAAAACTGCATGCCGTTATACTCTATAAGTATTAAAGCAGACAGGATAACCACAGCCATAAACACCTTGTCGTGGAATACTCCCAACTTGCTTATCTTTTCGAATCCAAAGCCTGCAAGTATGGCCAGAGCCATCTCTGCAAACAAGTCGAACGCTCCGGGCCTACTGGCTGTATTAATCACAGGTATATACCTATAAACAAAGTATAAAAGAGGAATGCCTGTCACATTGCCTCCTGTTGCGTTTGTGCCTATGCTTACTGGCCCAGCCGGAGTGCCCTGGCGTGTGCCTGTAATCTGCAGTACAGGACCCATTGCAAGCAATGCGAATATTACTAATATGGAAGACCAGTACAGAACCTGCTTGCGTTCCTTCCCATACATAAAAGCAATCCCTATGGCTGAAAGTGCAGCAACAGTATAGCCGAAATAAGCAACCTTCTGCCCTGCCGAAGAGGTCGTCTGAACTCCTGTGTAGTTAAGCCCATAAGTTTCATTGTAATAATTTTTAGCAAGGCCTCCAAGAATGCCGTTGTAAAAGCTGGGCAGGAAGAATGAAGCCAGCGTATCGCTGTATAGCATCTGATGCGGTATATTGTTTAATTGAACCTGGGCGCTGGCAGAACTGCCCTGCCCCTGCGCAGATGCCATGAGTGCGATCATCGGGAGGCATGCCAACAGTGCAACAATTACAATTACCCCTACAGGTTTGATTACTGCCCTGTCTATCCTCTTATCTATGGCCGCCAGAAGGAAAAAGCTCAGGCCTGCAAAGAACAGCGTCATTGCTGCCTGCTGCAGATCCCCGAAGAATGCAATAAGAAAGAAGACCACCCCAGCAGCAAATGCATGGCCCATTCTTTTCCTGTCTATTGCTATAAGAAACAGCAAAACAAAAAGAGGCATGAATTCTATGCTTGTCCACTGCAGGCCGCTATACGACAGCGCTATATGCACCGGACTGAATGCAAAAATAAGCCCCGAAATAAATGCAGCGTAACTGTTTTTGATTATGTACTTTGCAAGCATGTACATGAACAAGCCTCCGAGGGCAAAACTCAAAAACAGAAGTACGTTATAAGCAAAAGCGAGGCTTATCTGCTGCAGTGGCCATGTAAGTACTCCAGCTACAGGCGCAAGCGCCTGTGCCTCAAGATTAGTCCCTACGGGATAAAGTATAAAATTGCTGAAGTATGGGTTCTGATGCAGTACAAACATAGAGTATGGGGACCACCATAAGTTCCACATGCCCTGATAAGAAGCTCCTGCATTGTTGAATACGCTGCCAGAGATGTTTGCTGCAATATTCCAGAATATTATCAGCGCTATAATCAGATATACGGCAAACGAACCTGCATGTTCACGAAAACTGCCATGCTTAAAGTATGCAGCAATATCAAGACTTAAAACCATAAAATCCGTTCTGCAGCCTAAGATGCCTGCTTTTATACCTTATCTACATAAACAAATAAAAAGGATTGCAGGAAGCAATGGGTTGTGCAAATGCCTAAAAGAAACGCTACAGAGAATATCGCATCATCGGCAGCAAAGACTGCATATATCCTATACGGCGGCCAGATATTCGCAATAATAATAAGCCTGGCAACATTTGTAGCTCTCGCAAGGCTTCTTGGTCCTGGCAGCTACGGGCTTTATGCATTTGCCATAAGCTTTGCAGCAATCATAGGCGGCTTCAGGAATTTCGGCATAGGGGCATACCTCAGCAAGGAGATATCAAAGAACCTTCACAGCAACGATGTCGATGGCATATCACGTGCGATATCCTCCGGGCTTGCGCTCCTTTTTGTCCTGGCGTTTATACTGACATTAATAGGCTTGGGCCTGAGCGGAGTTGTTGCAAACGTTTTGTTCGGCAGCATCGGGATAAGTGTGCTGTCGTTGATTTTGGCATCGATGACTATATTCTTCATGATGTTCCAAAACGCTGCCATAATGGGGTTGATAGGGATATCAAGGCCCAAGGCAGCAGCTGTTGCCACTATACTTATAGATGCAGTTCAGCTGATATCCATCCTGCTGTTGCTGCACTACGGCTTCGGGGTAAATGGCGCACTATTCGGGATGCTAATAGGATATATTGTCGGCGCAGTTATTGCAACTGCATACCTTGTGCGCGTTGCTTCAACCCATGCGGGATTCAGGATTTACATACCCTCCAAAAAAGAGCTCAAGCACGCCTTCAGCTTTGCAGCTCCGATAGGCGCCGTAAACATGCTAAATCAGGTGATGCAGAATGCTTCAGTTCTCATACTCGGGCTTTTTGTAAGCGCAGAGATACTCGGCAACTACGGCGCAGCCCTCAAAGGCCTGGCCTTTACATCAGTAATAACAACGACCCTATCCTCTATACTAATACCTGTTTTTTCCAAAGTGGCTGCAGGCAAATCGGATGCGGCAAGCAGAGACGCGACATATGACAAGGTGGTGCGCTACTCACTCATGCTGACGCTGCCAATATTGATTTACATAGGCGTCATGGCAAATCCCGGAGTTCACATCCTGCTCTCAAACAAATACGCTTATGCACCGCTTTATCTTACCTTAATATCATTCGGAATTGCAATAAGCCTTGTAAGCATCTCAATCGGCAGCCTGATAATCTCACGTGGCGTCACGCGCAGGTATCTATACTACAGCGCAATAACCTCTGCAATAGAGCTGATATCCGCTGTTGTTCTTGTTCCATATTTCAAGGTCGTCGGTGTCATAGTTGCGGTCTTTGTGATAGGCAGCATTGTGTCAAACGCCCTGTTTATAAAATTATCCAGGGAAAAACTCAAGGCAAAACTAAATTATGGGAAAATATATCTGCTGTTGCTGTCAAACTTTATACTTGCAGTGCCTATGTACGCCGCTCTCCTGGTTCCAAACTATGCAGCAGAGCTGGTAGCTGGCATCGTGATACTTCTTATTGCGTATCCTGCGATTCTCGCCTTCCTGCGCCTTGTTGATAAAAAAGACCTTGACAGGATAGCTAATTCCACTTCAAAAATAATGTACTTGAGTTCAGCTGTTGATTATTTTTGCAGATACACGAAGTTTTTTGTTGAAAAGGTTGGTGCAGCAGATGCCTGATAAAAAAAATAGAAAGGAAGGTGCGGCAAAGCAGAGCTCTGCAAAAGAGCTCGGAGTAAGGACAGCGAGAGCAGCATCCCTCCTAATTTCAGGAAGGTTCGTAAGCATAATAATAAGCGCAGCGATGTTTATAATAGTGGCAAGGCTGCTGCAGCCGCACAATTACGGCATATATGTCTTGATAATGAGCGCAGCTACAATAATAAGCACCATAGGAAATCCTAACATAGGCAACTATCTCAAGGAAAGGATACCACGCCTTGCCGCGCAGAAAAAGACTGCAGAGGCAGGCACTGCACTGGGCGACGCGTTTCTAATATCTCTATGCATAGGCGCAGCCCTTCTTATAATATCGGTAATATTCGGCAACACCATATCCACTTATTTTCTCAAGGCCCCAAATTATAACTTTGCACTTGACCTTGGGTTCATAAGCGTGCTTGCAAGCCTGCTATACTCGACCTTCAACGATGCACTTATAAGCATCAACAAGAGCGGCGGAGCTGCATTTGCTTCAATAGTGCACTCGACAATCCAGGCAGTAACTAGCGTATCACTGGTGTTTATGGGCTTTGGCATTATAGGTGCGCTGTCCGGGTTCACTATAGGGTTGGTTTTTGCATTCATATTCGAGCTTTACATTGCCAATAAGACGCATCCAATCAGGTTTGCAGTAAAAGGCATGGCCAAGCGTTTTGCAGAGGCGATAAACTTCTCAAAGTACCTTACGTTTTCAGGGGTGATAAGCAGCATAGTTTCTAACTTTTCTACGATATATCTGAGCTTCTTTGTACTGCCATCCATAATAGGAGATTATGGCATAGCACAAAAGGCACTGTCAGCTATAGATGTAATAACCGGATCAATAGCGCTTGCCTTAATACCTATGTTCTCCGAAGCAAAGCAAAGGAGTCCGTCAGGTCCTGATGCAGGCAAGCTGTTCTACTATTCGATATATCTCAGCCTGCTTGTAGCGACTCCTATTGTGCTGTTCATATCCATATTTTCACATGTTCTTATAGTTCTGCTGTTCTCTGCAAGTTACGCTGGCGCCACGCTTTATATGCAGCTCATAATGCTGAGTATTCCAATCTCAATATTTGGTGCATACGGAGTAAATTTTGTCATAGGCATAGGGGAGCCGGGCAAAGTAATGAAGTACACTTTAATAACGGGCCTTGTGTCTGTAGCAGCAATGGTGCCTCTTACAATGTATTTCGGTGTGGTAGGAACAATAGCAGCAATCTTTTATATAGGCAATATAATTCCTGGGATGCTGTATGTAAAATACATACTCCGCCGCGGTGCAAAGCTGAATCTATCAAAAATTTCGCGCGTGATCCTTGCAAATGCAGTTCCCGCAATAGCGCTTTCCGCCATGCTTCTGCTTAATCTACAGCCAATCCTAGAATTGGTGCTTGGCGCAATCATATACCTAGCCATATACCCAATCCTGGCTGCAAAATTCGGAGCAATAGAGGTAAAAGACATAGCCTTAATAAAAGAGTCAGGAGACAAGCTGCCTTTTGTAGGTGGTATACTGAATGCATTCCTTAACTACGCCGCAGCATTTACATCCTGAATCTTTGTGCATCAGAACGCAGCTCAGTCACGCGCGGTGTTAGCAGTTTTGCTGGTGTTTGCTGATTTCAAAAGCCCGACAAACAGCGGCGCTGGTGCCTCAAGCCTGCTCCTTAGCTCCGGATGGGATTGCGTCGCAATTCCGAAGCCGTTTTTCCACTCGACAAATTCGACCAGTTTGTTGTCCATGGTGGTGCCGCTTATCACAAATCCCTTTTCCTCCATAAGCTCCCTGTAATTATTGTTAAATTCATATCTGTGCCTGTGCCTTTCCCCTATCTTTTCCCTGCCGTACAGCGCATAAGCTGTAGTGCCGCTCTTCAGCTTGCACTCCCACAGCCCCAACCGCATTGTGCCTCCTTTGTCCTTAACGCTTTTCTGTTCGTCCATCAGGCTTATGACGTCGTGCTTAGTATTCGGGTCAAACTCAGATGAGTTGGCGTCTTCAAGCCCGCAGACGTTTCTTGCATACTCGACGCACATAAGCTGCATTCCAAGGCATATCCCAAGATACGGTATGCCTTTCTCTCTAGCATACTGTATACCTTTTATCATGCCTTCAATCCCGCGTTTTCCAAAACCGCCTGGAACTATAAGCGCACCTATGCCGTCAAGTTTGCTCATATCCCCTTTTTCAAGGTCTTCTCCCTCAATCCAGCGCATAGTTGGCTTTATGGCAAGTTCTGCCCCAGCATGCGCTACGGCCTCCTTTATGCTTGCATAAGAGTCAGACAAGCCTGTATATTTGCCTAGCACTCCTATCTCCACCTTTGCAGACGGATTAAGTATGTTGTTTATCTTATTCTTCCACATATCAAGCTTCTCGCTGTTTATGCTGTTTCCAAACCCCAGCTGCTCCATAAGCATCTTATCGAATCCCTGCTCCATAAAATGCAAAGGCAGCATATACACGCTTGCAAGGTCAGAATCATCAATAACCCTCTCTTTTGTGATGTTTGCAAAAAGGGCAAGCTTCTCCTTAGTTTTCTCGAGCAGCCTGTCAACGCTTCTGCACACTACAAAATCAGGCATGATCCCTGACTGCAGAAGATTTCTGAAGCCCTGTTGTGCGGGCTTGGTTTTCTGTTCACCCACAACCTCCATCTTTGGTGTGTATGTAAGATTTATGAAAACAGTCGGCTCCTTAAGCGCCAGCTGTCGCATGGCCTCTATGAAGTAGCTGTTCTCCAGATCGCCAACAGTGCCGCCGACTTCTACAACAACAACGTCAAGATTGTTTTCTCTACCGACGTTCTGTATCATCTCTATGGCCCTGCTGGTAAGGTGCGGTATTATCTGAACGTCTTCACCGAGATAGCCTCCCCTACGCTCCTTCTCTATTATTGAACCAAACAGCTTACCTCCTGTTATGGACTGATTGCCCTGCATGTTTTTATTAAGAAAGCGCTCATACAGCCCGAAATCCATATCAACTTCGCTTTTGTCATCAAGCACGAACACCTCTCCATGCCTGTAGGGGTTCATTGTGCCGCAGTCGTAGTTCAGGTACCCATCGAACTTTACCGGAAGTGCGCTATAATTGTAAAAATCGAGAAGCTTCAATATAGAGGAAGTGACAACCCCTTTGCCGAGGCCGCTCATAACAGAGCCAAGAATTACTACGTACTTGGTTTGCATGGTTGATTTACATTCCATCAATTATTTAAAACATACGCATGGTCTTTGTTAGTTGCATAAACATTATACAACGCACACACGAATGCACAGGCCAAAAGGCAAATATATAAAGATATAAACATCATCTTTTAGCATCGGTGCATTCATTTGAAGGGAGTGGTATTCACAACTGACGCTGTATTTGCACTGCTTATAGTGTCATTGGCCATAACAATAATAGCATACTTCAATTATTCGGTAAGCGCCCCTTACTCCGCGGTTTCCTCCTCAACACAATCTGTGCTCAGTACCCTCGGTTCAACACCCTTTTCATCAGCAGGCTCTGACATGGTTGCGTATTCCATACTTAATGCGCATAACGCAAGCGGTGAGAGCTGGACGCAGTACCACGGCAGCCTATCCGAAAGCAACTACGTTGCATACGGTCCCTCACTTCCTGACATAGCTTTTATATACACTGCAAACGCACCAATATCCACTAAAATAGTTTCAGGATATGGGAACGTGTACTTCGGCACTGCAACAAACGTTTATGCGCTGAACGCAACAACTGGAGCTCTTGCATGGACGTTTCCTGTTACTGGTGTTACGGGCTTTACCCTTTATGATAATATGCTCTTGTATTACAACTCTACTGGCATGGGAACTTTATCCGCCAATAACGGCACTAAAATATGGACTTCACAGACTCATGCAACACAGGTTGTAGCTTATAACAACTACCTTTATGCAATATACAACACCAGCTTGGAGGATCCTAATCTTTACATACTCGGGGCCCAGAACGGCACACTCCTCTCTTCTATAAGCATATCAGCCAATCTCAGCGGCATCACAGTTTCGAACGGCACTCTTCTGCTATTTTACAACACCAACATATCTACGCTCAATACAGGTGGCGGCATAATAAATTCAGCCTACTCCGTTGCAAACACAAATCTTACTGCAGTAGACGGTTATATCTATACTGGTTTCGCTGTCACCGAAGCCTGTAGCTTTTATATGAATTTAACAGAACGCTTCTGCACTTTGCAGGCAGCAAACTTTACTGGCGCTGCTGCAGACAGCAATATAATAATAGTTGAGAACATCAACGGGACAGAGGCGTACCTTCAATCCGGCACTCTAATATGGAATGCGACACTTACGCCGTACGGTGCTGCGCTGCTGTATCCTATACTTACAAATAGCTCTGTCTACAGCATATGGTCTAACAATTACCTTGTAGATCAGAATGCGAGTACTGGAAATGTTTTATGGAGTACACAGGTGCCCAGCACTTACGGCTCAATAAGCCAGATGTCAGCAGGATACGGTAATATATACCTCTCAGCAGGAGACAAGCTCATAGCTTATGGGGCATGTACCTCACAGGTATACAAATCTGTGCTCCAAGAAGCAGTTCAGCTTTATTTACAAGGCGACGGGAGCTGCGCAACATACATTCTTAGCAGGTCGTACAATGCATCCAACTATGGTTTGTTCATAAACAACATGTACGCACCGTCGCTCAATGTCTCATCATTCAGCGGCACAGGGAGCTATGCATACGCAAATCTCGGCGCGTACTTCGGTGAAAACAAACCGCTTACAGCTTCTGTATGGGCATATCTATCGCCAAGCACAAATGGCCCTCTCTTCGGAGTCGCAAGTTCGCCTCCAGGCAGCGGTTGGAATATGCCGTTCATAAGCGCAGACGGACTTACAGTTTATGGATGGATATGGGTTAATTCTCAAATGTCTTACACTGCCCCGTCCCCTGGATGGTATATGCTCACATTAACATACAACTCTTCTGGATCAGGCACAGAAATCTTCTATGTAAACGGTGCAGAAGTCGCAAATGTCATCGGGCAGTATAGCCCCTCAGGAGCCACTGATTACTGGACCACATATATCTCAGGATCAAAGCCTTCTGGTGTAAATACATATCTCACAGGCGATATTGCAGACGTCCAGGCATACGAAAGCATTCTTAATGCAACAGACATATCAAAGCTTTACAGCGAAGGCATCGGGGGCTCCCCGATCCCCGGCGCGCACAATACTGGCTGGTGGCTTCTCGAAGGCGATACAAACGATTACAGCGGTTATAACAACACAGCATATCCTGAAAATATTGCCTACGTGCCTGGCAACTACGTGCCTGCAGGCCTCTCAAGCGCGTACGGAATATCAGTTGCATCCGTGCTCTTGCCTTTCAATATGCATCAGGGGTTCAACGGCGGGAACTCTATATATTCTAACAAACCCAAACTATACAAGGTCAGTGTGTACTCATGGAACTAAAAAATTTCCAAAAAATATTCTACGCTGCAGGATCCAGCAAAGCGCAGCTCATGAGCCTTACAGTTCTTCTTATACTCCTACTGATACTTGCAGAACTTTTCTCTTTCGTAGTCATAGGAATACAGTACAACAACATAGCGCAGAGCACTGTGCTTTCAAGGTCTTCTACAAGCCTCGTTTCAAGCCTAAAGCAGAGCTCATCGCAGTTTGCAGAATACAGCGCACAGACTGCGCTTTCTGTGCTGTCATATTACGAATACAACTCAACACTCAGAAAAGACAACTTCATAACAAACACGAGCGAGTACCTTTCATATCTCATTACTAATGGCACGTTGCCGAAAGTAACGCAGGGGTCTATCGCAGCAAACTATCTCAATCATGCAATGGGCAATATGACTTTCCAGTCGTACAATGCGCTGCTGTTATCAAACTTCTCGGGTTCAGGCCTGTACTCGATAAATGAGAGCAAAATTACCATATCCCAACAGAACCCGTACTACATAAACGTCAGCTTTGTAGAAAACATAGGCATAAGCCAAAGCGGTGCAATATCACAATATTCGCTTCCAATAACAGCGTCAGTACCTATAAACGGCACGCCAGATTTATACTACGCGCAGAAGGGCATACTCCGTTATATAAACATTACCGGCCTGCAAAATCTAACGAGCCTTATAACAGGCGAACACGCAGTCAAAGGCAACATCTTTGCATTTGCATACGGCCCGGTATACTACGCAACTTCATGTCCTTCCCTAACCTCTGGAACTTATGGCACTTTGATATTTGTGACTCCCAATGCTATCTCCCTCGGTACATGCGGGAATGTTTTTGCCGGAGTCATAACAAACAATACCTCTTCAATACCTCCGTCAGTACCATACTTAATATACCCGAAAAGTACCATACTGTCAAAATCATTTACAACCGGCAAATCCGTGCTTATATACGGTCCACAGCTTTCAGCATTAAACATAGAGGCACTGCGCCAGGCAGTAGCAAACGGGTACTTTTTTGCATCGCCGTTTGCGCCTTCGTACCTGTCAATGTCGCAGAGCGCGTTTAATTCATCGCCAGCAGGCATAGCCACGTTTCAGGGATATGACCAGCAAACAGCGTCATTCAATGGCGTAAATGCCTATGTGTCCCTGGGCAACAGCGCAAAGCTAAGCCCAGAGGCAGGGCCTGACGGCAACATGACGCTGTGCACGTGGTACAAGGTAAACTCGCTTTCAGGATACCGCGGACCATTGCTAAAAGGTGCAAGTGTTCCGAGCAATGGAAATGGCTGGGAGTACACACTTGACCAAGCTGGAATGTTCCAAGGTTTTACAATATGGACACAAGGCGGCAGCAATATAGCATCGTACTCTACAGGGACACTGCCGCAGCAGGATACGTGGTACTTTGCATGCTTTACCTACAACTACGCTGCGCAGCAATCCTATTATTACCTAAACGGCAATCAGTTCAAAGCCACATTCAGCTCTGGAACCCCTGCAACTGCAGGAACAGGGGATCTTGTCATAGGTACAGGCGAAAGCGGCTACTCCAACGTGAGCATGTCAAACCTACAGATATACAATATCTCATTATCGGCAAATCAGATAAAGCAGCTGTACATACGCGGCATTGGCGGTCTGCCCATACCAAACAACGGCCTTGTAGGCTGGTGGCCACTGGACGGAAACACAAACGATTACAGCGGCCAGGGCGATAAAGGCAGTCCCGCTGCTGCATACACGTTGTTTCAGCCAGGTACGCCTTCAATAAGCCCCGCATATCTCAACGGCGCGACTTCGCTTATAAATATAACATCCCTCTCAAAAAGTGCTAAGGTGCCTGTAAGCAGTAGAGGCATAAGCATAAGCGCATGGGTCAAGCTTACGGCTCAGCCTGGCGCAGATACAGGCATAGCCTCAACATACGGCGGCTGCGGCTACAATCTTTTCTTTGCAAGCTCTACTTCACTCAGCTTCTCAGATGGCTGCGGCAACTCCAACACCATATCACGTAGCTTCGGCACAAACACATGGTACAACATAATTGCAACTGCATCCACGGGCTCCCCGTCAACAGTGACTTTTTATATAAACGGCACGCAGGCAGGACAAGGATCAACAGCTGCAGCATGGAGTGCTTTCTCTGCCAATGGCCTGTACCTGGGCTATTATGCCGGCGGAAGTAATCTTAATGGAGTTTTATCTGATGTTCAGATATACAATAGAACTATCTCCCTGGCGCAGGCGAAGCAGGTATACGCTTCGGGGCCAGGCGGTGCACCTTACAACCTTTCCGTGGTTCCTGCGTGGTTTAAGCTTGACGGAAGCATTACTGATTACATGCAGGGAAGCACAGGGAATGCCATAAACATTCTGTTCAAACAAATAAACGGCTCAGCGCGCGACAGCATATTCCCTAATTATACCGGCGATGCGTATCCTCTGCCAGGTATCCTCTCATGCGAAAATTTTGCAAACTGCTACAACGCCTCGCGCCCAAACCTGTTTCTCAGCGGCCTTCCCCTTGAGACCGGCGGCATATCCCAAGTTGCAAACTTCAACGGCAGCTCCTTTGCCACACTTAATACAACACTGCAGTCGTCATCATGGACTGTTGGGCTGTGGTTAAAACAAAATGCCAAATCATCCTCATCCCAGTATCCTGTCGGCCTCTCTGGCGTAAACGGAATACTCATATCCGGTACATTAGAAAACAGCATGTGGGCATTATACGATGGTGCAAACACAGTCTATGGCAATCAGCTAAGCAGCAACCAGTGGTACTATCTTGCGATTACAAGATCAGGATCCACATACAAATTATACACCGACGGATCAGCAAGCAATACAGCGACAATGGCTGCCATAGGCATAAACGGCATCCAGCTTGGCAGGCGCCAGGACAACAGCCTGTACTTCAACGGCTCCATGGCAAACCTGCAGGTCTATTCAAAAACTCTTACTGCAAACCAGTTAAGCAGCATCTACAGCGAAGGCATAAGCGGCGCTCCTATACCTAACAACGGCATAATCACCTGGATTCCAATGGATGGTGCATGCATTGATTACAGCGGCTATTCGAACGGGTGCATACTGCAGCAGAATGTCTCATACCCTGTATTCTTCGGAAACTATCTCTCACCAGGCTCTCCAAGCAGCATAGAGAACGAGTGGCAGGCATTGGGATTTGTCATGCTGAACACCTCCCTTTACGAATCAAAGAACTACGGACCGCAGCCCAAGGCATATGTCCCGATACAACTGTCGAATCAGCAGAGTACAGGTACATCGGCAAACTTCCAGCAGATGATTTCCTTCAATCCATCATTGTCGCAGTATTCGCAGTACGAAGCATCAAACCTGAGCAACATCGAGTTCACATCAGGTGCGCCTGCGGGGCTGTCCGGAAGCACGCCCATGTATGCCTGGTTAGAGAGCGGTGCGTCTACTGCAGCGACAAACACAGTTGCATGGGTAAATCTGGGCAGCAGTACACTCGGTGCTGCTGGTTCAGGCAGCAACACGCTCACAATCTACATGAACTTCATGTCAAACAATGCGCCAGTTACGTCCGGTTACACAGGCTACGCACCGCAGCTGTGGTGTGCATCTGGATGCTTCCAGACCTCATATGCGAAGTATGATGATGGAGCAAAGGTGTTTAACTTTTATGATAACTTTGCTGGAACTACTTTAAATACTAATTTATGGACAGTATCGTCCGGTTCCCCGACTGTTAATGATGAATTAGAATTGTCTGGTTCAACAATAACATCAAAACAAACATTTTCTGATACTTCAACTGCTTTAGATATTTACGGATATTTTCAATCTCCATATGACGGTTATAGAGGATGGGCATTTACGTCCGGGTCAAATTCAATACAAATAGGAGACCTTGGCTATTATTATCTTATAAATTATAATCCAAGCCAATATTTTGCTGGGCTTCCGCCTATATCTGCTAATACTTTAACAATATTTACATTAGGGGCTACAAGTAGTTATTCATATACATCAATTAATTATGGAAGTTTAACAACATTATCTAATGGTTATCCTATATTAAATAATCCAAATATACAATTAGCTCAAACATCATCTACTTTATCTTATCCTATGTTTATACAATGGATTCGCACACGTTCATATCCTCCAAATGGAGTAATGCCTTCATTCGGCTTTGGAAGCGTGTCGTAATAATACTTAAACTGCGTGTTTACGCCAAACTGGCTCCTACGGCGAGGCTTAAATTGTTTGGCGTTTAATACTAATTCATGCAGACATCAAAACAGCTTCCCGAATGGCTTTCAGTAAAACCGGCATCTACTAATTCATACTCCTCGATAAAAAACCGCGTAAATGAGCTCGGTCTCAGCACTGTATGCGTTGAAGCGCACTGTCCAAATATAACAGAATGCTGGAGCAGCGGCACAGCGACGTTTATGGTGCTGGGAGGCCTCTGCACGCGAGGTTGCAGATTCTGCGCAGTCAAAAAAAGTGCAGTGGGTGTTATTCCAGATGCACATGAACCTGAAAAGCTTGCAAAAGTGATAAACGAATGGGGCTTGGATTACATAGTGATAACCTCTGTCTGCAGGGATGATCTGGAGGATCAGGGCGCCGGGCATTTTGCTGCATGCGTAACTGAAATTAAAAAGTTAAATCCTTCGACATACGTGGAGGTTCTTATACCTGATTTTACTGCCGATGCAAATCTTCTAAAGAAGATAACAGATTCGCATCCTGATGTCATAGGCCACAACATAGAAACAGTCGAGAGAATAAGCCCTAGCATACGCGACAGGCGCGCATCATACCAGCAATCACTTAATGTCCTTAAGACAGTAAAAGACCTGGATTCAAGGATATACACCAAGTCAGCAATGATGCTCGGCGTAGGCGAAAATGATGATGAAATATTAAGCGCCCTTGACGATTTGCGTGCAGCAGGCGTTGATTTTGTGGCAATGGGGCAGTATCTGCAACCAAGCCCTGTCCATGCTGAAGTAAAGGAGTACGTCACTCCGGAAAGATTCAAAACATTTAGAGAAAAAGCAACAGCCAAGGGCTTCCTGTACGTTGCGTCAGGACCATTTGTACGAAGCTCATACCTTGCCGGAGAGGCATTTGTAAAGGCTGTGCTAAACAAATAAATAATTCAAAATAAATTAATTTTGTATATTTTGTATAATGTGCAGCAAGCAACTGCACCGGTTTTCAGGCTACTGCCCACTTTATCTCTCTCCCTTTGGAGCTGAGAAGTGCTTTGTATCTGCAAGTATCATGTGGTGGTTATCCTCAAAGCCTATTGCGGCTTTGAATGCATCATGGTCCATGGTTATTGTGTTATCAGAGTAAGGATCGTTTATGTAAAATGCGTCCTTGTCATAGCCTTTGACTACAACCCAGTGCGGTGACGGGTCCAAATAAGAGTTTATGACATTGGCGTTTATGAGCACTATCGGAATGAAGTTTGCAGAGATGGCCTTCTTTATTGTTTGTATAGTTACTCCATTATGTTCTTCCTCAATCTCAAGCGCCTCTGCCTTGCTTTTTATCTCATTAAATGATGCTGTAAGCGTATCAAGATTGACGTTCTCATAAACGGCCATCTTGCGTTCATAGCCCTCATCCTTTGTATTGCTTATTATGCCTACTTTAGCGCCTCTTTTTGCCAGCGCGTAAGCAACGCCGTACTTAGAACCATGCCATACGCTGCCATTTACGGCTTCCTGCCATATGCTGTATTCGCTCTCTTTCTTGAACTTAAAACTTGGGTTTACATATTTGAGTACCATCATGGCACATGCTGCCGAGCTGGTAAACTCCTCGCTCTGCGGATAATGTGGCACATCAAAAATCACCTTGTCCTTCAGTTTTACCTTCCCAAGCCTGCTGAGAAACTTGCCTTTTGCCGGTGCTGCGTGCTTGGCCTTAGGCGTTTTCCTTGAACTTTTCGCATTCTGTTTTTTATTAGGCATATAATCTACCATTTTAGATGTGTGCAGGGGGAGAGATTTGTCCATTTCTATTGAACTCCCGTAGGCCTAAGCCAACAGATCTTGAGTCTGTCGCATTTGACCAGGCTCTGCCACCCCTGCAGCATCTCTACTAATTATAACATCACATTATTAAACATACATATTAAATACATATCAACATACGGTGCACATCCCTGCACCCAAACCTATACGACAAAGATGCGATGTACTGATATTTAATCCTTTCTATTGATTTTGCATGGTTTTACCTCGGTTAAGTGCTATATGGGATTTTTTATATTTTTGGCATCATTATTTGTATTTAACTGCAAAAAATTCAATAAACTGCAGAAAATAAAGCCCGAGAGCTGAAGAAAATGGAGATCACAAAAATATCAGATGTAAAATTTGAAATACAAAAGGACGATGCATCAGGCATGAATGGCGGGGTGACGTTATACGCTACTGAAGAGATGCTGGAGAAGATGAAGAAGGACAGCACTGTACAGCAGGCAATAAATGCAACTACGCTCCCCGGGCTTGTTGGCAATGTGCTTGTCATGCCAGACGGGCATCAGGGCTATGGGTTCCCGGTAGGCGGCGTAGCTGCGTTTGATGCAGAAAACGGCATAATCTCCCCAGGAGCAGTAGGCTTTGATATAAATTGCGGCGTCAGGCTTATAAAAACCAACCTGACTTCTGATGAACTCAAGAAAAAGTCAAAATCACTGTCAGATGTGCTATTCCGGAACGTACCTACTGGCGTAGGAAGCAAGCTATCACTGGGTTTTACACAAAAAGACCTTGAGAGTGTCTCGGAGCATGGCGCAGGGTACGTCATAGAAAAAGGCTATGGGTTTGCTGACGAGACCGAGAGCATAGAGGAGCATGGGGGGCTTTCAGGGGCTGATTTCTCCAAGGTAAGTGGCGATGCCAAAAAGCGGGGCCTAAACCAGCTTGGCACTCTAGGTGCAGGCAACCATTTCCTCGAGGTGCAGAGAGTAGACAGGATATTCGACACTAAAACTGCAGATGCATATGGTTTGGCCAAAGATCAAATAGTAATAATGGTACACACTGGTTCGAGAGGGTTTGGCCATCAGATATGCAGCGATTTCCTCAGGACGCTAGTTTCGTATCAGGAGAAGCACAATATACGGCTTGTAGACAAAGAGCTAAGCTACGCTCATGTCGGCAGCAAGGAAGCCGATAACTACATAGGTGCCATGAACTGTGCGGTCAACTTTGCCTTTACTAATCGGCAGATAATAACGCATCTTATACGCCAGAGCTTTTCCGAGGTATTCGGTAAGAGTGCAGATGCATTGGGCATGGACCTTCTTTATGATGTGGCGCACAACATAGCAAAACCTGAAGAGCATACAGTGCAAGGAAGGAAGCAGATGCTATACATACACAGAAAGGGCGCCACGCGCGCATTTCCAAAAGGTGTTGAGGGAGTGCCCAAAAAATACAGGAGCGTAGGACAGCCTGTAATTATACCAGGAAGCATGAGCACCGGCAGCTATGTGCTTTGCGGCATGGAAGGCTCAATGAAAGAGTCGTTCGGCAGTGCATGCCACGGCTCAGGCCGCGTCATGTCGCGTCATCAGGCACTCAACGAGATCCCTGCTGCAAAAACGTTCAAAGGGCTCAGCGAGAAAGGCATAGAGATAAGGGTGCGCACAAGAAAACTCATAAGCGAAGAGGCAGAATGGGCGTACAAGAATCCCGATGATGTTGTCAGCGTAGTCGAACGCGCTGGCCTTGCGAAAATAGTATCAAAGAACATACCTCTCATAGTAATAAAAGGGTAAACCTCACCAAGGCATAGCCATAAAGCTATGTGTCTGTCCTATCCTGCAGCTCTTTAATACTGCCAAGCAGATATTTTGCTGAAGGCATGCCCGTCTTATAAAAAAGCTCAGAAAGCAGCGCTTCAGCATCTTCAAATCTTTTCTTGTGCATTAGGTGTACTGATAAATAGTAAAATGTATTCGGCTCGCCTGTGTTTAGCACTGAGGCTACCTGTGCACCGGCATTCTTAGACCTGGTAATTACGGCATAAATCATTTTTGAATATCTCCATATAGCGTTATTTTCATCTATAGGATCTACATTCTCAAGAATCTTTCCGGCGTAAAAGAACCTTTTCAAGCGCATGTTAATCATGAACCTCAGATACAATGCCCCACTGCCTCCTGTCGCATCCTTACCAAATGCATCAAGAGCCTTAAAAAAGAACTCCCTTGATTTTGATGTCAATGCAAGCGATTCATAGATTCCGACAGAGTTATCCTCCATAAAGCCCTGACCGGAGTAATTGCGCATGCTGTATCTGTATGATGATGCATGCATGTACAGGTTTCCTATCCCGTACATAATCTGTGGCGGCAACTCGCCCTGTTTTCTGCTTTCTAAAAATGCATCAAGGCCTTTAGTATTGCCGTTGAGTGCATCACCGCTGAGCTTTGAGAGAGAAGCCGAAATGTCCGGATAAGGACTCGCAATGCCAAGGTTCACTCTAGATTCGCAGCATGTACAGAACACTTCGTCGGAAACGGATGCAGTCTGCGCGCCGCAAAAATGGCACGTCGACGTATGATAGCCTGCAGACCTTAAAAGATCAAGATATTTTTTAGTAGAACTGTGCACAGTACAATAACACTGCAATAATTCTTATCCTTTGTGTTACCTCCTTTTCCTAAAGACAACGAAAAGGTGCATCTTATCATACGGTTCAAGCCTTATCCTTTCAATCACGCTAAACTCATCAGACACCGCATCTATGAACTCCTCAAATATCTCTTCGGGCTTCCTTGTTATATCGATGCTCTGCGACTTTATAGCCACATACGCTATGCCTTCGCTGTCCAGAAGCGCACTGTTTTTCAAAAGTATATCAGCCTGTTCCTGCGCAGAGACGTCCTGGTACAGTACATCGACAGTTCCTACGTCGTCTTTATATTCATCTATGTACCTCGCATCAGTGAATATAGGCAGCATGTTCTCTCTGGCATCGCACAGGTCAAGAAGATCGCGCATGCTGCGCTTCGACACCTCAACGCAGTACACGCTGCCACTGCCGCCGACTATGTCGCTCACGTGGCTGCACGTCGTTCCGTTAGCCGCTCCGAGATAAAGCACCTCACTGCCTTCCGTTATAGCCATCGTCTTCATGCCGTTGAGTATGGCAGCTGCTAGCTTGCTCCTGTAAGGGTTCCACATCCTGTACTCAGCGCCTTGAACGGTCTTCAGCTCCTCACCATATACCCTTGCGCTAGGCACAAGGTTCAACGTAGCCAGTTTTCCGTCTATCCTGAACACGCCTTTGAATACTTGTGTAATCTGCACAGATGCACCTTTTTATGTGTTTGTTGCGCTGTTATTATTGCGTTGTTATATTTTATATGTGTGGTATTATGCTTTCTATTGAAAGTATCCTTGAAAAAATCTCAAATGGCATCCTGCAGAAAGACCCCTCTGTATTCCTGAAGGTGTTTGCTGAACAGCTTAGGCAGGCTTCAGGAGCCGAGGTTGTTTATTGCAAGGATTTTTTCCAAAAATCGGATAAGCCCAGTCAAGGCGAAGAGTTCATATTAAACACCGGAACCCCCTACCTTGACAACAGCCTCAGCAAATATTCGTCATTTCCTGAACTTATAAATTTTTTTAACGCAGGCTTCAGGAGCTGCATAGTCGTGCCGATAAAGGATAAAGAAAACGCAATAGGAATAATATCGCTTCTCTCAAAAAAAGACAGATTCTTCCAAGAGGGAGACGTCGCCAAAATAAAGGCTCTCGGAGATCTTGCTGCACGTGAGTACGGGCTTCTCGCCAACTCCAACTACGAACACAGGATTACAGAGTACTTCTGGATAGTTTTTGAGAGCGACATGCCGCAGTGCCTTGTGGACGATAAAGGTGCAATAGCCCTGGCAAACAAAAGCTTCACAAAGTTATTCGGGAGCGGTGCGCAGAACAGCATGCCGTTGTATAAGTTTTTTGGCATGGGAAAGGAGGCATTTGAAAAGCTGAAATCCGGCTCTGACATAACTGTTGTAACCTCCGACGGCCGAAAGTTGAATGTCCATCCCTCTAGTGCACCTGGAGGGCTGCTGTACGCTGCTTTTAAAGACGATACACGGCTAAGCGATCTCGAGGAGCGCGAACTTTTCTTCAAATACGCTGCAGAAGAGGCATACGTGCTCATGGATGACAAAATGCGTGTGCACTGGGTAAGTGACAATGTTAAAAGCATCCTGCACATAGATAAAGAGTACCTTATAGGCAAGAAATTAGATGACATAGTCCGCGACAGGGATTCCCTAATAAAACCTGATTACGAGAGCACCGAGCCAAGACAGATAAGCATAGAGATTCTCTTGGGAAATGACCAGTCTGTAAAAGCATCGGGGACAATGTTCTGCAGTGCATCGGGCGTTTTTCTCATGCTTTCAAGAGGCACAGCTACGCACCTGAAGCTGTTAAAGAAAAATCTGGATGACATTATCAGAATATCCGGAGACATGATAATAACGCTGGATACTCTAGGCTATATTAAAAACATCAATAAGTCTGTAGAAAAAACCCTCAGAAACAAAAGCGATAATCTTGTGGGAATGCCTATATCAAACATCTGCGCAGACCAGGAGAGCCAGTACCGCATAAGCTCTTCAATGAATATAGCGAAGATCAATGGCTTTGCAACTGATGTTTTCATCAATCTTGTAATAAAAAACGGAGAGGATCCTGTGCCATCGCAGCATAGCATAAAAGCAATCTATGATGAGGCAGGCAAGATATCCGGGTACATGCTTATCGGCCGCGAGCTAGCTACAAAACAGCTCCTGGAAAAACTTCAGGTTGACGTTGCTAAGATCTCAAAAGAAAAGGAGGATTTCAAGGAAGAAAGCAATCTCAAAACCCAGTTTATCTCCAGCATGGCGCATGATCTGCGCACTCCGATAACATCAATCTCTGGATTTGCAAAGCTTATGCTTGAAGGACAGCCATTCGGTGAGCTGAATGACAAGCAGAAGGAGTCCCTTCAAACAATAATAGATGAGTCAGCCCGCCTAAATGAACTCATAGAGCATATACTCGATGCTGCCAAACTAGAGTCTAAAAAAGTAAAATTAGACATTCGCCCGGTAGATATGCGGGAGCTCGGGCAGAACGCAGGTATAAAGTCTCTCGCAGAAGTTGCTTCAAACAAAGGCCTTGCGTTTAACTACATTGTTGATTATGACGTGCCCACTGTCGAATGCGATCCCAACCGCATTGTGCAGGTGCTTGTTAACCTCATAGGCAACGCGCTCAAGTTCACAGAAAAGGGCAGCATAACAGTCCACATAAAGAGAAACGGAACAGGCAAAAGAGTCAAAACAGTAAGAATAGAGGTAAAAGACACAGGCATAGGGATAAACAAGGAGGATAAGGGAAAACTGTTCAAGAAATTCTTCCAGATAGAAAAGAACGATCTTATAATGCGTCCTGGCAAAGGCACCGGCTTGGGCCTGACAATAGTCCACGAAATAGTCCATCTGCATGACGGCAGGGCAGGCGTAGAGTCAGAGCCAGGCAAAGGCAGCACCTTCTGGTTTCTACTCAACATAAAGTATAAGTCAAAGAAGTCAAAAGCAGTACAAGAATAACGATGCAGATTACTGCACATAGGCAGCGCATCCGTTTCCTACTGCGGCTTGGGTATTATATGCGTTAGAAAGCGTTGTGTAATTAAGACCGCTGAACAACCCGATAAAGTTTACATTGCTTACGTCTCCTGAAGAGTCCATGTCCATGCTTATCACAGTGCCTGAAAAACTCTTCAGCTTTGCAGTCACAGAGTAATTCACAAGGTAAAGCCCTGATGGAAGCTGCTTTATTGTCATGGCCTCAGACGAAGGCGTACTTTTCGTTGCGTTAACGTAATCCAGCGGCCCCTCAGGAGACGTGTGGAATTCTGTTATATATGTCTGGTTGTATAAACTTTCTGTGCACTGCGGCTCTTCAGCATACAAGACACCAAGCTTATCCATAAGCATGCCTATGCTTGTTGTATTTACAAGCTCTATTATGCTCTGCGGCACCTGCTGCTGTATTGTAGTGGTGCTCTGCGTTGTCGTTCCCTGAGCACCTGAAATTGTTGATGTAGCCGAAGGGGATATTGTGGTAGTTGACGTGCTTGCTACAGTGGTCGTTCCCTGCAGCACTGAGCTTCCTCCTGTAGGAAGCGGCGCAGGCACAACAACAGTTGCGAGAGAGCTTGACTGTATGCTTAGCCCGCTCGGCAGTGGAGTTATCTGAACCTTTGACGCAGTTGCATTGCTGGATATTATCTTGAAGTTTATGTCTGCTGTTCCTGTGCCTGACACGCTCAGATTATAATCTGCGCCGGGCGCGCCGCCTATCTCTGTTATAGGGCTTGCAAGTATTGGATAAGGGCTTACATAAAACTCAGCATAGCCGGCGCTTGAGTTACCCAGATAAATGGAGAATGTTTTCCCTCCATTTATATAAAAGCCAAGGGTGCTGCCTTTGCCTATAATGTAGCTTTGGCTGCCATTTACTGCTATTGCACCGTTTGCCGAAAACGCAAGTATGGCAATTCCTGCAAACAGTACGGCCAGCACTATCACTATAACTGCATTCCTCAAATTAAGAAGGTGATGTCTGTGCCTGTGCATCATGCTCCTGTGGTCTGCCATGCTATGATATAAAAACAGAAGTTTAAAAAGATTGCTGTTGCGCGCTGCGAATTGGCATAATGCCTATATTTCAAAAAGCATATTATATTTTGCATTTAAACTAGTAATAGATTGGCATGAAAAGTCTTGAGGATTCAGAGTCTGATATAATATCAGTATTAAACGATAGGCAGGAGATAACTTACAACGAGCTTAAATCTTTTGCTGCAGAGTCAGGAATTGAAGATGACACACTCAAAAAGAGCCTGAAAGAGCTGGAGAAAGCCAATGCAATTGCATCAAGAAGCAGCGGCGGCATACTTACATATTATATGCTCCAGCAGAAGCCGCTTCTCCGGAGGATAATGATAGTCGAGGATGACAAAAGCATCAACAATCTCATGGCGTTTACTATAGGCGGCGATTTTGACATAACACAGATGAATGATGGAGAACAGGCAATGCGCAAGATAAAAATGGAGAAGCCAGACCTTGTTGTCCTCGACCTGAACCTTCCAGGCATGGATGGCCTTGAGATATGCAAGCGCATAAAGAAGGATGCCTTACTGAAAGACACCATAGTAATAATCGTCAGTGCAATGGATGCCACATCTAACAGGTTCAAAGGCATCAAATACGGCGCCGATTATTATATACGGAAGCCTTTCGAGCCGTCAGAGCTCCGCAGCCTCGTTAAGATCTTCCTTAAAAAGAAAGGTAAGAAGTTCGATCCTCTTATAGACCTTCCAAACCAGGAGAAGATATCAGATACTGTTGAAAAGGCGCTTAAAGCCACAGAGAAAGACTACGAGATAGGCAGGCTCCGTGTTGAGGGCATAAGCAAATTTGTAGTGCGGTTTGGCAATGAGTCAGGCATAACAATACTGCGGCTTGTGTCACAGCTTCTTCAGGATAAGGTAAAAGACAGCACAATCAAGATGTTCGTAGGCTTCCTCGACGGAGAGGACTTTATCGTTGCAGGAGAGAGGCATGCAGTGGAGCATGCAATAACTAGCATAAAATCCGAATTTACTGCTGTGCTTCCTTTCGTATACCAAAGCGAAGGCTACAAGCCAATGGAGCTTGGGATAGACTCCACGTATGGCGCCGAAAAACCCATGCTGAATCTTGTATACAGTCAGATAGAAAAAAGCGTCATAATAGAACGCCGCGCTGAGGTCCTCAAGAACAAAGAAGACAAGGAAGGCAAGAACAAGGATGTAGGAAACTACACTTATGATGAACTGCGGCACATGCTCGGCAGCGAAGATTTAAACATAACAATAACAAGGGATCCAAACGGCGTCAGGCTTTCAGTAGGAAAAGGCAATGACGAGAAAGAAGATAAGTAGGTGCCAAGCGATCGCTAAATTGGCGCAGCATAAAACATCTTGCTCATCTGCGCGTACGACTTTTTCTGGAAGGTCCGCGCCTTGATCTTGAAATGTGTTTACTTCTGCTCTTAGCCATGTAACGTTCAATACTGCCAACGGCTCTTTCGTTTCCTGAATCCTCTTCCAGCAAATTCGATATATGGTCTTCACCAGAAGGCCGGTCGTCACCGCTGCTCTGCAAAGCCTCGCTTTCTATTATGCTTTTTTTAAGCATGTCATTCATCTGCTGTGCGCGCAGTATTGCCTGAAGCATAGTCCCGCTGCCTTTTCTCGAGGCGCCACTTCCCGACGTAGGCTTTTGCCTGCTCTGTTTGTTTTGATTCTTCCTAGCCTTTACGGTTCCCTTTCCCATTTTTCCACCCAGATTTATTTTCCCCCAAAAGGGATAATTATATAAAACAATTATTATATAAACCCCTACCTATACTTTCGTCATAGCCACTGAATGTTCAGGTGCCTGCCTGGATAGCAGCTACGATTTTTAAAATGTGATGCCGACAGCTACTCAAGGGAATAATTCATCTAAGCACTGAAGTCTGCTGTGCGAAGGCTATATATAATTGAACTGGAAATTAATGCATAAAGCTAATTTTGCGATTAAGTGAAATATATGATAGAGTACTGCAGCGCACCATACAGCAAGGAGGAAAGCCTCGACAGCCTAAATCCCTTCATAAGGAAATGGTTCGAAGGCAGGTATAAAGACCTGACTCCTCCACAGCGCTACTCATTCAAACTGATCAAAGAGGGCAGGAACCTTCTGATTACTGCACCTACAGGCAGCGGCAAGACGTTTTCAGCATTCACGGGCATACTAAGCGACCTCATGGATCTGTCGGTATCAGGAAAGCTTGAGGACAAAATATACTGTGTTTACGTATCTCCGCTGCGCGCTCTCAACAACGATGTTTATCACAATCTCAATGAACCTCTCGATGAGATATTTTCTAAGATAGCAATACCTATTAAAAAGATACGCGTTGGCATAAGAACTGGCGATACGCCCCAAAGCGAACGCCAGAAGATGCTGAGGAATCCGCCGCATATACTGGTGACGACTCCTGAAAGCCTTGCCATAATATTGAATTCGCAAAAGTTTCTTGAGAACATGAATGCTGTCAAGTACATTGTCATAGACGAGATACACGAGCTTGCGGGCAACAAGCGCGGGGTGCATCTTTCATTATCTGTAGAAAGGCTGCGTGAGATGGTAGGCGGGGATTTCGTGCGAATAGGCCTGGGTGCGACATTGAGCCCGCTCGACGAAGCCGCAAGGTTCCTTGTAGGCTACAAGAACGAAGGCACAGAGCGCGACTGCATGATAGTCGATGCTACATGGGACAAAAAGATGGAGTTCGGCGTTATATGCCCTGTAAAAGACATAATCAACGAGGAAGACAACAAGGTAGAGAATGCCATATACAAAAAGATAAACGACCTTGTTTCAGCAAACAAGACAACCCTAATATTTACCAATACCAGAAGCGGCACAGAGCGTGTTGTTTATAACCTTGTCAAAAGGTTCAAATACGGAGAGGAGAGCATAGCTGCCCATCATGGTTCATTGTCCAGAGAGACGCGCTTGGGTGTTGAGGAGATGCTGAAAAAAGGCAGGCTCCGCGTTGCCGTATCCTCTACAAGTCTTGAGCTTGGCATAGACATAGGCAGCATAGACAATGTAGTACAGATAGGCTCTCCCAAAAGCGTTGCACGTGCAGTTCAGCGTTTCGGCAGGAGCGGCCATAGCTTCAACGACACTGCTGTTGGAGAGGTAATAGTTACGAACAGGGACGATCTTGTAGAATGCTCGGTCATGCTCGACGCAGCAAAGAAGCGCCACATAGATTCATTCAAGGTACCCAGAAACGCTCTGGATGTGCTTTCCCAGCATATTGTGGGCATGTCGCAGAACAAGCGATGGGATGTCGATGAAGCGTACGCTCTTGTGCGCACTGCGCATCCATACCACACTCTTGACAAGAAGGATTTCATCTCATTGCTCGAGTATCTGTCGGGCATGTACGTCGGGCTGGAGAGCAGGCGCGTGTATGCGAAGATATGGTATGATGAGAAGGAGCATGCGTTCAGCAGGCGCGGCAAGCTCACAAAGCTTATATACTTCCTTAATCTCGGGACAATACCTGACGAAGTAGCCATAGACGTAATGACCAGCCAGAACAAGTGGATAGGCAGCATAGAAGAGGAGTTTTTGTCCAGGCTCAAGCCAGGTGACATATTCGCACTAGGCGGGAAGACATACAGGTACGAGTATTCAAAAGTAATGAAAGCTTATGTAACAGATGCGCCGGGTCTTGTACCGACGATACCTCCATGGTATTCCGAGCAGCTGCCCCTTACATACGAGCTTGCTATTGAGATAGGCAAATTCAGGAAAGAGCTCTCAGCATCGATGGAGGGCAAGCTGAAGAGGAGCCACGTACAGCTTCTGGCAAAGAACAGCCTGAAGCCGGGCAGGGAAAGCGCAGAGATACTGGACAAGATGCCAATAGACAGGAACTCAAAAAGCTCCATATTTATCTACTTCGCAGAGCAGCTTCTTTACACAAAGACAGTGCCGAACGACAAACTGATGCTCATCGAGATAAGCCATGACGATGAACGCAGCCTTGTCGTATTTCATGCGCTTTATGGGCGCAGGATAAATGATGCACTGTCCAGGCTGTTTGCAATACTGCTTGGTGACTCTGTCGGCAGCGACGTTGCGATAAACATAAATGACAACGGTTTCGTGCTTGCACTCCCAAAATCAAAGGAGCCAAGCGCAAGAATCATAAGCAACATGATAAAAGAGGCAACATCCATCGATGCTGACAGGGTGCTCCGTGATAACATCCGACGCACGGAGATGATGCGCAGAAGGTTCCGGTACAATGCGGCAAGGAGCTTCATGGTGCTGCGAAACTACAAAGGCAAAAAGATAAGCGTTAGAAAACAGCAGATAAATTCCCAGCTCATACTAAAAGCTGCGGAGGAGATAAGCCCTAATTTTCCTATAATAAAAGAGACATACAGGGAGATATTCGAGGATGTGATGGATCTCCCAAGGGCGAAAAAGCTGCTCAGGGAGATGTCCGAAGGCACGCTTG
Organism: Microcaldota archaeon; assembly: GCA_021852055.1. Classification (GTDB taxonomy): domain Archaea; phylum Micrarchaeota; class Micrarchaeia; order Micrarchaeales; family CABMGC01; genus JAJZOD01. The sequence continues at coordinate 60,196 of JAJZOD010000003.1, forward strand.
ACTGCAGGATAATAAGCACGGATGTGCCCTCGCCGTTCTCGCATATGCTTGTTACTATGGGCGAGTCTGACGTAATAATGATGAAGGACAGGCGGAAGCACATACGCGAGCTTAGAAAGCAGGTGCTTTCCAGGATAAAGAAAGGGCGATGAGTTGCGCATCAATAAATATGTTGAAGCGGTAGACGGGCTTCCTCTTCTTTACATTAAACCTCTTAATGCCCTGGTGTGCTCAGACCTTCACCTTGGGTATGAGGGCGTACTCGCAGATAAGGGCGTATTCCTGCCAAAGGTAAACCTCAAGTCCATAAAGCAGAATATCAGAACTGCAGTGAACAAAACAGGCGCCAAAAGCATAATTCTGGACGGCGACGTAAAGAATGAGTTCTCAACTGTACATAATGAGGAGCTTAACGAGTTCATGGAACTTGCCGGCTTTCTGACAACCGATCTCGGCATCGAGAAGATCATTGTGATAAAGGGCAACCACGACAACTTCATAAACAGGATAACAGGCAAGGAATTCATAGAAGTGCACGAGAATGAGGCTCTAATTAGCAACTTCCTCTTCTTCCATGGCGAGAAACTTCCGAGCATGCATGCGCAATTCATGATCATGGGGCATCTGCATCCTGCCGTGACGCTCTACGACGATGTCGGGTCTAAAGAGAAACTGCGATGCTTCCTTTCAGGAACAACAGCAGACGGTACAACACTGGTAGTGCTGCCAGCAATAAGCTATTTTGCCGAAGGAGTCAGTGTTAACCTTGAAAGCGTATCCCAAATAGCACCAATATTTAAATCAAGGGTAGATATAAATAGCATGGAAGCGCTCTGCATCGGTGACGGGGAGACTCTGTCGTTCGGCAGTGTCGGAGGGCTCAAAAACGCAATAGAAGGAAAGTGATTCATTGTTACTCTACATTTACACTGACGGTGCTTCAAGAAACAATCCCGGAAGAAGCGCATCAGGTTATGCCATATTCGACAAGTCCTACAAGGAGCTATTCTCTGAGGTTTTCTACAACGGCATAAAGACCAACAACGCTGCAGAATACATAGCACTTATTGCAGCCCTCGGGAAAGCCGAAGAGCTGTACGGAAGTGCAACAAGCGATGTAAGCGCATTCTCCGACAGCGTGCTCATGGTGCAGCAGGTATCTGGTGTTTACAAGACAAAGAACCAAGGACTCAAGGTCCTAAATAATAAAGCAATCGAACTCGCAGGCAGATTCAAGTCGTTTACAATAAAAAGTGTGCCAAGAGAGAACGCACACATAGCCGAGGTCGATGCTGCTCTGAATGCGCTCCTTGATGATATGGAATCAGGCAACCATGCAATAAAAACGCATGCCTGAAACAACGACATGTCAGTTAGTGCGATTTTTTACCAGGTTCATCCCACGACTTTACCCACAGAAACCTCTTTTTGTTGTTTCTGATTATTTCGGGAAGTTCCCTGTCCTGCACATGCGTAAGATACGATTTGGGCCATATTGTCTTGTACTCCTTAAAATCGAAGCTCTCTTCTACATCAGGCAGCGAACGGAGGAATCGCTCACCTTCACCTAAAGGCCTGTTTCTTATCTCCCTGTCTGTCTGTATGTGCCACTTTTTGTTCAATGCCTTCGGATTTCTTATAGTGCCTGTGTGCCAAACATCAAAGGCAATAGGCGGAACACTCTTATATGCTGCAATAAGGTCTGTGTCTATTATACTGTAAAGAATCCTTTTTTTGACTCCGAGGAAATATGGCGGCTCTACGCTTGCTCCGTCTCCAAGAACGGCTCGGTCAGTGTGGTGTATAACATACTTATATTTAGGAAGGACATGGTAAGTGTCATGTATCTCTGTGTTTGCGTTGCCGTAGAGATGGTGATACCGTATCGGATAAGCATATTTCTTGTTTAGTCTGCTTGTATCTAACCTGCACGGAAGGAACTCGTCTACGTCGGTCATCATCTTCCAGTCTGTATTAAGCGCTTTCTGAGCAGCCGCCTTTCCCTCCGTAGAAAATCTAAAACTTGTTATGAGCGGCTGTCTCATCCGCAAGGTCTTTAATCTTGGATTGCGACCAAACCCGTTCGGCAGCTTCACGTCGTCATAAAGTGCCAGCACAACCCTGTCAAAGAGCTGTAATGTCCACTCAAGCCAGAGATCCAGTGGCAAATCCTTCTCCTTCCAATCTGCAGTAACGTAACCATACGCTCCTACTGTTTCCTTCTGCATAAACGTTGTATTTTTTATTTAATCACTATATACGCTAATCCAAAACCAAATCCATCTATCTGCTTCTTTTAGCACTTGTTTCTTTTAATATTTTCAAGTATTTTATCTTATAATTATCTAAATTGTAGTCGTGGCTCCGTTTCCACGCATTTAGACTGAAGCTTTTATAATTCTTCATTATTTTATATGCAAGATTCGGAATCTCATCTGCATTATCAAAAAGGTAGCCCTCCCTTCCTTCGGTTATGAGATCGCCCATGGCTGTGTCTCTACGCACGAGTACTGGAAGCGAATGTGCCATCGATTCTATGGTGGGCATATTAAAGCCCTCATGATAGCTATTGCATACATATATATCAGAATCTTCAAAGAAGTTTTCTATTGCTACTTGTTTGGGCAGTATTCTGATGTTGTCATTTGCATATTTCCGCGCACTCATATACTCTTTTCTGAACTCCTTCATCATTTTGTTTTCACCGAAATGCGTCAAGCCTATACCCGCTTCATTGCATATCTTCGCAAGTTCCGGCACCGCCTTGTTCTTTGCATATCTTCCATACGCGAGAAGCTGTGGTTTTTTCACTCTGACACGGTCTGATCTCGTGTTCGCATACTTCAAATTATATATATGGAAAAGCGGCAGCACCCTGATTGCACCAGGGTCGAAGCCTTGTTTTATTAAATCGCTTTTTGTGAACTCCGAGGTCACTACAACTGTGGGACTAAGGCTGCGTAGCGTCGGAAGTGCTGTATAACCTTTATATGATACTTCTGGAATGCCAACTAGATATGGGTATGTTATTCCATGATAAAACAGAACGTCTCCATCATGGAATTGGTGTATTAATTGATATGGGCCACCATAGTGCCAGATGCGTATATCTGCGTTTTCTATCGCCTTCCTGCCTGCCTGTGGTTTGTACTGCTTTAACGATTTAAAATAAAGTTTAAGCCAATGTGTTTTGTTGCCTAACCTCATAAATATTGCCAGTCTTGTCCTAATGCTCTGCCTATCATAATAATCTTTGTATGCCATCGTCAATACTTCCGACATCTCACTGAACAGTTCCACTACTGTTTTGGAGTCTGCTCCACCGTGCTGCCTGTCTATCTTGTTATTGGTGCGTATTACACTGCTTATAGCATCACCTCTTAGTGCTACGCTGTTTAACTGTACTACTCTCATTCTGATCAGCTTTTAAATTGCTCCCTTTTCAAGTCTTTCAATACGTGAAGATACCTGCCCTTGTATTTTTCATATGCGAAATTGTTTGAGTGCTTCCACGCATTCCTGCTGAAACTACTGTAATTCCTCATTATGCGCTCCGATAGTTCAGGTATCTCATCTGCGCTGTCAAAAAGGAATCCGTTATAGCCATCTTTTACAAGATCATCCATTGCAGTGCCCCTTCTCGCAAGGATCGGAATTGAATGAGCTTCAGCTTCTACGAGAGGCATATTAAAGCCCTCATGATAGCTATTGCATACATATATATCAGAATCTTCAAAGAAGTTTTCTATTGCTACTTGTTTGGGCAGTATTCTGATGTTGTCATTTGCATATTTCCGCGCACTCATATACTCTTTTCTGAACTCCTTCATCATTTTGTTTTCACCGAAATGCGTCAAGCCTATACCCGCTTCATTGCATATCTTCGCAAGTTCCGGCACCGCCTTGTTCTTTGCATATCTTCCATACGCGAGAAGCTGTGGTTTCTGCCTGTTTTGCATCTTACCGGTGGCGACATCTGAAGCAGAACTGTAATTGTATGTATGTACACCGCGGCTCCTAATATATGGTTTGTATGTTCTATATGGTAAATTATATGTATGGAAAAGCGGCAGCACCCTGATTGCACCAGGGTCGAAGCCTTGTTTTATTAAATCGCTTTTTGTGAACTCCGATATTGTTATTATTCTTGGGTCAAGGCTTTTAATTGTCTGCATCATCGAGTAACTATAAAACGCATGATTTGTGTCGTGCGAAAGGAAAGGATAAGTGATGCCATAAAAAAAGAATATGTCATTCCTGTGGAAATGTTCAAAAAGAGGGTAAAATGCTCCCAAATGCCATACCCTTATATTTGCTTTTTCTATGGCGTTGTATGCGGCCTTTGGTTTATATCTAACTTTTGAAGGCAGCGCCATCCTGAACCACTCCGATTTCTTGCTATGTATAAACTCTCTAAACGGGTCAAGCGTTTTAGTTTCAAAATAGTCTTTTATAGCATATGGCAGTACGAAATCAAAAGAACTGTAATGTTCTGCTATCAACGTTGAGTCCCAACCCTGCTCCTTGTGTATTCTGTTGTTGGTGCGCACTACATTGCTCAGCGACTCTCCCTCTATTATCACTGTAGATATGTCTGCTATTTTCATTTTCATCACTCTTTCAGCACGCTACTTTGTTGCATGGTTTTGGCAGGATTCTTCTGCTTGTCATCTGCGCTTGACAATATGCTATTTACAACCCTCCTCTGTTCTACTGCAATTTTCCTCTGGTCCTGAACTATTCGTATCTGATCCCTTATGAATGACTGGAAGTTTTTAAGTGTATGAATCTGCTCCTCTAACACAACCAACTTCTTTGCTAGCCTGTTTTTAGTTGCCTTGCTTATCTTTAGCTCCATAATTGCCTTCATGTTAAGCATCTCTATCTCTATATTTTGTACGCGCATCTCATACTCCTGCAGCCGCATCTCAAGGTTTTGTGCCTGAATGCCATAATTCTGTATCTGCACATCATAACTTTGTACGCGCATCTCATAGTTTGCTATCTCCTTGAAGCCTATTGGCTTGTTTATATAAGGATTTGTTTCGGCATTTATGGCATGCTCTTCTCCGAAGATTCTCAGTTTCTTCATTGTGTAACCCAAAATACCGCTTAGGAACATCAGCCCAAGCAGTATTGCCACTGTCACAGTAAGTGTATCCGGGATGAATTTTACCAGAACCAGTTCGTAAATTATTGTTACGTATGCTATCGCGCCGAGCCACCATGCAATGTAGCTGCCCCAGCCAAGTCTTGTATAGAAGAATATCCTGGCAAACAACACGCGGTCAAGTTTTACCATCTTATCATTATAGATTATCATTTATAGAAATAGTATGCCTGTGCACCTATCTCTGTATATATTTATCCGTATTTGTCATGAACATTTATATTAATTTCCGAATGATTCAATGTTTGTATGTTATATGCACGGTGTTTTATATGGCTGTTGAAGCCGTCACTGAGTCAGCGAAACGCCGCATATCAGGCAAAAGTACAATGCTGCTCATGCTCGCTATTGTTCTTGTCTTGGCATCTGCAATATACCTACGTGTTTTGCTAATACAATATCCCGGATTCTTTGAACCTGATGGTTTCTACAATTATGCAGTAGTTAATTATGCTGTTGCACATGGGTTTTCTGTACCTAAATACCTAAGCATCTCCGGACAGTCTGCAGGCGTGCCTGTCAATGAACCCTCCGGGCTTTACTGGGTTGCATTGCTTCCATACGCAGTTCTTCAGCATCTTGGGATAAGCGTCTATTCGATAATGCGCTTTATTTCGGTGCTGTTCGGCCTGTTTGATATAATTGGCGCATACTACTTATCAAGATTCATAAGCAAGGATCGCGTCTTCGGATTGCTTGTAATAGCGCTTGTCGGGCTTAGTGCAGCTAATGCTTCAAAGACAATGGCGCTTGAATACAGGGGCGACGGCTTTGTTACTATTTTCCTCATTTTTGCACTTATATCTATAGGGATGGTAATCAACGAGAAGCGCCGTAGCAGGAAGGTTCTATACGCGCTCCTTGGTGCAGTGTCGCTAAGCATATGCAATCTTGTATGGAATGGCGCCTCTTTTGCTGTTGCAGTATACGCCATTTCAATCGTACTCCTTGCATCATATGCATTCATAGCTGCTAACAAAGAGCTGCTCAGAAACATGCTTTATATCCTGTCTGGCCTCTTTATCTGGTTCATGCTTGCCATGTTGTTCTCTGCATTAGGATACATACACGGGCAGCAGTATCAGGCGTTTGTTGGCCCTGATTTCATAGCACTGCCATTTGCGCTTCTTGCAGGATGGTTTGTGCTGTGGCTTATACTAGAAAAAAAAATAATGCGCAGCGCAGTAACTACTACAAAAGGCAGACTGAAAGTTCTTGGAATGATATTCCTCATCGGCACAGTTATTTTCTACCTGTCTGCATACGGATTCCTGTACCAGACACTTATTGCTGAAGGTCTTTTCTCTTCGCGCGTAAATCTATTGTCATCAATACAGGAACTTGCAACGCCAAATCTCGGCTTCCTCTTTGCAAATTTCAACATAACTCTTCTTATGAGCCCTATGGGGCTAATGATGGTGTTTTCATCAATTCTGCCTGCAGCTATGTTTGTGTTCTTCGCTGCACTGGTTGCAAGTTCATTCTTGTATGTACTCATACGCGTATCCGGCTCTGGCGGATGGCTCAATGGCAGCTTCAACTTCACCAAAAACATCCGGCCTGAGATGCTTATACTTATAGCATACCTCGCAGTTACTGCGTACCTGCAGATGCTTGCTGAAAGGTTTGCTTCGCTTGTTTCAGTACCCACTGCTATATTTTCTGCGGTCACATTGTATCTTATAATCCTGTTTGTGAAAAGTCGTACCCCTATCAAATATAAAATTAGGGCATACTTCACAACAGCTGTAATTATCATTGCGTTTTTTGCAGTAATACTGCATTATGATTTGCTGTTAGCTCCTGCATCCCCAACGGATTCTACGGTACCATACCTGCTTAATGCCTCTTCCTGGCTGGAAACTAATACTCCACAGAACAGCGTGGTGCTTACACTATGGCCTGATGGTTCTGTAGTGGAAGGGTGGGCCAATCGTACAAGCGTAACTGACAGCGTCGGGTCCCAGAATCCATCAAAAATCACAGCCTTTGCATCATGGCTTCTTAATAGGAGCAGTGACCCAAATTTTCTCACGAGCAGTTCAGCGGGACATCCTAATTACCTGCTCGTAAGAAGTTCGTGGCTTGAAGAAACCAATGGCATCTTCATAGAATCCGGAATGAACCAAAATCTTTCAGGATACTACGGTGTCAAGGGCTTTGCGTTCACCAATGAGTCCACAGGTCCTACAGGAACTAGCATAAGATTATCAGGCATTGATTCAGAAATATATCTGCATGTGCAGAATAACAGTGCCGCTGGCATAATGGTATACAATACCTCTTTGGAAAAACAGATTGTGCCAATTGAATACATTGAAATGTACAACATTAAAAATGGAAACTTCTCTGTTCAGGAGAATTATACCGGTGGAAGCGGCCTCTCCTCTCTGCTTATTGTGATGTACTCTGATACAAACAGTGCAAAACACAACATGCCTCTAAATATAACAGGCGCAGTTCTTGCAGCGCCATACCTCGCAGGCAGCAACCTCATCAAACTGCTATACCTATGCAACTACAATGCATGCGTGTGGAACTCCAACAACACTTCAGTAAAGCTTGTGCAGGTGTATCCGAACAGCACAACGGGATTCAATCCAAACACAAAGATATTCAGGATTGAATATATCAATGCTACCGGGACCAGATAGCACTGGAGCTAAGTCGCATGTACTAAATATCATTAGTGGTAATTAGTGGTAATAATAAATAAAAGAATCAAAACTTAACTGCAGGCACCTCTTCATACCAATAAATCTAAATGTCTTCTCTGACAAAAAGACAGTAGTGGTTAAACGCAAAAATCAAAAGCAGGAATGCGGTTAACGGCATCTCGTAAGAATGGCGGATTCATGCTTATGCATACATCTGCAGTCAGTCACATAAACGGTTCAGACGAACCGGATGCAGCGCTTAGAACTCCACAAACAATTCTGTTAAATAGAAATTATTGCAACGCACGCATGCGTATGCATTATACGAGTGAGAATGGCTTTGGTTTCGCCGGCATAATCAGCATTATGGTATACGTAGCCAGCAGAACGATGAAACCTTCAATGCCGTATGCACTGGTGCAGAGATAAAATCAGGGAGCTCAATGGCTACAGGCGACACACAGGATCAGTCACAAAGAGACAGCAGTACGGGAAGCAAAGAAGCAAAGGATTTCTATACAGATGCCGGCAAGGCATTCGAACAGAATGACTTTGAGAAGGCAATAATTCTTTATACAAAAGCCATAAATGCGGATCCCAACTACTCCAGTGCATATTTCAACCGGGCACTGTCCTATGCTATTGTGAACAAATACCTAGAGGCTACGCGGGATGCAGAGAAGGTGCTTGATCTTGAGCCGAACAGCCACGATGCACCCTATGTAATGGGCATAATATCAGAATATCAGCATGACTATAAAGGCGCAAAGGAGTGGTACGAAAAGGCACTGTCAAGGAATCCGAACTATGAGCAGGCAAAAGCACGGCTTGAGCAGTTGAAATCCAAGCTTGCACAGGAGGGCACATCACCTGCTTCAGAGGCTTCGGCTGCTCCTGCTATGGGTCCGGTATCAACAAAACCAGTTGCTGAAAGCAAGGACACTGTTGTGGAAGAAGGCCAGATCAAAAAAGTCAAGTGGCACGTCTCAAACATAAAGTTCAAGGACGTAGTGGGCATGACAAAGGAGAAGAAGCTCATCTACGAGAATATAATACTAGCCATACGCAAGCCTGACTTGCTAAAGGCGTACGGCAAGAAGCTCGGGCTTGGCGTAATATTCTACGGCCCTCCGGGCTGCGGGAAAACCTACTTTGTCAATGCGATAGGCGGCGAAACAGGCTCAAAGGTAATGATAGCAAGGATTAACGAGATAGTGGATATGTATGCCGGCAACACAGAAAAGAACATGCATGCAATATTCGAGCAGGCAAGGAAGAATACCCCTGTAGTTGTATTCTTCGATGAGATTGATGCCCTTGGGCAGAAGCGTGGCGGAGAAGGCGGCGGAGGCGAGCAGGGCTCATACATGCGCATGGCCGTTAACCAGTTCCTTCAGGAGATGGATGGTGTAGAGAAGAATCCAGAGGGCATATTCGTAATAGGCGCAACAAACCAGCCATGGGACATAGACCCTGCGCTTAAGCGCAGCAAACGTTTCGGCGAATCCATTTACATACCGCCTCCAGATTACAAGACAAGGAAGCAGGCTCTCATATACAACACAAGGAAGATGCCCCTTGGCAGGATAAATTTCGGAAGGCTAGCGCGCGCAACGATGGGTTTCTCGCAAGCCGATCTCGAGGAGATTTGCGACAAGGCTGCTCTAATCCCTGCTGCTGAGGAGGACAGAACAGGCAGGAGGAGAAAGATAACAATGCGCGATTTTCTTAAGATGATAAAGGCGCACGGCAACACCCTGGACGAGTGGTATTCTATGGTAAAGAAGGACATAATAAGCAAGACAGAGACCCAGATTGTCGATGGAAAGAAACAGACTACAGTAAAGGAAGGCAAGCTCAGTCCAGAAGAGAAAAGCAGGTACAAGGCGATGATAAAGGACGTTAAGAGGAACAGCAACTCATTCTACAGGTTTGTGAAGAGGTTCGTAAGAAGCTTCTCCCTCAGAATAACTTGAGGCATTGAAATTATAAATCCCAAAGCCACGCTTTACGAAACGATATACTGGCTTATGCAAAACAATATCTGCAAAAAACCTAAAGCCGCCAGATAATCCTGTAATTTATATTTTTGTTTTCAATTATGTAGGGTCGAAACATTGTACGGAAACATAAAAAGCTCATGTACTATTTCTGCATTTGCCTTACTGCTACTGTTTTATGCGGTTGCGCATCCTGTATATGCGGGCAACTCTGTATCAGCAAATGTCAATGTAATATGCCCTTTTGATGTAGTTCTTGGTGTAGCGCCGGCCTACATCAAGTACACAAACATCACCATGAACTACAGCGTCGAGGCGCTTGGCAGCTGCTCTGTAGGTAGCCTAAACGGGAACATCAGCATAGTATCGGGCAATGGCACACATATCCTGTACAAAAGAGACGTAAACATCAGCAATATTGACAGGAGTTTCAATGGCATAATTGTAATAAACAGCAATTCAATTGCAGCAAATGCGTCAGGCGCTCGCCTCTTTCTGCAGGGTCTAAACACCTACAACTTCAGCAGCAAGAGCTTTACACTAATACAACCTGCAGACATCATCATAACGAATTTCACTTTATCATCTGGTTCGGTTAATCCGGGATCACAGATGATCCTTTATGCAACATTATACAACAAAGGCGAACTTGCATCAAACCAAATACTGCTCAACATGTTTGTAACAGGTCCATATCCGTTCAATACAAGCTACATCGAGCCAGGCCTGCCTCCTAGTGAAAGTGAGGTAGTAACAATAACACTTCCAATCAATGCTACACTGCAATCGGGCACGTATGCCGTATCATTATATGCGCATTTCAATACAACAGGGTATAATTTTATAAAAGGCGTATCAAATACCAGCACTTCTACATATACTGTTTCCCAGCCTGCGCAGCCTCATCCATCCTCGGTTCCTAATAAAAAATCAATAACATCGCTGCCGCAGCTGTCAGTGGTCAGCGCACCGTTGTTGATATCCACCCAAGAAGGAGCTGCGTCAGTGTCCCAGATGGACTTCCTTAACAGCGGCAGCGCCCCAGAAACAATAAACATCTCAACTACAAAGGAGTTCCAGAATGTCTTGCTTATCTCATCTAAAAACGTATACATAGAGCCCAAAAGTTCATTGTTGGTAGATTTCAAGTTCGTTCCAAATTCAACAATGATCCCAGGAACATATGTCATACCAATTAACATAACAGCAAGGGTGCAGAACGGAACTGCAGAGACGGAACAGGAGTTCATAAACTTCGAAGTGTATAACAGTTCCACAGTCAGGCCCACTATAACAACTCAGGTAACCTTGTCAAATAACACCAACTACGCTTCAGGTACTATATACATATCTGCGCCTTCAAATTCCCCTATATACAATATGACAATGGCAACAAAGCTTCCATTATTCGTAGCAGGCAACATATCGCAGATATATGCATACGGCATGCCGAACAACATAACACAGTCAAATGGATACTACAACATAAACTGGTTTATAAGCTACATACCTGCGGGCCAGAGCGCATACGCCTACTATACAATAAAGAACATATCAAGCCAGTCATACCTGCAAAATGTCCAGAACATCCTTACAGCCCAGTACCCCCAAAAACCGCAGCAGAGCAATCTGCGTATTATCAAGATAAAAGTGCCGTCATTTTATACAAACGAGACAGCCAATATAACTGTTGCCTCCCTTTACACAGGAACGCAGGCCCAGAAAGCCTACTTTTCACTGGAAAATTACGGGTCCTTGTCAGTACAGAATCCCGTAAGGGTTGTCAACATGTCTCCTAATGAGCTTGCATATACGAGCTTCAGCATAACAACAAACTCAAGCACAGGAACCTTCCTGTTCAGCCTACTCATATCTGGGAACAATATAAACTATTCATACTCCCTGCCTGTTGTTGTTGAGGAGAATCCTATAAAGAGCAATATACCCGCGCTCGAGACTATTCCTCCGGTATACCCCCAAAACCAGATAGATCTCCAAGCTGCCGAACCTTATGCTCTTGCAGCAATATTCTTATTATTGACTATTGGAATTATATTTGTAATATTGAACAAACGAAATAAGTCCCATTACAGCAGGGACAGGAGCAATGAGCTGAGAAGGCTTAAAGATCAGATATCTAGGGACTATGATGATACCGAATAAGAAACAAGAAGCCAGCAGATGAGTAAATGCCAAAACCGTATGTTATAAAAATATCCTCGCAAAAAGGAGGCGTAGGAAAGACCACAATGGCGGTAAACCTTTCAGCAGCGCTTCAGGAGATGGGCAGCAATGTGCTTCTTGTAGATTTTGACATCGCAAATCCAAGTGTAGGCTTTCATCTTGGAATAGAGGGACAGAATCTCGGAGTCCAGAACATCCTGTTGAAAGGCGCTAAGCCCGAAGATGTGATTATACCGCACGCGCCTACAGGCCTGCACGTCATCCCAGGAAACATGACATATCCTTTAAAGGAGCCGAGTGCACAGAACATCAAGGTGTTTTTCACCAAGCTGAAGCGGTTAAACTATGATTATCTGATATTCGACACAGCTCCGGGTTTTTTTCTTCCAGAATTTTCAGCAGAGTGCAACGAAGCCATAATAATTGCCACGCCAGAGCTGAGCTCCTGCGTAAGCAGCGTAAGGCTTTCAAACATATACAAAAAACACGGACTCAAATCGCAGCTCCTGATAAATCGGATAAGAAACAAGCGTTATGAGCTGCATCCTGCAGAAATAGAGGAGACTTTCGGGTCAAAGGCCCTTGGCCTGATACCAGAAGACGAAACAGTGCCAAAGAGCATAGCCATGCACGTGCCTGCTTATATACTAAACAGAAAAAGCATTTTTTCAAGGGCTGTGCACGACACGGCGCACTTCTTCCCTTCAAACGGGTATAATAGCGAAAGAGATCTGATCAAGCGGGGAGGCATACTCTCTTTTATAAAAAGGCTCTTCAGGATAAAATCCTATTGACATGCCTTTTTATCTGTTAGTGTATAATATAATCTCTATTGATCCTATGCTGCGTTTCAGGAGCATGATGCTGTTTTATATTATATCGTTAGCTTTTGTTTTGTTTTCACAACTCATCACATCAGTTTACGCGAATCCTATGCTAAGCGCAAACCAGACATCATCCAATACCATAATACAGCAGGCTGTTACGCAAAATTCGGTACAGGAAAGCTGCAAAACCTGCAATGTTCTGGTATTTTCAGAAAACGGGCTCCCACAGGGCCTAGAATGGGAAGTTTTATCCATAAACGGCAACACTCTGGCAAACGCTATAACTCCAAACACGATAGTCGTGAATTACTCATTTTTAAATAACGTTTCAAATACTATTACCATACCTGATGTAATCTCAGCAAATATGACTTATGCGCCATCCCCAAATACAATGCTGTTGAGCTCAAACCAGTTCAATGGCACCGCAGTTCTTAACATTTCATTCAGCAGTTACGTAAACACCTCATTTTCAGAAGAGGGCCTGCCAACCGGAACTTTGTGGTCCATTTCCTATGGCAATAAAACAGAGTCATTTATCGGAAACACCATAATCTTCAGGTCTATGGCAGGAAATTATCCTGTGTCAATACCTGACATCACTTCAGGCAGCAGGCTGTATGCTGCACAAAGCCCTGCATACGTTATTTCAGGAGAAACAGTTGCATTAAATTTTTCAGGCAACTATATAATAGCGCAACCCCCTACAGAGAACACAACAGTAAATGAATCAGCCGCAAATATCTCAACAGGCATGCAGAAGCTCAATAGCACGCATGCAAACACAAGCATTCAAGGCAAGCTGTCCAAGGCGCTAAACGAATCATTTAAAAAATACGGGCTTGGCAATGGCGTGCTAATCATGCAGTGGCAGGGATCGAACAGTAATCTTAATGGCACTGCAGTGAAAAACAGCAATTATCACAGCAGTGCAATATCCAAATACAACCAAACCAACCAAACAAGCCAGTCTTTGTACAATGGCAGTATAACCTCAACTACAAATCAAGCAATACAGCTTAACTATACTACAATGGACAATCTGACTTCGTTGAACATAACCAAGGCAAATGCATTCCGCACATACATTAATTCAAGTTATCCTTCCCTTCTGCAGCTGCAGCATAACATTACAGTGGGTTATGGCAGCATAAGGCAATCAGGCAAAGTCGTGGCTGCTGGCAGGCGCCTAGAGTTCATTACGTATAACGAAAATTCAACTTTAGTCTATTACAATATCTCAGTTGTAAAGGCCTCCCCGAATATGTCTATATCTGTTGATGGTGTATCATTTAACAAAAGAAACTCAACTGGTAAAATTTATGTTCCAGTTATAAATAATCAAAAAAATTATAATTTATCTATATCATTAAAAAGTGCCCTTGGTAACAATAATTACGCAGAGTTTTCATATTCTATAAAATTTAACAATGGAACAACAATTACTAGAAGTGGCAATTATAATTCGGTAAATAAAAACTTTCTTTATAAATTACCCTATACAACTAATACTATTATTACTTTTGATACGTATGGAAATCAAAATTACAGTGCAATTGATCCTACAATAATCGTAATACCTGTAAATATTTTGTACTATGTTCCGATAACATTAACTAATTCACAAAATATAGCAACAACTGCACCATTTCAACAAATGATTTCGGTTAATAGTCGTTTATATAAAAATTACGAAGCTGGAAATTTAGATAATATAAATTTCTTTTATGCTAACGGCACTATAATCTCGTCATGGATGGAAGGTAGTAACGTAATAAGTTTGGATACTCCTGGAGACAATTTGTTAAATACCTCAATAAATACTATATATTGGATTTATCTGACTAATGGCATACCTGCTGTATCATCAAAAACCATATATATGGGCTTTTCATCTATTAATACAAATTTTTTTAATTCCATATCTGAAGGAGAAGCACCAGAGTTATCATCAACATATGCAAAATATGATAATGGCGCAAATATTTTTGGTGTATATGTAAATGCTAATACTCCTCTCTCTGATTTTACTGGGGTAAATATAGGCAATTTTTCAACTACGACGCTAAACGGAGAACCTGTATTATTATTTTATGCATCGGCACATAAAGTTGGGTGGGTAGGATTACCAAATCCATACACTAATTTTATTATGGATGGATTTTCATATATCGCACAGACTGGAAGCGCTGTAGGTTATTTTGCAGAGGCGCAGGCTGGTACTTCAGCTGGATATTTATTAGGAGCAGGAAATGGTCAAGGGCATACAGAACTTTCTATAAGTTCTATCGATTCAAAAGGCGGTACGACTTTACTAAATTCTACGGGCACAGAGAATATTAATGTGTGGCAATATACGCAGACAAATTATTCTAATGGATATATATCTATGCTTGGTGGCAGTGCTCCAGACAATTTTTCATTAACAACATTTGCTACAGACACTAGTTATACAAGTGGTTATATTGGATTTGGAGAATCAGGTGATCAACATCCTAATTATTATCGTTATATCTTCGTTAGGAGTTTGCCTCCAAATAATATTATGCCATCTGTGACATTTGGAAGTTTGTTGGGCGTTGCAAGTTTTTCTGAAAGTGGATTACCTCTTTCCGGTGAATTATGGAATGTCACTTATAATGGCATAACTGAAAATACTATAGTGCCTAATTCAATAATATTTTCGAATATACCTGGCAAATATTTTTTCAGTATTCCTAATCAAATTGTTAGTGGCTCAACATATTCTTCAAATATTATTAATGGTTATATGGTTACAGGAAATTCAACTGCAATTACTTTTTCACAATCATTAACTTCAACATGTACTATATATTTAAATAGTAATGTAATAAATTTTGGAAATTTAAATCCAAATTCAGATATACCCACATCAAACAGCATAACAGACACGAATTCGGGAAATACAAATGCGTACCTGTATCTTTACGGAGGAAATTGGGTGCAGGGATCGGAATCTTTTGGAGTCAGCAACACCATCTACGCAGATGCTTCTGGCGTTGCATACTCTGCTGCGAGCAAGCTCACTTCAACTGCAACAAATTCAATGATACAGATAGCAGCAAGTTCTAGCAACACCATATACTTTGGCTTAAATATACCTCCAGCAACCCCCTCAAGTGCATACGGCCAGACAATAACAATAGAGAACGTATGCTGAATATGCTGAATGCATATTTGCTGTATTCCTTATGTCTGTTGCATTTTGCCTTTACCTATGCTGTTTACCTGTGGCAAGCATTTATAGCCTTTTTTATTGCAATATAACTGGAGATTATATGTTCGGAAAGAAATTTTTTGGAGTGCTCGCCGGTTTGGTTGGCGTGATTTTGACGTTTGCGTTTATTTCTCTGCCTTTGGTTTATCCAAACGCTAATGTCAATGCAAATGTTATTGTGTCCCCGGCATGTTTCATAGGGGTTTCGCCGAGTTCAATAACTTTTGGAAATATGGCGCCTACGTCTGCGTATGATACAAACGTGCTTGTAACAGATACAGATAACGGCGGAAACGTCGCAGCTAACATACTGCTTGAAGGCATAGCTTGGGCATCAGGAAGCAATAATTTCGCAGTAGGTCAGACACAGTGGTCACCAACGGTCCAGACCTCCTACACTGGCACTGCACTTACTACAAGTCTCGTTGATACCCTGATACAAATCCCTGCGCCTACATCAAGCTCGCCTTCAACCTCAAATGTAGTTTACTTTGGTTTGCAGGTGCCTGGCGGAACGCCTCCGGGAACATACACGCAGACTATAACATTCGAGAACTCATGCTGAGGAACTGATGAATTGCATGCATCCCAATTACGGCCGTTTTATCGGCCTACTTGTTATTTTTTCTTTTATTTTTTACAATGTAGCATATGCGCAGTTAGGCGAAGTGGCAGGCCCCCTTAACTTCAATGTAAGCGTAGGCAGCAGCGCCTCTCTGCAGTATACACTTATAAACGGAGGGTCGCAGCCTATACATTATCAGATAGTGCTTCCATCGCTTAATATAGTGCCAAATTCTACGGCGCCAACTTTTACAGTGTCGCAGATGAATGGCACAATATCACCACAATCACAGCTTGTCATAAATGTTACCGCTTATATGCCATCAAACGATAAACCTGGCATGCACTGGGGCGGCATACTGCAGGCAGTTGAAGTATCAAACATAACAATAAGCGGGAGTGGTGCGGTAATCCATCAAGGTGTGGCAAAGCTTGTAGGGGTAACTGCAGCGCAGCCGAAAGGCATACCTCTGCTGTATATAGTGCTGGCGATAGTCGTCTTAATAATAATTATTGTTCTGGTGTATTATTTCATGCGCCGCAGAAAACATACTGGCCAGCATCCGAAGTCCAGGCGCAGGAAATCAAGAAAGCCATAAAGCACAATTTTCCAAAAGGCATCTAACGAGAGCAGCCCGCTTCACAAACGTTTATATACGATACAGTCGTATTGCTATAATTACGAATAGCAAGATGTATCAATGACTGGGAATTCATTTTTGAATGATAGTTTTTTATTGCTAGCTCGTTATACCACATTTTTCATGCTCCTGGTTTTTTCAATTTTTAGTATGTTTGGGGTAATGTATGCGCAAGGCGGCGCAAGGTATTCTGCAACAGGATTATCTGTAACTGTCACAAGTCCTACAACAGTAGTGCTTGGCAGTTCTACACCTATTAAACTGGATGCTCAAGTTCAAGGCGGAACTCCCGACTACACTTATTACTGGTATAATGCGCCTTCGTCTTCGGGCTGTGACAGCTCTAAGCTCTACGACTTCGTTCTTGAGGACACTGTTGGCCCAACCTCTTCTACTTCATCTTCGTATGCTTTATCTCCACCAAGTTTTTGGAACCAAATGGGTTCCTATTATTTTTGCGTCAAAGTCGTTGATGCAAACGGCGATCAGGCAATGTCATCATACACTGTTTCAATCCAAGAACCAATAATAACTGTCCAAGTATCTCCACTTGTGAGCGGCATATCCAGCGGCAATTCCATCACACTTAGCTCGTCTGTGACAACTCGTGCCTCATTCACACCACCGCTCCAGTTAACATATAATTATGTTTGGATGTCTGGCACATCCTCAGTATGTAACCAAGAATCTACAGTTGCAGGGCGAACCGCATCTATAACTGTGAGCCCGTCTTCTACTACATATTATTGTTTGACTGTGTTTATCAACGGCGGAGGCGGTGCCGGAACACAATCATCGGATGTAGCTCAAGTGATTGTTGGACAGCCAGGTTCAATGATTGCTACAATCTCAGTTCCCGAATCTGTTAATATCGGCAATCCGCTTACTCTAACTGCGACTGTATCTGGCGGCACACCACCATATTACTTTACATGGTATTCTGGAAGTTCACCGACAAACTGCAACACATATGTGGGCGAAACTAGCGATGTGGGGACATCTTCCGCCAATTATACTATAGATAATATGCAGACACCTAACTACTACTGTGTATCAGTGCTTGACAGCCAATCAAACTATGCGCAATCAGAAGCATATTATGCGCAGGTTCTTACCCCCGTAGCTTCTTCAGGTCCTTCCTGTTCTCTTAGCACGGGCCCATCTTCTGCAAGTACACCTGCTACGCAGGTACCTCCTGCATTGGCGCCACTCGCACAACAGACATTCAACTCCTCTTCTTCAAGTACGAATCTGGATACCATAGAACAGCAGATAATAACTGACCAGCAGGATATAGCTTCAAATTCGCTGAATGCATCATATTACAACAGCACGCTGCCGCAGTCGTGCACTGCAGTAAACATACCTCAACAGACTATTCCTGTGCAGATAGGCGGCACTACCCAATATGTAACAATACCAGCAATAAGCGAGGAGTACTATCCGTCAAGCGCCATATCCAGCACCATAAGTGCTGCATTCCAGAGCGCAATGCAAACTGCAGTCGCATCCCTTATGTCTCAGCTTCAGGCGCAGATTCAATCGAGCATACAGAGTTCCTTATCTTCAAGCTTCGGTTCGAGCGCAGGCTCTCAGATTGCGTCATCGGTTTCATATGCTGTAGTTTCAGCACTCACTCCCAATCTAGAATCCCAAGTATATACGGCAATGCAGCCGGACATAGGCCAGACAATAACGCAGTCAGAAATAAGTGGAATATCATCGAGTATCTACTCACAATTGGGTTCAACGCTTGCATCATCGATGGACTCTGCGGTTTCGCAGGCTCTTTCGCCTTATGAAAGCTCGATGTCTTCATCGGCGCTTGGATCGCTTTCAAGCGGCATAGTTGCAGGTATAATCCCGAGCATAGAATCAGGGATAAGCACTGCTGTGTACTCGGAGCTGAATCCGTATTCTGGCCAGCAGCTTACTCTGTCTGATGCATCATCGTTTTCAACTCAGATAGAGGAAAATGCTGTGGCATCAATATCCAATGCCGCAGGAAGCTACATACAGGGCAACATACAAAGCATAGTTCCAGGCTATGTCTCCGGCCAATCGGCATCATCTGCAATCTCCTCAGTAGTCACATCAGGGCTGGACTCTGCACTGCAGTCTGCGTTTTCAGGAACTTTCGGAAGCAGCCTTCAGAGCAGCGTAGGATCTAGCATATACGATGCCATGTACTCTGCGCTGCCGCAGAGCCTGCCTTCTGGACTTACGCAGGCACAGATATCGGGACTGTCATCTCAGATATCCAGCCAGGTTGCATCATCATTGTCGCAGAGCCTTGCACAGGAGCTCTCGCAGCAGCTCTCGCAGAATCTTGCACAGGGATTTTCACAGGCGTTCTCGCAGCAGCTCTCGCAGAATCTGGCGCAGTCCCTTGGAAGTTCCATCTCCTCAAGCATATCCCAGTCAATGGCGCAGAGCTTTTCGCAGAGCATATCCCAGAGCCTGTCGCAGAGCCTTGCGCAGGAGCTCTCGCAGCAGCTGACAACATCATTGTCGCAGAGCCTTGCACAGGGATTTGCCAGCAACATGCAAAGCTCAATAGAGCAAACTGTAGGCCCATCTCTTGCCCAGACGTTTGCAAACAACCTGCAGAGCTCGCTCAGTTCTGTGCTGCAGAGCTCCCTCCAGCAGTCGTTCTCCGGCTTCGGGTCGTCATTGCAGTCAAACATGCAAAGCTCGATAGAGCAGTCAGTGCAGAACAACCTCCAGAATTCGCTGCAGCAGAGCCTCAGCAGTTCAATATCATCGGCAATATCTAGCAGTGTTTACAGCTCATTGCAATCCTCGCTTTCGCAGAGCCTTTCGCAGTCGCTCTCGCAGAGCCTCAGCAGCTCCATAGGCTCTGCATTCCAGAACGGTCTTCAGAGCTCTCTTGAGCAGAGCCTGAGCAGCAGCCTCAGCAGTAGTTTAGGCAGTGCCCTGACATCTTCTGTAGAGTCGACAGTATCGAGTTCACTGTCGTCTACAATAAGTGCAGAGCTTGCACAGGAGCTGCCTACTGCGCTCTCATCTTCCATAGGCAGCAGCGTAGGCAGTGCAGTGAGCAGCGGCATCTATAGCTCATTATATCAGACGCTTCCGGCAGCAATAGGCTCATCAGTAGAATCTACAGTGACTTCGCAGTTCAGCTCATCGATAACCAGTGCACTGGGCCAGGCTATACCCCAAGCCATAGCAAGCAGTCTGACGCAGCCTATAGACTCCGGTCTTCAGAATGCCATAAGCAGCGCATTTTCCGGCACAATAGAGAATACGGCCAGTTCCACCTTTGGAAGTTCAATGGGCAGCACCCTTGAAAACACCATAGGCTCCTCTATAGGAACTTCTCTCCAGCAGGCGTTTGTGTCGGAGTTTCCAATCGCCATGCGCCAGGGCGTTGCCGGAGCATTCACGCAGTCTGTCGTAGGCGATCTTGTAAGCGGAGTAGGAACAGGCTTTACTAATGGATTTTCAACTTTTGAAAGCACAGTAGGTGGAGGAGTCGCAACTGCTGCAGGCACAGCGTTGTCTGGTGCCATATCAAGTGGCATAGACCAAGGACTCTCTGGGGTTTCTCCACAGCTCGCAAGTGCCGTAGGCAGCGCGATAGGCTCAAGCGTCAGCAGCGGAGTATCATCGGCGCTTGCGAGCGAGTTCGGGAGCAGCTTTATTTCATCCTCTGCGCAGAGTTCACTTTCCCAGAATCTTGAAAGCTCTGTAACTAATGCAGCAGAGCAGTCTGTGAAGAACACTATCAGTTCAGAGCTAAGTTCAGTCCTTGGGTCGTCATTTCTCGGAGGCAGCGGCATAAGCTCAACAATGATAAGCTCCCTTGTTTCACTGTTTGCCAAGGAAGCCGCATCTACGGCAAGTTCTGCAGCTGCGGCATCAAGCAGCTGGAGCAGCAGCAGTAGCAGCAGCAGCGAAGATGCTGCAATAGTCGGAGGCGTAATAAACGCCGCTACTGGAGGTTTGGGAATAAGCACACTGTCGGTGCCTGTTGAGTTCACTACAAACTACAAATCATACGGCAGCACTGTATCCTCAAATGCAGGCCCTGAGCAGCCCATATCACCAACAACCCAGGTAAACCAGTACAACTCAAACCCGCAGGTTGCCGGCTGGTTCCTTTCATGCCCTACAAACAATGCCGGTATAATGAGCAACCCCGGCAGCAATGTTGGCGGCAATGCCTGCATAAATCCAACGACATCTATCACATCTGCCGTAGTACTAAATACAAAGGTCTACGACTTTGGCATAGAGGTGCCATTTGCGACACTTGAGGGCTTAACGCCTTACAATCTCGGCGAGCTGTTTACCGCTGCTTACAGCTATTCGCCAGAAGTTGACGGCGAGCTTTCAAATGGCTTCTCAACGCAATCCTACATATTCGACAGCGTGCCTTCATTTGCGCAGCACGCCCTGTGGGTGTGGACTGCACCTTATGCAAACCTCTCGCTGGCTGGCAAGAACCTGCCAAAATCAGCAACGCACTCCAACTCGTTCGAGATATTCACTGTAGGCTACTGCACATACAGCTTCACATATACGGCAAAAGAGACCCTGAATTATGTAAAGAGCACAACCATACCATTCGATTATCTAAACGGGAAATCCGGGTTTGCGACACAGGCAGAGCCCATACTGCCGTATCTGTTCTTTAACTTCAATATAACAATGAACTCACAGTCCTCGTACATAACGCCCAACCTTACCGGCATGTCTTATGGTATATTTACTCCTATCAAGTACAACTCCGTAAATGCCATAGAGCCGTTCCCGATAGACATAAACAGTACGCTCATTTCGAATTACACAACATCAAAGCCTGGCTCGAGTTCCGGATATAGCACTACAATATTTGATGCAAACGGCAGTCAGATAAATTTTGGAAGCAACTCGGTCCTAGTAGACGGAAGCAACTATGGGTTGATATCCATAGCCGCAATGCCTAACAATTATGTATATCTGCTCCTCGGCAACGTAATAACAAGCAATTATTACGTAGCAATTGCGAGGGCAGTAGAAAAAGGCTACTACCAGGCAAACCTCTCATCTACCACATTTCCGACAGCTTCGTGCTCCAGCGATACGGTAGACGGTGCAGGCACATCCTGCAGTTCATCATCGCTCCAGACGCAATTCGACAACTCATGGACCGCTTACTGGAAATCAGCTGCAGTCCAGGACAATGTGTCGATGTACCTCGTGACCCCTCCGGGCAAGTTCATACCTGTGGATCCGAACTTCATACCATACAACATCAGCGTCGATTACAAGGGCGACGTGTTTCTAATCGGTGTATTTACAACAAAGTCTTCAAGCTCAGGCAGCAGCACTACCGGTGCAGATGTCGGAACAGGCAGCACAGGAACAGGCAGCACCAGCAGCGTAACAACAGGAGACCTTCAGAACGGCCTTGAAGGACCGGTGCCTCCAAATGCAACCAGCAACAATTCTACAGTCAAAGTGCAGCTCCAGTACTCTGCAAGTTCGCCATCAATAACAGCAACATACGAAGCAAGCACAGGCAATGTGATAGTAACGGGCAGCGGCTTCACCCCCGGGGGCTCGGTCAGCATATCAGTCAGCTCCACATCCGGCACAAGCCTTGCAACTGTAAGCACAACAGCCAGCTCTGCTGGCGATATTAACTCTCAGATACCTGTGTCATCTTACAGCGTAGGCAACCTCGATATCTCCGCAATAGACGTGAAAACGTTTGCATTTAGCAACACCGCAGAGGTTTCTATTACCAGCTCTCCTCCTTCCTCGTTAAGCATAACAGCAACATACGAAGCAAGCACAGGCAATGTGATAGTAACGGGCAGCGGCTTCACACCCGGAGGCTCGGTCTCACTTGCATTCAATATTAACCACCAGATAGGCAGTACGACGACATACACAACTACTGCGGATTCAAGTGGTGGCATAAACTTCCAAGAGCCTGCTGCAAAACAGCCAACTGCTTATATCTATTACATCGAAGCTACTGATGTACAAACAGGAAGCACAAGTGCAGAAGCGTCGGTAAATGTGCCGGCAATAGTCATACCAACAATGTCACTAACTGCATCTTATGACGCTGCTGCTGGCACTATCTCAGTCAGCGGCTCCGGCTTCACTCCCGGAGGCGCGGTGAATGTGCAGTTGTTCCTGAGCAGCTCCAACAGCTTCGTGAGCAGCGTCGCTGCAGTTGCAGGCTCAGATGGAGACTTCACAACTTCAATAAACGTAAACAGCCAGGAAACAAGCGCAATAACGTACTACGTCATGGCTACAAATAAAGACACAAATGCTGCAGCAAAAAGCGGCTCGGTCACAGTGCCTGCTGCTGCCCAAAACCCAGAGAACATAAACGCAGTATATAACGAGCAACTTGGTGCAGTGGTTGTCACAGGCTCCGGCTTCAACATCAACACCAAAGTAACAGTAAGCTGCGTTGTATTATACGGCACTAACCCTGCTCCATCCTCTGTCTCAGATGCATGCACTGCAACTACACAGTCAAATGCCACAGGCGGCATAAATGTTACCCTTCCTCCAATGAGTCCATCGCCAAACTATTACATATACGAGAACATATACGCGTTGGAGATAAACAGCCAGGGTGTATCGTTCGGTCCCGGAGCCTCAACACACATTACAATACCACAAAGGAGCGCAGGAACAACTGCTTTGATAAAGCTTGAGAATACCAATGCAAACGGCATCTGCTCCAATGTATCCTGCTTCCAGCTTACATACAGCCAGCCAAGCCAGCTCAGCAGCCTGCAGCTGCAGGACATAGCTGCATCGCCGAGCGGCCAGCAGGTCTATATTACCGGACAGTTCGCAAGCGGCATATACGTAATGAGTGGCAATGATCTCTCGCTGCAATCAACAATCCCTCTCACGTTCTCTGCAAGTTCCGGCACTACAACGAATATTGGCAGCATAACTCCGGCTAATCTGAACATTACATACTGGCTTGCAAACAACGGGCTCTACAACCAGTCTATCTCTTTCACAAAGCCTGGCAGCCAGTACATAACTGGAGGCTCCGGCTTCGACCAGGCATATTTCCACCACCCGCTCGGCATAGCTGATGTGAATGGGTACCTATACGTGCTTGACGACTGGAAGGGTATAGTAAGCAGCTCGGATGCAAATGCAAACAGCGGCACCTCTACAAGCGGTATATTCTTCAATATAGTAATGCTAAGGGTCCTAAACTCAACAGGCTCAAACGTGCCTATACAGCCTACATTCTTCAATGACATGTACAACAATATCGCCTGCACGCCTACTGGCTACCTTGCAACCCACCAGAACACCTGCATACCAAGCACAACCCTACAGAATGTAAAGAACAGCGACTGGTGCACAGTCAACGAGCAAACAGGCCAGGCGTGCTCCATAGCGCCCATATCAGGTTCGTGCACTTTCTCATCGTTAGGCAGTGCAATAGCAGGCAGTTTCACCGGTGGTGGAGTCAACTATGCAGAGTACCAGTGCATAAGCACGGGCTCCCTTTCATCAAATTACACCTCGCTTGCTACAGGTTCAGGCTCATACAACAAAAACGTATATCCCCCTTATGGCTGGGTAATTTCTGCAAACATAACCGGCGTAAGCAACGGAGCCGTAGGCCAGTCCTATAGCTTATGCTCGTCATTCAGCTGCACGAAGAATCCGACACAGCTTCTAGGCGGGGCAAACTCCTACCTGGAGGGATATGCGCCTGTAGGTCCACAGCTGCGTGCAGTCGGAAGCTGCAGCAGAGCAGGGGAATGCAACGCCTTTGAAACAATCTACAGCCCTGGCTTCTCAGTCAACTACAACAACACTGCTGTTATACTGTTCCCCAATTCAACAAACAGCAACAGCGCCCATGGGACAGATGAAGGCTTAGACAACTGGGGCGAGATACTCATCGCAAACATAAACTGGCAGAACTATACTAACTTGTTTTCGGGAATCACCAACTATACCTGTTATGTAAAAGGCGAGGAGAACGGCAATCAGAATGTCTGCGGCGGAAAGTTTGTGAACGACCACTACTATTACACGTACAACAGCCTAGTCGACAGCTTTACTGCGCCGATATACCTGCTTGGAGATCCGTTCAAGTATTACGAGAATCTTGGAACATCGCCTGTTCTGGGCTTTGCAAACCAGTTCTACTCAACATACAACAACGGCAACCAGGGTTCTGGTTCCGGTTCGCCGCAAAGCCAGATATCTTCACAGTGCACGCAGCAGGTCCAGTCCGGTAGCATACCGACGGCATGCCTGGGGGCCAGCGGAACGCCTCCTACCCCAAGCCTGTCCGGCCTAAGCCTTGGCACTACAACTGGCCAGCTCGCAGTACCAATACTTTCTACGCCTCTGCTTCAGAGCAGCGTCAGCGGCGTAGTTCTTGTACCTTACACATACAGTGGTACTCTTGTGCAGAACTGGAGGGACTTCCAGCTCTTGTTCGGCGGATACGGATGCCCCGGAAGCCTGCCCGACTGGCCTACAGTTACAACAAACAAGATAGAGTACACTTATCAGGAAGTGCCTGTATCGTCGAAGCCTACTCCTCTGGCAGCAAACATAGAGGGCGGCGATACATACATCGGTTATAGGGACGCGCTGGGCAGCGACATATACATGCCGAACCTGTCGGATTTTGGCGTATCGCTGCCTCCGCAGGTCCTGTTCAATGTGTCGAGCAACAGGGTTTTCGGAAACATATACATAAACCTGACAAACAACAAGACTACAAACAAACAGACGCTGCTTAATGCCACTGAAAGGCTCGAATACGTAGTGAATACATACAGCATAGGGCAGTACATGAAATTCCAGAGCATAAGCTCTGTGCCAGTAGGCCCATATTACGGCACACAGTACGCTGCAAGGCTTCAGAACAAGCCTAGTACCAATATAGCAACAGGCTTAAACTACACCCAGCTGCCTTCCGGAGGCTCTGGTTTTGTCTATCTTAACCTTTTCAATATCTATAAGCAGTTTGTCTGGCAGAGCCCTCTAAACCTCTATATAAACAGCACAGCCCAGGGCCTGCCTTATGGGTACAGGCGCCTGATTTATGTATATCAGGACAGGTTCAACAACACCATATTCATGCCATTGGACGCTGACATAGCTAAGTTCACTGTCATCAACATGAGCGTAATCCCGAGCATAAACCCGACAAATGCAAACCAGACAACACTGCAGATAAACGGCACTGTAGGCTACTACCAGTTCAGCAACAACGGCCTTGTGTTCGAGCCGCTTACGGGCAACAGCCTGTACCTATACTACAACACCAATCTCAATTATATTGATTATCCTCCGACTACAGATGCGTTCCATGCAACTGCGTGCGCCTTCGGTTCTCCTGTAAACAAATTCATCCAGACCCTCACATGCAACCTTGCAAATCCTATAAATTCACCGCAATCTGCAACTGCCAATATAGTGACATACAGCCCGCAGTACAATGCACAGGGCGCATGCAACCCAGCAAACGTACTTCTGCCTCCAGTAAATTACAACTGCAATGTGTACAACAGCGGCAAGCAGTGCAGTACAGGCCCTTACGGCCAGCGCGAATACTGCGTAGGGCTGGATTCACAGGGCGATGGCATATGCACCAGCCAGGTGGGTCTTATAGGCGTAGTGCCTACAAATGCGCTTGGGTACTTCTCGACAAATATAGTGGCTTGCGGAATAGCCGATGTAAACATACAGGCAAACTTCTATGGCTCGCCGCCTCCGGAGCCTGTCAATGCCACACAAGCGCCTTTGGGCATGGCTGCAAATGTCGCAATTCCAGATACGGGCGTGCCTCTGCCAGGGACAAACTTCCAGCACCCTACGCAGATCACATTCCCTGTTGACAACTACACATGGCTGAACAATGACACCATAGTACAGGCCCAGATAGGCCTTTGGGAGCTAGCTTACGGCGACATTCAGGCCCTCGAGGTTATAGGGCTGATTTCGTTAGTCGGTGCTGTAATAGCCGCAAAGCTCATATTAGAGTCCCGAAGCAAAACCAGAAGGAAAAGCGTTAAAAATAGAATAAGAAAACCAGAGAGAACAAGCCATAGAAACCGTAGAAACAATAAATAAACAAAAGCCTGTTCCTAACCCTGCGACGGACGTTTAACTCTCATCGTCGTCGACGTCTTCGTCCCAGTCCTCTTCATCGTCGCCTTCCTCATCCTCATCGAAGTCGTCATCGTCTTCGTCTGCAGGTTTCATTTTTGTCTTTGTATCCTTATCTGCCATATTATCACAGCTTTAAGCCTTTAGGCAAATACCTAATATCAGAAAACTATTTAAATGTATTTGTCAACTTTGGCTTTAGTGCGATATGCGCCCAATCCGGCATCCAAGCAAACATCTATTTAGTTATTTCCAGCATTTGATATTGCGATAGAATGGCAGCCAAACCACAAGCCGTATCAACAAGTGGGCACTCAAGGAGGAATACGATAGCAATAATACTGGTGGCGCTGTCAGTTTTTGTAGGATTGTACATAATAACAAAGTATACTGGCTTTGCGCCAAGCACAAATTCGCAGGAGATAGCGCTCAGCGCAATAATAGGCATACTCGGCATTGAAGTTCTGGGATTTATAATCTATATGTACATGAAGGGGTCATTAAAGGAGGAGGAAGCCAGCACGCTGAGGAATCTTTTCCGTATAATAGGCTACACTATTCTTGTAATATTCCTGTTCTCGCTGCTTTCAATAAACATCACTGGCCTGCTGCTGACAACGGGCTTTCTCGGCATAGTACTGGGTCTTGCAGCCCAGTCAACGCTCTCAAACTTTATCTCAGGAGTGTATCTGCTTTCAAGCAAGGCATTCGAACCAGGAGACAGGGTTGTAATACACACCTGGCAGTATACAATGCAGCCGCAGAGCTACCCACATGACAAATTTGTTCCTGGCTTTTCCGGGAAGATCAAGAACATCGGGCTTTTGTATACAGAGCTCACCAACGATGAAAGTGTACCTGTCTACATGCCAAACAGCATAGCAGCAAGCGCCCTCATACTCAACTACGGCCGCGCAAAGGAGGAGTTTGTAAACTTATTGTTTGACATGCCTGTATCAGTGCCATTTGAAAATGTCAAGAAGCGCATACAGGAAGTCCTCAAATCTAAGAAGGTGACTAATTACAAGATAAATATGGAGTACCTGCATAATGACATATATGTTGTAACTGTACGCATGGAGTGCGAGTTTCAGGACAGGAGGCAGCTCCGCTCGGAAATATACCAGAAGATAGTCACCGACATCCAGCGCAGCCCAAAAAGGCATGATAAAAAGCAATAAGCAGGATTTAATATCTTTGCAGCTTATTACTAAGCTTGTCATGGGCTCGTAGCGCAGTGGCAGCGCGCCCGCTTTGCAAAACTTCTTGGAAAGAAGTTTTATCAAGAAGAACCAGAAAAGCGGAAGGTCGCGGGTTCGAATCCCGCCGAGTCCATAAAACTTCTTGGGAAGAAGTTTTATCAAGAAGCTGAAGGAAATTTAAGTGACAAACGCGCAAGCGGGTCTGGGTGCGATTGCGGTTTCAAAGCCGAATCCCATCCCCAATTTTTTACTGTGGTATTTGTTCTTTAGTAATGAACAATAGTGTTCATTGGTAATGAAAACATTTAAATATCTTAGGCTCTAAATGAAATCATGATACTAAAAGAAACACTTAGACAGATAGTCAAAGCTCAGAGGAAAGACTTAGAATCGTTCAGCTACGGGGTAGAAAGGGAAGAGTTGAATGAGATAAAACTCAATATGCATTACGCATTGATACTATCAGGTATAAGGCGATGTGGTAAGAGTACTCTACTTCACCAATTGCTTAAAAAGCTTCCAAATTTCTATTATCTAAACTTTGAGGACACACGGCTAGATAGCTTTCAAGTTGAGGATTTCGAAAAGTTAGATGAAATCTTCAAGGAAGATTACGGTGAATCCGAATATTATCTTTTCGATGAAATACAGAATATTTATAAATGGGAGCTTTTTGTAAGATCCAGACTAGACAAACAGAAGAAATTTATTATTACAGGCTCTAACGCTTCACTTTTAAGTAAGGAGCTTGGTACTAGACTCACGGGCAGACACATCAACATGGAACTGTTTCCATTCTCCTTTATGGAGTCGCTTTCTATGACTAAGGTAAAGGCAAGCGCAACTTCATTCTCAGAATACTTAAGAAGCGGAGGGTTTCCAGAATATCTGAGATATAAAAAACAAGAAATACTGCGCGAGTTATTAACAGACATAATACAAAGAGATATTATAGTAAGACACAAATTGCGCGATTCTAAAACAGTAAAGACACTTGCGTTATATCTGCTTAGTAACACGGGCAACGAGTTTTCATATAATAACCTTAAGAAGATGTTCAATCTGGGATCAGTGAATACCGCAATAGCATTTGTTTCTTATTTTGAGGACAGCTACCTTCTATTTACTGTGCCAAAGTTTGATTACTCGCTTAAAAAACAGATAGTTAATGCCAAAAAAGTATATTCTATAGATAATGGTCTTTCTACCTCAAATTCAGCTTCGTTCTCTTCAGATTTAGGAAGGATGTTAGAAAATTCTGTATTCTTGCATCTTCGTAGGAAATATAAAGAAATATTCTACTTCAAAGGAAAAAGAGAATGCGATTTCTTAGTAAAGGAGCAAAGCAAGATAAAAATGGCAATACAAGTCTCGTATGAGCTAAACGAAGGAAACAAACAGAGAGAATTTGACGGACTTCTTGAAGCTATAAAAAAGTTTGATTTGGCAGAAGGATTAATACTTACATTTGATCAAGAAGACAAATTCGAGATTGAGGGAAAACACATAATAGCAAAACCGGTTTGGAAATGGATGCTAGAAAGCAATTTGTAGTGTATGAAAGTGAAAAAAGAGATTAAAATTGTTTTGCCTATAAGTCCGTGTTCAAAAGAAATATCTCCAATTTGGATTTTACCGAGTACACAAACCTTTTTGGAAATGTTTGGCGAAAACACTGGGTGCGGTTACAGCTAGATTTACACCGTATCTGTTTATATTTCTAAACGCGGTGTAATCTGTGTGCGAAGACACAGATGTTCGCATTTTCCGAAATATGATCTACGGTGTCTTGAATGGCTAGAAAAATAGACGACAGGGCTCGTGAGCGCGTTCCGTTCGCAACAGAAAGGTCGCGGGTGCGATCCCCGCCGAGTCCATAAAACTTCTTAAAAAGAAGTTTATTCAATATGGATTACTTAGTTTGCCAGAATCTGCCAAAAGCTTATATTTTTTTACAAAATTAAGTACAGATTTGGAAGTGTGCTTATCATACACCTTTAGGTATTTGTGCACTTTTTTGATTTCTATGGACCGCAAAAGTCCATCATAGTTCTGAGGAGGTAACTTTACTTTGTAATAGAACAGGTCTATTAACGTCTTCTCTGGATCTGAAACTGGCAATTTTAACACACCGTAATTTATTATATCAAACCCAAAAAAGTATCTTGTTGGCATATGGTGCACAAATATAACATCTTTAGGATCGTCGAATATTGTCGTACGGTTTGAACGTATTTTTTTTATTGTGAGTATTTCTGGTCTAGAATTCTGTATCCAAAGATCCCTTAATGTTAGTGCAGATAGCAACCCATAATAAAAAGGTGTATACGCAAACCCCGATACCATATCATTCTTTTTAAATGTATATACGCTTTTTTTCAATGAATACAAATCACCATTACTTTTCATGTATGATAAGATTCTCGTAAGATTTGATGATTTTATCCTCTTATTGCTGAAGTATAGTCTAAGGTCTCTGTGTGTGAAAACTGGATAATCTGAAAAATGCCTGGTTATTTCATTAACTATTGTCATTTATCCACTCCTTAAGTCTGTTTATCATTAGTTCAAACGATGGCGGCAGACCTGTTATTATCAAGTGATCCAGACTTGAGATATCTGAAGGGGGATTATTTTCTATCTTGGCAACCAGATTCTTTATTTTTTTAACAGTTTTATGGTCAGCCTTTTTTATTAACGAAACCAAATACCACATGTCATATAAGTCATGGGCTTCTGGATGCTTGAAGCCATCCTCATCATTAAGCTTATCTTCATATGCTACTATTTTCTCCTCCAATAAATCTACTGGGCTAAGAGATAGTACCACAATTTTGCTTTCATCAATCTTTGAATAGTCAGCGTGTATGCCTTTCTTATACTTAAAATTTATATCGATCTTCATTTTTGTGCCAACTAATTCGACAATAAAATGCATTGTGTCATTTGACCTGCTGTATCCTTTTTCCTTAATCACAAACCCATTTTCTTGCAGAAACTTAGAAACTGCTCGGTATTCTTGCATCTTTTCCGAAACTGTTTTCACTTTCATATAAAAATCAAGATCCCTCGAAAATCTGTTCCCTGAATAGCAACGCCATATTGCTGTTCCACCATGAAACACGAGATTCGTATATCTACTGTATAATATCTCAATTAGTATATCTTCAAGTTTTGCTTTTTCAACTTGTGCTGGGTCTCTTAAGTTCATAATATCATTAACTACACTTTATTACATATTTATGTAATAATATACATTTATATAACTGTATGTTAAAACAAACCGTTGTAGCTTTATCCGAAAGTCATAGACAACTTAAGAATATTATACCCAGTAGGACTTTTTTGATATAATGTTCGCCAATAAGTTTCGTCTTTCCGTATAGCGTTGGTGGGTCTTGATTTACACCGAGTGTAGAAATATATAGTACCTTAGAATTAATCATGTTTGCAGCCGTAACCACGTTTTTGGTTCCTTCAGAATTAATTGCGAGGGCACTTTTAGGATATTCTTCACATACTTTCCTACTTGGAATTGCAGCAGCATGTATAGTTAATTCCGGCCTTATGGTTAAGAAAGCTTGAACAACCGCTTCCTTATTAGTAATGTCCAGTTCTATTAATTCATTGAATAATTTGTTTTTCTGAAATGTGCCAATTAATTCATAGTGCTTGCTTAGGTTCGTGAATATGCTTGCGCCTACATACCCGTTGCTCCTGTAACTAAGATCTTCATTCTAAAACTTTGTTTGATTTATATCTATGACAATTGGTGCGTGGTCACTCGGAGGCTCAAGGTTTTCTATAGGGACGCGCTCTTCTTTGTCTACCCATATCCGATCTACCAGACCTAGAATACCTTTGTCACCTAGGACTAAATCGAAACGCAGACCTTCGTCACGGTTAAATCCATCACGCATGTAAGGCCACCATGTGAAAACACGCTCTTGGGTTTTTGTTCGGAGTATGTCTTGAAGCCGTGTTCCTTGAAGTCTCTTTAGCCAAGCTCTTTCTTCTGGAGTACAATGGATCCGGTCCTTAAGTCCTTCTGGATCCCATACGTCGCAATCGTCTGGAGCAACATTAAAATCACCCACAATAAGAAGAGGAGGAGTTCGAGGGAGATGTTGCAGCCAATCTCCAAAAGTTTCCATCCAACGGCCTTTAAGCAGGAATTTATCGCTAGTTCTGTCGTCTCCGTTTATCACATAAGCATTAACCAATCGCACTCCTCCAATACACGCCGATATTACTCTGGCTTCATCAGACGCAGGATCTTTTGGAAAACCACGCAAAACTTCAGAAAACTCTAGATTATTTTTCATTTCATCCACCGTGGAAAGCTTGCTTTTAGGAAAAGCCGTTAAATTGTGTTGTTTAGCTTGACCACGAATCAGGATTGCCACACCATTATAGCTAGTTTGGCCGTAAAGTATTGAATAGTAACCTGCAGTGCTCAATTGGGCTTCAGGAAAATCTTTGTTAGCTACCTTAGTTTCTTGCAAGCACACCACGTCCGGTCTATGGCGTTTGACTAAGGCCAAAAACCTAGGTAGTCGTGCTCGGATAGAATTTACATTCCAAGAGATAATGCGCATAAGTAGTATTTGTAGTAATTATTTATTAAAAGGGTGGTGCCGAATCCCGCGTCTTCATATGCATGGGCTAGACATGACCCTGCTCACCCATTTTTCTTCCGATTTCCTTACTGATGTATCTAAAGCAACGTATTTTACAAGTTTGAAAAGTCTGGGTGCGATTGCGGTTTCAAAGCCGAATCCGAAACATCTATAAAAAGTCCCTGTTGCCATATAAGGGTTTAAATACTCGTTGAACCTAATTAATGGTTGATAGGTGATAAGATGTCCAAAAAATTTGCATGCAAGGATATAGGTATATCGTGTGGTTTTGAAGCACGTGCAGGCTCTGAAGCAGATCTGATGAAGAAGATAGCTGCTCATGCCAAAAAAGCGCATAACATGTCTGAGATAGACTCAGCTACAATGGCAAAAGTAAAAGCAGCTATAAAAGAAGCCTAAAGTTGCAAAGCATGCGTCAAAGTAAGCGGTATGCTGCAATACCACAGATATGATTTTAGTGTTAGCTTGGCCTTTCTTATTCAATTAAAATGTTCAAAATCAGTTTTACATCTTTGAGAATGTAAGCATGTAATGCGTTCCGATGTTCTGCTTCTTAATGAGATTGAACCTTTGTTTCTCCATCTTTTCTATTACATCTTCTTCGGAGAATCTTATCTTAACCGGAGGCCCAAATGCAGTTTCCTCCTTCTTCCAGTCAAGGTCTATAAACTTGCCATTCTTCTTCAGAACCCTGCCTATCTCACTTTCATATCCCAATGGAACATCATGGAATGAGTTTGCTGCAAACACAAAATCCATACTGCTGTCTTTAAACGGCAATCTGTCACGCGGCGCTTTGATTATCTTTATGTTTTCGAGCCCTGCCAGGTTTGTGTTCATTGCTGCTATTGCGTTATCAGACACATCAACGCAGTACAGGTTCTTGGCATAGCCTCCGAGTATTCTTGAGAACCTTCCGCCTCCTGCCCCCAAGTCTATGCCGTCCAAAAGACTGATATACTCCTTATCATCTTTTATTGCGTCTATGAACTGTTTTTCTACTTCTGTAACCTTCAAAAAATTATGCATGTGCATGTTTCCGCCGTTGTCCATGAAATCACTATAATGCTATTACATATGCAAAGAAATAAAATAACGGACCTCTAATTTACTATGGATGATTTTATGAGCATAGGCATTGGAAAGGATGCGCCAAAGAAGGTTAACGCCTTTATAGAGATACCAAAAGGGAGCAATGTCAAGTATGAGCTTGATGAGGAAACCCAGATGATAAAGGTAGACAGGATACTCCATACCTCTATGGTATATCCATACAACTACGGGTTTGTTGCAGGTACAAAAGGAGAAGACGGCGACCCGCTTGATATAATGGTGATAAGCACAGCACCGTTTGCAACTGGCACGTTTGTTGCTGCAAAACCAATAGGAAACCTGCTTATGAAGGATGAGGAAGGCATAGATACAAAGGTTATTGCAGTGCCTACTGAAAAGGTGGACCCTGATTTTGGAAAGATTAATGACATATCAGAGCTCGGAGAACACACAAAGAACATGATATCGCACTTCTTCTCCTATTACAAGAGCCTTGAACCTGGCAAGTGGGCTGAAGTATCTGGCTGGGAAGGTGCAGAAAAGGCACAGGCACTCATCAAGAAGTCGGCAAAAGGCTGATTACCTTACTGAGAAAGGACCTGCGGGCAGATGCTGCATGATATAATCTACATCATCATATCCGAGCTTTTTTGCTATAAGCTTGGCTGCATCGGATTTCTTCATCTTGCCAAGAGATATGCCAACAAAATCATTTATTCCGCGGTTTTCACAGGCTGTGAGCGGTGCAATGCATGCAACCTTGCGCTTCTTGCCTTCTGCGCCAAGCTCTTCCATGAAAGCGCACAACCCTAAGGGCGTATTCTTGTACCATTCACGCTCGCCTTTCAGTACGAAACTGCCCTTTCCTAATGATCCTGAGTTTCTTGACTTTGTAACCTGCCCGCGATCCAGTGCGTATACATCTACAGTGGTCTGCGAGTTGTCCCACGCTTTTGAAAACGATGCTGAAAGCTGTGCGGCTTCCTCCCTGTCTTTCCTGCCTGAACCCTTTCCGTCCTTAAGTATTACAACCGAGGCGCCGAATATATCTGCATGGAAGAACAGGTCCGCTTCTGCGAAGTGCTTTGAGTTCAGCTCCTCGTTCTGGTCTGCGCTCCTTCCCCCTATAGCTAGAAGCCCAGAGCTTGTGAAGAACCAGTTGAACTTCTCGAACCACTCCCTCCTCTCCAAGGTCTTCATCTTTTTCTGCTTCTCCTGCTGCTCCTCTACCTTTGCAAATTTCGCCTTAAGCTCTTCAGCAGACAACCGCGCTCCCTCTGCCTTAGCCTTTGCTTTTTTTGATTTCTCAAAATACGATTGTGCGTTCTCCTGCGCACTCTTAGTGAAGTCTATTACAACATCCATGCCCCTGCCCAGATGGGAGTCATGCCACGACTCCTATTATGATAGATATTACAAATCCAACTATACCGAGAAGTATAGTTCCCAAAAGCACAACCTTCATGGTTCTCATGAATGCATCTGTTCCGGGTTTGTAGCTTACGCTCATCACGTGCTTTGAATTGGATATAAAGCCCCTCAGGCGCTGAATTATGTTGATGTTCATAATACAACCAATACGCATTGACTATAATATACTTGGCAGCTAGCATTAAAAAGGCTTTCTATACAGTTGCGTTATTATTCACTGTCATCAAAAATCTTGTCAAGGTCAAGATCTCCGGAGCCGCTGCCGCCTTTTCTTAAATTCAGATTCGAATAGTCTGCAAATTCTACGCCGCCCATTACAACCATGACCTTGACTGCGCTTTTCTGCATTGATGCATCAATGCGGGCGCCCCATTTCATCATGGCGTCCTCACTTATCCTCCCTGCAACCTCCTGGAATACCTTCTCTGCCTCGCGTAGCGTTAGGTCTTCTCCTCCCACTATGTTTACAAGGGCTTTTTTAGCTTTAGACAAGTCTACATCAAGAAGCGGAGAGTTAAGCGTATTGTTTATGGCTATGGATGCCCTGTCGCTTGTTTGCGTCGAGTTCGCCTCGCCTATGCCTATCACTGCATAGCCGGAGTCCTTGAGAACACTCCTGAGGTCGGCAAAATCAAGGTTGACCATGCCTGGTTTGGTGACCATCTCAACGATGCCTTTTGTTGCGTTTGCAAGCACTTCGTCGCTTATCCTGAAGGCCATATTGAGCGGCAGGTCAGGGGCTACAGCCAGCAACTTGTCATTAGGTATTATTATTGTAGTATCTGTTACCCTTTTTAATTTTGAAAGGCCCTCAAGCGCATTACGCATGCGTGCCTTGCCTTCGCTTGAGAACGGGAGCGTTACAATGGCAACTGTAAGTGCGCCTGCCTCTTTCGCCTCATGCGCTATTATGGGTGCAGAGCCGGTCCCTGTGCCACCTCCAAGCCCGCATGTTATAAACACAAGCTGCGAGCTTTCAAGCACATGGCGTATCTCATCCTTGCTCTCTACGGCAGACTCCTCACCCATTTTCGGATCAGAGCCTGCTCCAAGGCCTTTTGATACCCTCTTTCCTATAAGCACCTTCCTGTTTGAACGCGTTTTTGCAAGATGCGATGCATCTGTGTTCATGGCTATAAGCGTAGTGCCATCTATGTTGAGCTCTGATACCCTTGATATGGTGTTCGAGCCGCTCCCTCCGGCACCTACTATGCATATCTTCGGCTTGGCAGACTCTATAAACTTGAGAAGCTCTTCATCATCCTGTGATATCACTGCATTGCTAATTACATCAGACATTTCGTCGCCCTGTTAATATTTATTAGCAAAAACATAAAAAGATTGCTGACAACGGCGTGCCTCCTCTATAATAGCAATTAATAGCAATTCGCATGACTGCATTCATGGCGGACTTATGAGGTGCGACGATATGGCTGCGCTGCCTATGTAGCCTGCAAGAAGGCTTGCAAATAAGAGCACTATCCAGAAAAGCGCAATAAGAATGTACCAGCCTATCCAGGGATTCTTCTTAAGCCCTGGAAGGCGCTCGACTACAAGTGCAACAGGATATGAAAGAATGCCGGTAACTCCATACAAGAAGTATAAGCCAAGCAACGCCATCGGCGCGCTTGTCAAGCCTATGCCATATCCCTCTATGCCATATATGATTACCATCACGCCTACAAGCAGGCCGAGGAAGCCTACATACTCAAGCCTGACGTTGTATCTTACAGACAGCGCAAATCCCATCAGGAGTATGCCGAACGAGATAAACGGGTCGTAGAATAATATGTTGTAGCTGCCTGGAAGTGGCCATGTGAACTGGCCCCACAAGCCCACAATCAGCATATACGCCCCTATCAAGCCCAGCGGAACGCCTGCACTGCGCAGATAAACCCCAAAATCTTTTTTGTTTTTCCTGTAAGCCATATACACCGATGATATCGTATAAAGCAGGATGAAGCCGGCAAAGCTGAGCATGAACAGCGAGTATGCAAGGTTGTCTATAAATGCCATATCCTCTGATTTATGATTAATCAGATATATTTATAACTTTTATGGTATGCAGTTCTATGCCTTTCCGAAACTCGGCTACGCTGCATCATCTGCAAATTTATGTAAATTTACGCAGTGTTTATTAATTTTAACATGTAAAGACGTATGATAAATCATGGATATTGATGAGCGGATAGAGATAATACGCTCCGAACCTACCGAGGAGATAGTTACTGACCAGGATCTGAGAACAGTGCTTGAAACAAAAGCGCATCCTAAACATTACATTGGCTTTGAGATAAGCGGCATGCTGCACATAGGCCATGTGCTTGTGGTCGGTAAGAAGATAAACGACCTTGAAAAGGCAGGTGTGCAGACCCAGATACTCATAGCAGACTGGCACACTGTGGCGAACCAGAAGCTCGGCGGAGACTGGGAGCGCATTAAAAAAGCTGCCGAGTTTTACAAGAGAGTGTTCAGTTTTGTGTGCCCGAACTCAAAGATTATACTCGGCTCTGATCTTTACCACAACAACAACGAGTACTGGAAGGATGTCATGAAAATTTCAGCAAAGACAACCATGGCCCGGGCCACGCGCACTCTCATAATTCAGGGCCGGAGCGAGAAGGACACGCTTCATGTGTCGCAGTACATTTATCCTATGATGCAGGTTGCCGACATAAAGGCGC
Organism: Microcaldota archaeon; assembly: GCA_021852055.1. Taxonomy (GTDB): domain Archaea; phylum Micrarchaeota; class Micrarchaeia; order Micrarchaeales; family CABMGC01; genus JAJZOD01. Next base: position 98,630 of record JAJZOD010000003.1, read on the forward strand.
TCGATGTAGACATATCGCATGCTGGAATGGATCAGCGCAAGGTCCATATGCTTGCGCGCGAGGTGTTCGGAGAGCTGCATGACAAGCGGCCGCTTGCGCTGTTGCATACGCATCTGCTGCAGTCGCTTCTCGAGCCTCAGAAACTGAACGAGAGCGCGACAAAAGAGGAGATAGCAACTGCAATGAAGATGAGCAAATCAAAGCCAGGCTCCGGAATAAACATCCTTGCAGGAAAGGAAGAGATCAAGCGCATAATCTCCGGAGGCTGGTGTCCTGAGGGTGTCACAGAAGGCAATCCGATACTGGGCCTGTGCAGGTATGTAATATTCCCCCACCTCAAGACAATGAAGATAGAGCGCAGCAGCAAATACGGCGGCGACATCGAATTTTCATCCTACAGGGACCTAGAAGAGTACTTCGCCGGGAAGAAGCTGCATCCTGCTGATCTTAAAAGTGCTGTCGCATCGTCCATGATTAAGATTATCTCCCCAATATCTGACAGGTTCTCCGGAGAAAAAGAGGAGCTGGGGCGCCTTTTTGCTGTCTGATGCCTCGCATTTATTTTAGCAGTCATCTGCTTCTCGCAGTGCAAATTACATTAATGTGCAAGCCTGGCAGCATATCCAAAAGCCAAGTGCAGGCAGGAAAAGGCACGCCGGGATTGGGACTTTCACAACCTTTAGTTTTAATCAAACTTTCCCTAAAAGCCTGTTTTGAACCCAAAAGGCCCGAAGGCCACCAGATCTCGAGTTTCGCCGCGCACACTGGCGCGATACCTGGTTCTGCCATCCCGGCTCAAGAATAATTGGCAAACAAACCTTATTAATCTTGTCTTGGCGTATCTTTAGACTGTGCGGATATGAAGAAAAACGTAAGCAGGACAAATAGGACAAATGCCTTAGATGCTATAATAATCATCATTCTGCTGATACTTCCTATAATGACTTTCTATGCCATACTTAGCATACAAGGGCCCTCATGGGATATTACTGCAAGATACCTGAATGGGAAGACGCTGCTTAATTTTATAGCCGGCGGAGCACACAAAGGAAATGCATTTGCTGGCGAGTACTCAAACAATCTTGCTTATTATTTCGAGCCTTACCGTGAACCGCTGAGCACGCCTATATTTGCGGTTATTGATGCAGTCTCTTCGGATTCTATCCTTGTTTATATAATCCTGATTTTTGTGGCTTATGCTGCAGTTGTGTGGAGGCTCGGAAAGGAGCTCAATATAGACACAGTAACCATCCTTGCAGCCATGACTGGACCATACGCTGTATTTTTCTTTTTTGTGCCGAACGGTGGCGAGGGGCTCGCAGTCATATTCGTGATTCTTGGTATCATATACCTCCTCAAAAAGAATCCAGTATCCGGCCTGTTCTTCGGCATCGCAGTGCTCGGAAAGTATCCTGCACTAATACTTCTGCCTATACTTATTTTGCTGTGGAATAAGAAGAAGTTTGCCATAGCAGCCATCCTTGCTGCTGCTCCTATCGTGGCATGGGGTGTTATAGACTGGGGGCTCTATGGCGTGCCATTCTACAGTTATCTTGCATCAATATCCTATGCAAATGTTGCCTCTGCGCCATCTTATATAAGCTGGTCAGCAGTCATCGGTGTTATTGCCTACCCTGTTGTGTTCGCATGCATTGGCATTGCCGCAATTTTTGCCTGCAGAAAGCGCATAAGCCTGTTCTTCAATTATAAAAGCTATATAAATTACAAAGCAAAGGTATTTGCCGTATTAGTTGTGCTTTCGCTGCTGGGTTATGCTGCAATACTTCCGCATAATAATGCATTCACGCAGGCGAGGTATGGTTTCCTGCTGGCAGCAGCGCTCATGGCTTCCTCTGCAGTTATAATGGGGCGGGCCGTCCTCACAGTTTACAAGGTCAAATACGCTGCAGCAGCATTTGCCATTGCAGTACTTTTGGGTTATCTCGTGTATTCGTCATTTATTCTCAATACAGCCCAGCTTAAATATTATAATCCAGGAAACAAAGCAAGCATATATGCTTATTCTGAAAACGTACTCAGCAGTTTCGGCTTCAATAATTGCAGGGTAGTCTCAAATGCATGGATACCAATGCTGTATTCGGGTTACGATGCATACTCCCCATACATATTTTATGGTGATATGGAGCAAGAGCACTACCCTGTTGTAGTATTCAACTACACTGGAGTGTCAATGGGCAGCACCAGGTACCTGCCGCTTCTAAAAAACGACACTAAAGCGTATTCCGGAGCCAACTTTACGATTTATCTACCAAAAGAGGCATCATGCTACAACTACACCGAACAATAAAAACAGCCAAATTTTACGGCTGCATAACACACAGCTGCACAGGATTTACGCTGCAGCATCCGCATTCCTTCTGCAGGCAATGCCAATATATTTATATTGTTGGATAATAAGATTTATCTGAAGCCGATACTGGCTAAAATTAAGCCTACTGATACCATGAAGAACATAAACGCTGACTACATAACACGCCTGTTTTCAGTTGTGCTATTCGCATTCCTTACAATATTCGGGGCATTTTTCTTTGTATATCTTGTTATATACGCGCACAGCCTTTACAGCTACCTGCTCGCATTCTCATATCTTATTTTAATGCTGATATCCGGCTTCTTCAACATATTCACTGCATATGCATATTACCGCTCTTACTTCTATTACAAGTATCTTGACGGTATAAAGAGAAAAATTTCATATTCTGCAGATAAAAAAAGCGTGCAAAACAAACCAAGCGTTGCAATAGTAATGTCAACTTTCAATGAAGACACCTCAGTAGTTAAAAGAAACCTCCAACGTCTTCTTAAATTAAATTACCCTAAGGAAAAGCTGGCCTTTTATCTGCTTGATGATTCTACCGAGCCTACAATAATAACAGAGATGCGCAGTTTCTGCGGGAAGTTAGGCATAAAATACATACACCGGCAAAAAAGGCGCGCATACAAGGCCGGCGCGCTGAATAATATGCTCAAGTACTCAAAAGAAGACCTGATAGCCTACTTCGATTATGATGAGTATCTTGTAAACTTGAACTTTGTGCAGGATCTCGTGCCATATTTTGCAGACAAAAAGCTTACCTACATACAGACGGAGAAAAGCTACGCAAAGGGCAACTTCTTCTCAGACACAGTCGCACTTATAGACGGCTTCTTTTTCAAGTTCGTCCAGCCGGCAAGGGCTCTTGATAATACGGCAATATTTGCAGGTTCGTGCGGTATTATACGCAGGAAGCATCTGGTCGCAATGAAAGGATTTCCCGAATACATAACAGAAGACTCCTTCTTCAGTTTTGAGACTGATATGAACGGCTACAAAAGCCTTTATCTACCAAAGGTATACGCATTGGGCAAGCCAATAACAACATTTACTGAACTGGTCAGGCAGCAGTGGAGGTATAATTACGGCGGAACCCAGTTTATAAGTTACTTTGCCGAAAGGCTGCGCCACAGAAACAAAGAGCGAAAGGTCTCAAGGCTTTCGATAGTGGATTACGCAATGCACGGCTTCGGCTTAAACTATATATCGGTCATAGCAATAATATTTACTATCTTCTCCATACTGGTAACATTTTCACAGCTTCCTATAGTGAGTGTCAGCATAAGCCAGCTGTTTCAGCCAAGCCTCATAAACCTTGATTTGGAGATATTCGGCATGGGTGTACTGTTTGCGTCTGTGTTAATGCCGATGATGCTCACAAAGATATACTTCGGTTCGTTCAAAAAAGGCATAATGTTCTTCTTCCTAACGTTTGCCCTGGTATTCGTACGGGCCAAGGCAGCCGCTGCAGCCGTATTCAAGACAAGCAGGAAGATAGTATGGGATAAAGATTCAATTAACGGAAACTACGGAAAGTTTGTATATGCATTTAGAAACTCATTGGCTGAATCGTCTTTCTCCCTCATATTAATGCTTCTGGGCGCTATGGCCATGGTAATAGGCAACCTGTTCGGCGGCTTCTGGCTTCTGTGGTATGCTGCCCTATACCTGATGACACCGTTAATGTTCTATAAATACGGCTGAGGCTGTGTTATGCTATACATCAAACTGTACGAAACAGAAAAAGGAAGCATAGTAGCCCTGTGCGATGAAGGTCTTCTGGGGAAGAAGTACACAGACAAGCGCACCGGTGCAGAGCTTGATCTTAATAAGTACTCGGACTTTTATAAAGGCGACCTTGTCAATGCAGAGGAGGCAAAGCGAATAGTCTCACAAGAGTACATCTATTCTGCAAATGTGGTCGGCAATGAATCCGTAAGCCTTATGGTCGATGTTGGCCTTGCAGCAAGTGATGAGATAAAAATTATCGCCAAAGTCCCCTCTCTCCATATATATCGCCTGCTGTAATTATGCCTTAGCCTTTCACTGCGCTGGGTCAAAGTAGCTTTGACATAATAATTTAGTAAGAGTTTAAGATTGCTACGGGCAAATTTTGTCATTCGATGACAATCATCAGGAAACTGCAAAACGCACGAAAATTCTGCCGTCGAAGCCGTAAAATTTTTGAACTGTTACGCGCTCACGGAAACCTTATTATCCTTTGCTATCTGAGAATAAAACAGTAAGGTGTTAGATATGGCAGACATAGGAAGAGTGAAGACCGGAATACCGGGATTCGATGAACTTGTGGAAGGCGGAATACCAAACGGCAGTTTCGTAGTCGTGACTGGCGGCCCCGGAACAGGCAAGACGATACTTGGCCTGCAGTTCCTCGAGAATGGGATAAACCAGTACAAAGAGAAGGGAATTTTCATCAGTGTAGAGCAGTCGAAACCAGAGATACTCCGCCAGGCAGGGCAGTTCGGCTGGAACCTTGGGAAGATGGAGAAGGAAGGGAATCTTCGCATAATAATCCTAAGCACGCGCGACCTCTTCGATGCCTCAGAGGTCGAGAAGGTGATATCCGCTATAAGGGAGGACCACTACTCAAGGGTCGTTATCGACAGCATCACCTCGTTCGTGATGACACCGCCGTCTCCCTCGACTGTAACACATAGCATATCCAACAAACAGGATGTCGGTGCTTTCGGCGAGCTGAGACGCGCCAGTGCAGCGATGCTCATAGACAGGATAAAGACAAGCGGAGTTACTGCATTGGGCCTTGCACAAAAGGTGGACGGCATGCCAGGATTGACAGCCGACACAATAAGCGAGTTCAAGGGCGACGGGCTGGTAATGTTATCCATTGTGGAAACAGGAGGAGATGTAAGTCGCATCCTGAAGGTGCTTAAGATGAGGAGTTCGAACAATGATCTTAATACCAAAAAATTCTCCATCAAGAAGGGCACCGGGATTGTTATAGAATAGAGTGTTGTCTAGATGCCTGCACTGGATAGGGTTAAAGATTTCTTTATAAAAAACATCTTGATACCTAAAGTATTCCGAATAGATATCCCAGGGTATGTGGCAGGCAAGTTTTATACGATAGAAGGGCAGTCGGTATTTGTAAGAAATGTTTTTGTTCCAGAAACGTTCTTCATTAAATTGGAGCATCTGGTGATAAAAGAGATGGGTGCGGAAGGTGTGATTCAGTTATACCGCATCGGGAAGCAGTTTGGATACAGATTCTCACAGACGAACAGATTTCCACTGGACAATCCTGCCAAGGCTATTGTACTGGTTGCAAGCTTCTTTGAAACCTTATACGCAGATTCAATAAAATCCAAAGTAGATATACCTAACAAGATACTAGTACTGGATACTAAAGGATTAGTCATAACCCGAGAAAATGGCGGAGGTTACATTCTCACAATCGGCGGCTGTGCAGGAATCTGGGGTTATTTAGTGGGGGATTACTCTGTCGAGTGTTCTTCACGAAAGATAGGGAATGAAGAATACGAGTTGGTAAGTGCCGCTCCCAGCGTATTGGAGAAGGAACATCTTGATATTGTACGCTGTATTGAGAAGCCGCAGAAGTTAAATGTAACAAGTTACAATTTATATAATCAGCCCCCTCTGGAGATTTCTGAAACGGCCCCCACCATAGATAAACTCATGACCGAGTCAGGCGTAATCTCTTATAAAGGAGGGAGGCTGCATTTATCAGTGTCAAATGTTAGATTTATTCCGATAGAGATATCCTTGCTGTCAGAAGTAAGCATCCTTCCGGCAAAATTTGTTTCTAAGGCGGCTTATGATTCCTTCTACGAAATTGGTAAAAATACAACCAAACAGAAGGATCCATACTTGTTCATAGCTGAATTGTTAACTGCATTTGGATTTGGAATAGTGGATGTCATAGTAAAAAAGAATAGCAGAGTCTTCAACATGAGAGGCTATCCCTATCTCACGGAAGCTTATAAAAACACGGATTTCTCTTTCATAACAAGCATTTTGCGCGGATTTTTGGATGGAAATACACTGGAGACCCATTCTGCAGTTGGTGTATCCTCAAAAATATCTGGTAACATGTTTATACTTACAATAGAGATTAAATGAATAACAGACTAAAAGGCGTAAGAGAGGCATTCAATCTACCAATATTGTTAGTTGTGGTTCCAACAGTTGCATTAGGCTTTCTCGCAGGAGGATCTACAAACATTCTCCTTCTGCTCGACTCTTTAGCTTTGATTGTGCTGATGAGCATCAGTGCGAATGTAATAAACAACTATGCGGATTGGGATATAGACATAATGAATAGGAAACGCAATATTATGCACGAAACATGGCGTCGGAACGAGCTTTTGGCGTTTTACCTTATTCTGTTAGTTGTACTCTTTGTGATTGCCTTCCTGTCAAATGCAAGCATGTATCTTTGGATAACGGTAGTCTTACTGGTTATTCTTGGTATATGCTATTCAATCACCATCAGACTGAAGAACATTGTCCCGCTGAATTACATTGCAATAGCCGGTGCGTATGGTTTCCTGTCTTTTTACATGGGCTTTTTCGCATCTTCTTTCTCTTCATCCAAGTTCTGGTTGTGGATACCGGTGCCACTGTTCCTATTTGCAATGGATTTGGGGTATTCAATAACTAAGGATTACAGTGATGTGATTGGGGATAAGGCATACGGCAAGAAAACGCTACCTCTGGTAATAGGAAAATCCGAATCCGTGAAGGTGCAAACGGTAATTATTACAATTGCGTATGTGTTTTTGTTCCTGTTAATACTATTTGGCAAGTTGAGTTATGCATTTTCAGTTCTATTTCTGTCTTATCTATTTGCACTTTATATACTCTGGCAAACCAGATCTACAGATAACAATAAGCTCCTTCGAAATGCACATCTTGAGGCTCAGCTTAATGGATTGTTAGCAAGATTCATAATGATTACGATACTTTTACTTGCTCTTGCGGAAATCTAGCTCTGCACGGTTTCACTACTTGTAGTTATTTGGGGGTCAGGTAAATCTCCTCCGGCAAGACTCTCTGCCTCGAAAGATGCAAACCCCACTATAAGCGGTTGGGAGATTTCTCCGCACTAAATTAATTGGTCTGTTGATAGTCCTAAGTTATTTCAACTGAAGGGCATCGTAGCAGTGCTGTTTATCTGATTCCTATTTTCAATCACGATGGCTTTGTTTTCATATTGCCATAATGCTGTATAGGTTTCCTACGCTTTCTTTCACTGTCGTTCCAATACCTTCGTTTAGTACCACAAACACAAGTTGTGTGTTTACCCTCTTCGCCTTATCCACTCCCTTCTCCAACTCTTCTCTCATCGCATTCGTCTGTCATTCGTAAATGGTCAGACTGCCAGTATCCTATGCTATCCTCCTCCTTGCTTTTATCGCGCCAACATGAACCAGTTCTTATCCAAATCGACAAACGCGAAATTACCTTTATCCTGCACCATGAGAATCGCCTTGCGCATAGGTCTTTGTGCTCCTCGCCTACTGCGAGAACTCCCATCTTGCGATCATGCGGTCGGGATCTATCACGTTAAGTCTCTTCACCGTCAATTTCCCTCCCTCCACATATATCGCCTGCTGTAATTATGTCTTCTGCCCAGGCTATACGCTACAATGGGTCAAAAAATATCGGCAAGGCATCATGAAAGCTTTAGTATAGCATCGGCTATGTTCCCACGAGCTTCCTCGAGTGCCTTTCTGGATTTTTCTTCATCTGCGCCTGTTTTCTCCATAACTATCTTTACATCGTCCTCGCTTATTTCTACTGCAACCTTGTCTACGTGGCTTACAGAACCGCCTGTTATACTGAACGTTGTTGTGCCCTGCACTTCTATAAGCGTTACCGAAGGGCCCTCTATAACTATATCGCCGTCAGCACTGCTTATGGTTACCTTGTCTGCGGGTATCTCCGTGCTCTTCATGCCCATGCTGTCCATCATCCTCTTCAGCGCCCTAGGGTCCATATTAGGCATCATAAAAATCACTACATTAATTCCTATTTATTGTGCATCTACAATTATAAATAAGTTGTTTGCCTGTTATATACATGCGGGAAAACATCGGCAAGGCGAGCTTCAAGGTGCCTAAGGGAAAGCTGATTACTGCAAAGGTTGTTTACGGAAGCGAAATAAAGAGGGTTGAACTTACAGGCGATTTTTTTATACATCCAGAAGAAGGTCTGTCTGTGATAGAGTCTTCAATTGAAGGAATGCCGTCCAATGCCCCTGAGGAAGATGTAGCTGCAGAAGTACAGTCTGCAATGGACGCAAACATGGTTCAGGCTATAGGGATAGATGCTTCTTCAGTTGCAAAGGTTGTAAAAAAGGCTATGGCATGAAATGGCGCGTAATAAGCCTAGAAGAGCACGATGCTTTTTCCAACATGGCTATAGACGAGACTATTATGGCGCGGATTGCAAATAAGGAGGCCCACCCGACAATCCGGTTCTACACCTGGGAGCCCGGTGCTGTTTCAATAGGCAGATTTCAGAGCATGGCCGATGAAGTAAATCTCGAAAGGTGCAGGTCCCTCGGCATAGATTATGTGAGGCGCATAACAGGCGGAGGAGCTGTGTATCATTCCCATGGCGGCGAGATAACCTACAGCCTGATAGCGCCAGAGAAGCTTTTCAGCAAAGGCATACGGGAAAGCTACATGGAGATATGCTCTTATGTAATAAAAGGGCTCGAGGTTCTCGGAATCCATGCGGATTTCGCTCCGATAAACGATATATTAGTCAATGGCAGGAAGATATCTGGCAGTGCGCAAACAAGACGCCAGGGCGTACTGCTGCAGCACGGCACAATCCTTTACAAGCTAGATATACACGAAATGTTTTCCCTTCTTAACGTGAGCAGCGAGAAGATCTCCGACAAAGCTATAAAAAGCGCCGAGGACAGGGTCACATGCGTAAGCGATATTGCCGATGTCAGCCTTGAAGGGCTCTACAAAGCCCTTTTATCAGGCTTTACCTCCGGCATAGACTATGAAATATCTAACCTTAGTAAGCAGGAGATTGATGATGCATCAGACCTCTCTGCATCGTATAAAAGCGCGCAATGGAACATGATGCGATAGGCTGCCTGCGCGGTGTTGAATTTCGATTCTATATAACTGCACGTTTCAGATAAACATACGCATAGCTAAGCTTTTTTGATGTCGCTTTCAACCATCAGCTTCACAAGCTCCTCAAATGTGGTTTTAGGCTTCCATCCCAGCAGCCGTTTTGCCTTGCTGTAATCAGCGAGCATATTGTCGGCTTCAAGAGGCCTGAAGAACTTGCTGCTCACGCTTACTACCTCCCTGCCGTTGTAAAATCCCTTTTCGTTCATGTCATTGCCTTTCCATTCTATGTTCATGCCGGCAACTTCAAAAGCGCCTTCAACAAAGTCCCTTACTGTATGCAGCACGCCTGTTCCAAGTACAAAATCATCTGGCTCCTTCTGCTGCATCATCAGCCACATGCCTTCAACATAATCCTTTGCATATCCCCAGTCTTTTCTTGCATTCATGTTGCCAAGTTCGAGTACCTCCCTGCTGCCATTATGCATCCTTGCAGCTGCAAGGCTTATCTTTCTTGTGACGAATTCCGGCCCGCGCACCTCGCTCTCATGGTTGAAAAGTATTCCATTAGCTCCAAAGATTCCGTAAGCCTCGCGGTAATTCTTAGTAAGCCAGTAACCTGCAAGCTTGCTTATGGCGTAAGGGCTCCTTGGGTGAAATGGCGTGCTCTCATCCTGCGGGACCTTCTCTGCAGTGCCATAAAGTTCGCTTGTCCCAGCAAAATAAAACCTGCTTTTAGGAGAAACCTCCTTTACAGCATTTACTATGTTCAGCGTACCTATTATGTTGGTTTCAAGCGTAGCCTGCGGATTATGGAAGCTGTAGCCTACGAAGCTCTGCGCTGCGAGGTGGTATATCTCATCCGGTTCAGTGGCCTTGATGACGTTGTTTATGAACTGTGCATCCGTCACATCACCGTGCTCCAGCTTTATCCTCTGGACAGTCTCGCGCGGCAGCATTTCAAGAGTTCCGAGCCGCATGTCCCTGTTCCTTCTGACTATGCCTGTAACGTCATAGCCCTTATCAAGCAGAAACTGCGCCATGAAGTATCCGTCCTGGCCTGTTATCCCTGTAACTAAAGCTTTTTTCATGATATCCCTTAAATTATTGTATATAATTCCTAATATATAAGTTTTAGGATATGTATTCTATTAACATCCATAATTATTATAATTTGCGTGGATGCGTGATAAGGCGTGCTACGGGCGCTGCCCTTGGGATAAGAGCGTAATTACCTATTTTTGTATGTGTCGCCTCATTTTAGGTTCAGCGGCAATACATCTATCGAAGAAGTTTTTTGTAGAATCTTCCAACATCCTGAATATAAAATGCCTCAAGGTTCTCCTTGTTTCTTATATACCTGCCTTTATCCCTGCTTCTTATTATCTCAAGCGCTTTCTTTGCCATATCCTTTTCAGGCACAACTACGCACATGCTCTTCGCCTCATCGGATATCGGCGAGCCTTCCGGAATGAGAACCGGTGTGCCGACTGCAAGACTCTCAAGCGTTATTATGCTTAGCCCTTCTCTCTCAGACATATGCAACAGCAGCGAGGATCCTGCAAGTTTGTCGTAAAGCCTTGCCTTGTCTTTGTAAAACCCAGCAACACTAACATTCCTCTCCAGTGAAAGGCCTCTTATGTCGCGTTCTATGCTTTTCTTCTCAACGCCATCGCCTATTATCAGGCCTTTTACGCTGCTGTCCATTTTGATTATATCAGACATTATCCTGAGCCATTTGTCAATCCTCTTCTCCTTGATGAATCTGCCGGAGAAAATTACCACTTTTTCACGTGCAGTGCCCCCTGCATGTTTTGCCTCAAGCTCTTTTCTGTCTAATATCGGTGCAAACACCAATATGCTACCTGCAGGTATGCCTCTTTCTTTCAAGGTATCCGCTATCCTTCCAAAATCTGCTATGTACCTGGCGGAATTTGATTTTATAAGAATATCCGAGTACCATCCTGCAATGCGCCCAAGTACCGGCCCGAGATAATCAACCCAATACCTTCTATCCCATACCTCGTCAAATCTTACCACCAGCTTGCATCTTCTGGCAAGCCTGTAGGTTCGTATGCCCAGCAGGTGCAGCACAGGAAACTCGTCTGTTATTATTGCATCGAACTTATACCTGAAAATGTTCATCGCATACAACGAAAACACAACCGCTTCACGTACCGAGCGCCTGCCGTGCCTGTATACATTTGTTTCACTTGCATCTCCATACGCGTGATATCTTACCCCGTTGTGCACGAACTCGCTCTGCATTCCAGGCCATTTAAGCGTGAAGAAGTGCACTTCATGCTCCTTTGCGAGCTCCTCTGCCTCGATGGCCATTATGTGTTCTATGCCTCCTTTATGCCATGGATACGGCACATCGTAGACGAATGCTATTTTCATTAATTATCCCCTTCAAGCCCTAACCATCAATTCCCTGTTTTTTGACTTTCCATGTTCCACTTTTAGAAATAACCACATACTTTGATCTATAACATACTTTGATCTATATGCATATTTAACTAGTCACTTATGGCCTATCCTCTCTAAGACGAAATCCACGCGCTTCGATACCGGTAGCTTGGGTATGGATACAACATTATACCCTGATTCTATATACGCCTCTTTCATAAACTCGGAAAGCCTGGAAGCTACGCTGAAAGGCTCCTTCCTCTCGGAATCAGTTGCATAAATCTCCTTCCATGGTTCTGTAAAGAATACTTCCTTACTGAAGCGGTACTTGCTTATGGCTTCAGATATGCCCTCAAGCACAGGCACTCCGGAGTGTTTCAGGTAGCCAATATTATCCACGAAGCTCCTGTCAAGGAACCATGTCCCGTCCTTTGCTGCAAGGTACTGTTTGACCTGCCTGTCCAAAAGCAGTTTGTTGAATGCCAAAATATCGCGCCATGGCAGAGCAGGGCTGTCAATCTCTATAAGCTCCTTTATGAGCAAACGGCTCTCTTCAGGCAGGCACCTGAATCCGCGCCTCTCAAGTTCTGTTATTATTGAAGTTTTGCCGCCTCCTGGCGCTCCTGTTATTACAAAAACATTTTTCATCGCATCCTCATGTGCCTGTTTTCCAGCTTGACAGATACTCTATCTGCTCTTCTGTAAGCTTGTCTATAGAGATTCCCATAGCTTCAAGTTGCAGCCTAGAGATGTCATCATCAATGCTTTCCGGAAGGAGCACAACTTCTGCACCTAGTTTGCCCTTGTTTTTAACAAGGTATTCGCATGCAAGCGCCTGCCCTGCAAAGCTTGTTGCCATGACTTCGCTTGGATGCCCTTCTGCAGCTGCAAGGTTCACCAATCTGCCTTCCCCACACACATAGATCTTCCTGTCACCGAGTCCGTATTCATGGAAGTTTGGGCGTATCTGCCTTTTGCTGAAGTCTTTCAGCGATGCCATGTCTATTTCAACATCAAAATGTCCCGAATTTGCAAGTATTGCGCCGTCTTTCATCTTTTTCATATGCTCAAGGCGTATAACATTCTTGTCTCCTGTGACTGTCACGAATATGTCTCCCAGGCCTGCCGCGTCATCCATCTTCATCACCCTGAACCCGTCAAGTGCCGCCTGGAGCGCCTTGAAGTTGTCTACCTCTGTAACTATGACGTTCGCGCCCATGCCTTTGGCCCGCAGTGACACTCCCTTGCCGCAGCTCCCGTAACCTGCTACCACAAAGGTTTTGCCTGATATGAGGGTTGCGCTTGCGCGGATCAGGCCGTCGAGCGTTGACTGCCCTGTGCCATAATAATTATCAAGGAGATGTTTTGTCTTGTTGTCGTTTACTGCAATCACTGGATACTTCAGTGCATCTGCCTTCTTCATTGAATGAAGCCTTATTATCCCTGTGGTAGTTTCTTCGCATCCGCCTATTATCGAGCTTATCTGGCTAGGATACTTCTCATGAATCCTTGTTACTAGGTCGCAGCCGTCGTCTATTGTAATTGTTGGTTTTTCCGATATGACTTTATCCAAATATCTGTAATAATCCTCTACACTCTCCCCCCTGTAACCGTAGACCTTGACTCCTTCCTCGGCCAGGGCCGCAGCCACGTCATCCTGCGTTGAGAGCGGGTTGCAGCTTGCTATTGCCACATCCGCTCCTCCAGCGCGCAGAGCCTTTACGAGCACCGCAGTTTCCTTTGTAAGGTGGAGCGCCATGCCTACTGTCATGCCTTTGAACGGCCTCTCCTTCGAAAATCTATCCCTGATCTTGGTCACTATCTCCATGCGTTTTTCAGCGAGCTCTATGTTGAGCCTGCCCTGTTCTGCCAGCTTAAGGTCTTTTACTTCGTATGTGCTGCCTTTGTCCATATAATCACATAAATATATACATTTTATAAGGTATCAAATCAATGTCTGTCGATTATGTTTTCCTAAGTTTTGCATAATACTCGGACGCTTTTAGCAACGAATCAAAGCTTCCAACATCAGACCAGAAGCCCTCTACCATGACAACTCTCAAAAGTCCATCATTCATATACTCTTTGTTCACGTCAGTGAGTTCTAGTTCACCTCTTGGGCTTTCCTTAAGCTGCCTTATGCGCTTAAAAACGTCGTTGGGGTAAATGTATAATCCCGTAAGAACAAATTTTGATTTTGGATTCTCTGGCTTCTCTTCAATACTTATGACTTTATCATCCTTATCAAGCTCAACGACGCCAAACAACGATGGATTATCGCTTTCTTTTACAAATATATACGCATACTTATCGGTGAAAGCTCCCCCTGGAATCTCTGCGGAGCTAAATACATTATCGGCAAGTATCACAACTACTTTCTCTTTTCCAAAGAATTCTTCTGTCTGCAACAGTGCATGGGCAGTACCGCGGGGTTTGTTTTGCACCCTATACGTTAATGTAAGTTCCGGTCTCGCGTATACCTCGAGAAATCTTATAAAATCCTCAAGATGATCCTCACCTGTGACTATACAGACATTATCCACGCCGGATTTCTTGAGCGTATCCAACGGATATGTCACCATTGGTCTATCAAATACAGGAAGCAAACTCTTGTTAGTTACATATGTAAGCGGTCGTAGCCGTTTGCCCTCGCCTCCGGCAAGTATGGTACCCCTTCTGTTTGCCAAAAAACTACCTAATATATTATTACAGGCAAGATATTAAAGTGCTTTGCATGAATAAATAATCTGTCAAAATTTGTGATGTAATGCAGAAACTCTCTGTGCTCATAATGACTCGGAATAATACCAAGACAGCTATAAATCTAATTGAAGATCTGAAAGACATTGCAGACGAGTTTGTAATTATAGAAAGCAGTGAAGGAAAAGATAAAAATCTAATAAAGAAATATTCCTTAAAAAACAGAAAAGTCAGTATATACGATTCAGTAGCCCTTGGATATCAAGATCCATTGCGCATGTATGGTCTTAGCAAATGCGAAAACGAATGGGTTCTTCATCTGGATGTTGACGAGAGACTTTCATCTAGCCTAAAAACGGGACTTAAAAGTATGATAAACACTCAAAAAGTGAGTGCATTCTCATTCAGAAGATACGAACACGTAGAAAACAATAACCATCGCAGGACTTCATTCTTCACTTGGCAGGTGCGTTTGTTTAAAAAGAGCAAGATAGTTTTCCATGGATTAATACACGAAGCCCCAATTATAAACGGCCATATCTATTATATAAAAGACAAAGAAAAATATGTCGAACATGTAGAAGAGTTCAAGGTATCCGGCCCGAGAGAGTATTCAATAATGCACAAGCTGGATAGATTATCCTATGCGGCATATAATGATGCCATGTTGGAATACTTGGCAAAATTTACAAAAACTGACAAGAAGAAAATCAAAAAAACATTTGCAGGTAGAGTACTTATATCCCTAATTCTACTATATGAGCGGATAACCTTAAAGAAATATGACAAAGAGATAAGTAATTTTGACTATTTTTTTTATAATCTATTCAAGAGCGTAGGATACGCTATTATGATGAAAAGCCCTATGGCATTTATAAGATCTTTCGAAAATGCAACATACGAGTCCCGGCGCATAAAAGAATGGAGGCGCGAGCCCGATGCCAAAGAACTATTTGAGTTATCTAAAATTATACGAAAAATCGGGATAATAAAGTTTCTAAATCTAGATAAGGAGGAAACTGTAAAAATAATATACAACAAATACAAAGGCAAAAAACAGGGGATATCCTTATTACTTCATCTCCTTATTGAACAATATAAAAAACAATAAAACAAACTTAGTAAAATCAATTCAAAGAATGCAATGTCATTTCAGACCCCTTTTTTCTATATATATTATAGCCTTCAAAAATAGCCCGAAAGGTGACGCTAACTCTCCACAAGATTCTATCTTTGAGTCTAAGGCTTGATAATTTTCTTTGCCGGGTACTGCTCTCTATTGAGAAAATTGCGCTGAATAATATTATAAGTAGCGCCTCAAATCTCTTTACAAAACCAAAATTCTTGAAGATAAAATAAACCCAGTTTTTCTGGTTATTCTCAAAAAACCTGTCTCGTGCGCTCTTCTTCGGAGAATTGACATGCGTATAACCCTCCAAATGTGTCAGACTTACTCTGCCATCATACATTACTGAAAAACCGCTCTTCCTTGCTCTCACACAATAATCCGTATCCTCAAATCCAAATTTTAAATTTTCATCAAACAATCCAATTTTGTTTATGAGTTCCTTTTTCAATAAACACATAGCTGCAGTAGACGCCTCCACTTCTTCAATTTTATTATACTGACCTTTATCGATTTCACCCCTACCCCTGCTTCTGGGAGCAATGCCTATTATCCCTCCTGCTTGTTGTATCCTACCTGTCGGATAACGCAGTTTGCACGTAAGTATTCCACAATGCTTATGACTTTCTGCTGTAACTACAAGTTCTCTCAACCAGTTCTTATTTTCAGCAAAAACGTCATTGCTAAAAAGAACCACGTAATCTGGGTTGTATTTGTGTATAGCATAAAAAATGCCCTTGTTGTTGACGTACGAAAAGTTATATACATTATTCTCTAACCGTAATAAATCACATTTTGCAGATTTTATGACTCGGAGTGAATCATCAGTAGAGCCATTGTCAACAACTATAATTTTAAGATTGTTGTAATTTGTCTGTAGCAATCTTTTAAGGCTCTCCTGCAATATCCCTTTTCCGTTGAATTTCCTTTCCATGCCGTTATAGTTCAGCAAGATTATGGCGACTCTCTTCATTATATCGTTACTGATTCTTCGCTAACATTTAAATATTTGGTAAGTCATCTATAAGTAAGTACGGTATAATTATGGTCATAGCTAAAGAGATAAGTAGCTGTAGGATCTGTGGCTCAAAGGCACTTATAAGAATATTGTCGCTGGGCAACCAATGCGTTACTAACTTTCTCGATAATTCAAACGAAGAGGTATACAAAGCACCCTTAGAGCTTGTATTATGTGATCCAAAATCCGGTGGGTGCGGTTTGCTGCAATTGAAGCACACATTTGATCATGATCTATTATACAAAAAGTATTGGTATCAATCCGGCATAAGTACTACGATGGTCAGGGCGTTGTCCAATATAGTTGAAAGTGCAGAAGACATAGTAGTTCTAAAACCTAATGATATAGTCCTTGATATCGGGTCTAATGATGGTACCCTTCTAAAGCAGTATAAAAACAACGGAATAATTCGTATAGGGTTTGAGCCATCAAATCTGTGGCAGATAAGCAACAACGATGGCATAGAAGTAATCCACAATTACTTCAATTCAGCTGATTTTAATAGCCGATTCCCCTACAAGAAAGCAAAAATTATCACAAGCATAGCTATGTTCTACGATTTGGAGAATCCCAGTCTGTTTGTTGAAAATATTAAAGAGTGCCTAGATTCTGACGGCTTATGGATTATACAGATGAATTATCTTGGCCTAATGTTAGAAAACAACACCTTTGATAATATAAGCCACGAGCATCTTGAATACTATTCTCTCGGAACGCTTGAGTATTTATTGAAAGCGCATAATCTTTCGGTGAAAGATGTATTGTTGAATGATGTCAATGGAGGCAGTTTTAGAATATATGTGACTCACAGCTCTTCCAAGCTTAGATTTCCTGAAGGGTCAGAATCCCGTATTACTGCCCAGAGAGAATACGAACGCTCTGCAGGATTCAATAATCCAGAGTCATATCACAAGTTTGCTGAGCGTATTAAAAACATCAAGAACCAACTTCTGCAATTTCTCAACTCTGAGAAGAATAATGGCAAGATCTCATATATTTATGGGGCGTCGACTCGTGGCCTTGTCCTTCTCCAATTCTGCGGTATAGATAATAAGCTAATAAAGTTCGCAACCGACAAGAATTCAGAAAAGTGGGGAAAATATATAGCAGGTACCGGTATTAAAATATTGCCAATTGATGAATATAGAAAAAATAAACCCGACTATTTATTGGTTTTGCCATATCAGTTTATAGACGAAATAGCCGAACAGGAAGCCAATTTTCTAGACGATGGTGGGAAACTCTTAATAGCAATACCCTCACTAAAGATAATAAGTAAGTAGTTGATACTTTATGAAAAAGATTTTGATAACTGGTGTAACAGGCTTCATAGGCAGCAATCTGGCCAAGAATCTCACTATGCGTGGCTATGAAGTTATCGGTATAACCAAGTATTCATCGAGCAGGGACTCTGGGGCTCTTGCAGGATATCTTGATGGTGTAAAAGTACTTACCTGTGATATAACTGATTTCCATTCCGTTTATCAAACTATCAGAAGCGTAAATCCGGATGCTGTAATACACCTGGCAGCACTCAGTGCTGTACACGGTTCATTCGAGAAGCCGATATTTTATACGCAGACGAACCTAATCGGCACTATGAACATAGTGCACAGCATTCTTGATCTTCCAGACTTCAAGTCAAAGAAATTATTATTCGCTTCCTCCGCGTTAGTTTACGGGATACAAGAAAATAAGGCAATAAATGAAGAAACTCCTCTGCTCCCGCTGAATCCATATTCTCTAACCAAAGCAACAATGGATTTATACTTAAGAAACATTAACAAAATATATGGGCTGAAAACTACCTCTATACGATTTGCTAATACCTACGGGAGAACACTGAACAACGAGTTCTTTATAGAACATACCATATCCTCAATGCTGAAAAATGAGAAGATATACTTGGGCAATCCTGATACTGTAAAAGATTATATGTACGTTTCTGATCATGTCAATATATACATAAATGCCTTAGAAAGCGACAAAGCAGGGGGAGAAGCATTCAATGCAGGAACCGGTGTGGGTGTAACAAATAAAGAAATAGTATTCAAGCTTGCTGATATAATAGGCTATGATAAGGGCAATATCATACTCGGTCAGTTTCCTCCAGGATATCCTAGCAGACCACAAGCTGCAAACGAACCATTTATAATACTTGACATAACAAAATCAAAAAGAATGTTAGGTTGGGATCCGAGGGTAAGCCTTGACGAAGGTCTCAAAATGTGCGTCAAGTTTTGGAAAGAGAGAATAAAGTGAAACTAAATCTGCATCCACGTCTGTGGTATTTTTTCAGCCTCCTTCACGTCCTTCGGTGTGTTAATGCTTATCCATTCCTCATCTCCTGAAATCATTTTGCCTTTTATCTTTCCGCTATTTATCAATTCAGCAAATGTTGTATTCTCTATGGATCCGCTGCTTGGTATAAAATCTATTATTTTCTTATCGAATATGTAAACGCCTATGCTTATCGGTATGGCATTAAGTTTCTTTCCATACTCAAAGCTTGTTACTGTATTTGAAGAATCGAATTTGACTACGCTGAATCTACATGGGAACGGTGACAAAGCCATGGTGACTATCGGCTTATATTTAAAATATAGTGCTTTCATATTCTCAAGATTAAGGTTTGTTAGTTCATCTCCATTCATTGCAACAAACGCATCATCTTTCACAAACCGTTTTATTGCAAGTCCAAAAGCCTCAGCGGTACCTCCCTCTATAGTATGTTCGCTTATGTCGACTTCTAATCCGAAGTTGTCGTTCTCCTTCATATACTCGTAAATTTTTTCTTTTTTGTATGACACCCCCAAGACCAAATGCGTTATACCATATTTCTTGAGCCATCTAATTATCCAATAAAGGAGTGGTTTTCCACTGACTTCTACGAGTGTTTTCGGCATGTCTTTTGTGAGCGGGGCAAGTCTGGATCCTTCACCACCAACTATTACGACTGCTGTTCTTATCTCAAAAATCATGACAAATCGCCTTGATTATTCTAATACCAGCCTTTCCATCTCCAAAAGGCATACCCCAGTCTGTATTCTTCCTTAACATTTTTGTTCCAAATTTATTTATTAGTTTTGGATTTGTTCCTACAAGTGCATTAGAGCCAACTTCGATAGTTTCTGGTCTTTCCGTATCGTCCCTCAAAGTTATGCATGGCACTTTGAGTATGCATGCTTCCTCCTGCAGACCACCTGAGTCAGTTAATATAAGACTTGCATTTGCTTCAAGTTGTAAGAATTCGATGTACCCTACTGGCTCTATGGTTTTTATGCATTCTGGCAACTTCAGCCTTAATCTACTGATCATCTTTAACGTCCTAGGATGTGCTGGAAACACTATTGGCATCTTAACATTTTTATGCAGAAGCGTAATGCCCTTCAGTATACTGCTAAGTCGTTTCTTGTTATCAACGTTCTCCTGTCTATGCATTGTCAGGAGCATGTAATTTTTTCTGACTAATTCTAGCTCTCTCAATGCAGACGCACGCCTTTTAGCGATTTTTATGTTATTAAGTACCGCATCTACTACTGTGTTTCCTGTTACAAGGATCTTCTTAGGATCTATACCTTCTTTGATAAGTTGTCGCCTTGCATTCTTCGTAGGCGCAAATAGATAGTCGGATATGTGATCCACTAATATCCTATTGAGCTCCTCTGGCATATACCTATTAAAGCTCCTTATCCCTGCCTCTACGTGACCTATTCTTATGTGGAGCTTTCCGGCAGCCAGTGAAGCTGCGAGCACTGTATTCGTATCACCTTGCACCAAAACAACATCTGGTTTCTCCTTCATTAATACCTGTTCTATTTTTACTAACATCCTGCCTGTCTGGTCTCCCTGAGTACCGGATCCTATCTTCAAGTTGTATTTTGGCTTTTTAAGCCCAAGTTCCTTGAAGAATATACCATCCATATTATATGAATAATGTTGCCCTGTATGCAGCACGAAGTGGTTCAATCTCTGCTTAACTAACTCTTTTATTATAGGGCTCATTTTTACTATCTCTGGTCTTGTACCAACAACTATGCAAACTTTCATACCATCCATCTACAATATTGATTTATATGCCTGTATGGTCTTCTTTGCTACAGAGTCCCATGTGAAGTTCTCAAGTATGTGATTCTGAAGCTTGTCACTTCTTGGACGTTCATACGCAGCTACTATAGCCTTTCTTATGCTACTTATGCTGTAAGGATCAAGATAGTCTGCAAATTTGCCGAAGTATTCGTCTGTGCCACCTATTTTTGTTATTGCAATGTTCGCACCGGCAAGGCCTCCTTCAAGTGCCGAGAGACCCGGAGTCTCATAATAACTTGGCAAAACAACCACCTTTGCGGCCTTATAAGCGGACTTAAGCAATCGTGAAGCATGATCCATAGGTCCTATGAACTTGACCTTCTTATTCGAAATGGCCTTACATGATTTGTAATATGCCTCTTCCGCCACAGAACCTACTATCACGAGTTCCGTGTCGAGTCCTGAAGTCTCAAACGCCTTTATCAGCTTTAACAGGTTCTTCCTCCGTTCGATTCTTCCAACAAACAGTATGAAGTTCTCAATACCAAACTTCCTCCTGAATAACTCCCTATTTCCATCTTTGAATTCATTATCTACCCCATTCGGGACAACTGAAAATCTATTGTGCCTTATATCAAAAACGCTCTTTATAATTTTTCTCTCTTCATCGGTATTTGGGAGCACCATATCACTGGTCTCGAACAGAAGTTTCAGATATGATGGTCCGTACATTGGTATGCTGTTACCTATTCTTATTGCCATCTTGTTTATCGGGTTTATCTTGAGCACATTCAATGCGCGTGTTTTGTATACTGGAAGCCAGAAAACCGAAGACACAACGACCTTTGTGTTCTTCTTCGCCTGTTCAGCCAGCGAGTAAGCATCCATGGGGAAAACAGACGGAGCAAATATATGCAAAATATCATATTTGGAAATATCCTTTACACGCTTATCCAAGAGTTTTACGTTTACTCCTAGTTTCTTCAAGCTCTCTATGGTTCTCTCAGCCTGTACATCGCCACCTCCAATCATATTAAAGGAGTATGATTTCGTAGCTACAAGAACATTCATAGATACACGCAATTCAAATTTGTTGTGCAAGATTATAATTTATACTCTTTCAACAGTTCCTTATAAATCCCTATCCTAAATATTGATAGCTGCAGATACCGAGCACCATAAGTTATTAGATTCTACTTTTCTAATACCTTTGATATGATGAGAGTTGCTTTTTTAGGGCTTAAAGGAGAGTTTGATCCGGAACAAAATGGAATATCGCATCGATACACCAGAGAACTTTACTCAAGCGTATCAAAAGCAAAATTCAAGAACAAAGATGTGCAAATAGACGCTGTGGAAATACCACTAAACCCAATTCTAGGGGCAGGTTTATCGTTTTTTGCAAATACTCTTATCAAAAACTTTGAAGGATACGACATTATACACAATATAAACTTCAAGCCTTGCATTCCTATTCTAAAAAGGAAAGCGGTATTTCTAACAACCGCCCTTGATTTTCAACCTCTGCTTTACCCAGATCTAAAGCGGAAATTTAGTGTGAATCTTAAGACCTGGCTTTGGATGCGATTGGTAGTCGAGTTCGGTCTTAAAATGGCACTAAAATCAGACTACATGATAACGATATCAACGCAAACAAAGGAAGAAGCAATAATCTTGGGATATGACAAGAATAAAATTTTTGTTGTAAATATCGGGATAAGTCCAAAGTTTATAAGGACTCCAATAAAAAGTAACAAAAATAAGAAGTTTCTTGTGGGATATATCGGTAGCTTTGCACCACACAAGAACACGATAATGTCTATAGCTGCATTTAAAAAAATACCTGACAAAGATATGCGCTTTGAAATTTGGGGGCATTCAAAATACTGGTATGAAACACTTAAAAAAAGCGCAAGCGATGATAAACGTATAGTATTCAAGGGCTTCGCTCCAGAAAAAGATATAGTTAGCATATACGACTCGTTCGATGTTTATATTCATCCTGTTCTACACTGTGGGTTTGAAATGGAGATTCTAGAAGCGCAGGCACGTGGACTTCCGGTCGTGATATACAAAAAAGGAAAAGTCCCAAAGGAAGTGCGAAAATATTGTCTAGAAGCAGAAGATGTTGATCAAATGGCCAAGATTCTTATAGATTTGAAGGAAAATGGTTACAGCGAGAAGCTAAGAAAAGAAGCCATGTTATATGCAAGAAGCTTTACCTGGGAAAAATGTGCGAATGAGACAATAAACGTTTATAGAAAGATAATAAATCATTAAAGCAATATATACATTGCTTATGTCAGTGGTTAAATGGAGAGAATATATATCGGGGTCGGAGATCTGCAACTCACAAGAGAGGATAAGGATGCAGTGAACAAAGTACTAGATAGTAATAGACTATCATACGGGCCTGTATCAAAAGAGTTTGAAAGAGAATTTGCCAAATTTCACGACTCTAAATTTGCGATATTTACTAATAGTGGGACTAGTTCGTTGCATATCGCACTTGCAGCACTGAAAGAGAAATACAATTGGGAATCCGGCGATGAAGTCATAGTTCCTGCAGTAACGTTCATCGCTACCTCTAATGTAGTTCTTCACAACAACATGATGCCTGTATTTGTTGATGTTGAAGAAAATACATTTAATATAGATCCTCAGAAGATTGAAGAAGCCATAACTTCTAAAACAAGAGCAATAATTCCAGTACATCTTTTGGGACTTCCCGCAGATATGGATCCTATATTAAAAATAGCCAAAAAGTACAATCTTCATGTAATAGAAGATTCCGCAGAGACAATGTTTGCTAAGTATAAAGGAAAAACAGTTGGTTCTTTCGGAGATATAGGCTGTTTTTCCACTTATATCGCGCACTACATAGTTACTGGCGTGGGCGGACTTAATACGACTTCAGATCCCCAGATCGCAACAATGTTACGAAGTCTAATGAATCACGGAAGGGACTCAATATACATAAGTATAGATGATGATAATATTGATGACGAGGAAAAATTCAAGGAGGTAATAAGCAAGAGATTCAAGTTTGTTACTTTAGGGCATAGTTTTAGATCTACGGAGATTGAAGCAGCTCTTGGCCTTTCCCAACTAAAAAGAAAAGACCAGATAATAACTAGGAGGAAGTATGTCGCCGCAAGATATCTCAAAGGCCTCGAAGATCTATCTGAGCATCTTCAATTCCAGCAAACGCCTCTGGACAGAGAGAATGTTTATATGCTCTTCGGGATAGTGCTAAAAGATGGTGATAAGACTGAACTCATTAACTATCTTGAAGAAAATAATATTGAGACAAGAGATCTCCTGCCGCTGTTGAACCAACCAGTCTACAAACGGATCTTTGGTGACAAAGAGAACGATTATCCAGTCGCTAAGAAACTAAATAGAAGCGGATTTTATATCGGATGTCATCAATATTTGAGCGATGAAGACATAGACTACGTAATCAATAAGTTCCATCAGTTCTTCAAAAGGTAAGCGTATGCAACCAAAAAGAGAACTTGCGGTTATATGGTTCGGTCCTATATACGGGACCGGAGGCTACAGTTCAGTTTCAAGGGCCTATATAATGGGTTTGATTAAGGCAGGCGTAAAAATAAAAGTCTTGAACTACGGAGACAACGAAAAGGACAAACTGAGCACTAAAGTCCGGAAAACTCTTGAGAGCCACGAGGGCACTGTGATAAGAAACTACGATAAAAAGATTCTAGTCCTTCATCAGACCCCAGATAACGCATCGGGAATAACCTTTAGCGGGATTGATTATACGATATGTTTGACTATATTCGAAACAGACAAGATTCCTAAAAACTGGGTAGGCATATGTAACAGCAAACGGATTAACGAGGTATGGGTCCCAACTAAATTTAATATAGAAACCTTCTCAGAATCAGGTGTAAAGAAAGAAAAACTTAGGATTCTACATTATGGATTAGATGCAAGCAAGTACAAGCCAAAGTCATTATCACAGAATAAAGTCTTTCGCATACTTTACATAGCAGATTTGACTGAAAGGAAAAACATACCGCTGCTGATAAAAGCATTTAACGAGGAGTTTTGCGGCAAAGAAAATATCGAGCTTTTTTTGCATATAACTAGCAACAATGTCTTGGCTATTGAAGAATTTGTCAAGATCAATGCGGAACAAATAGAAAGCAGCCACATAACACTAAGCACACAAAAATTATCCGAGAAAAAGATACACGAACTAATAAAGTCAGCAGACCTTTACATTTCTGTAGATCGGGCGAACGGTTGGGGGATGCCTTGCATGGAAGCGATGGCTATGGGGGGCTTAGCCGCTACAGTGAATTGGAGTGGATCTACAGAGTTTATGGATAAAACAAATAGCCTCCTGCTAAATCCAAATAGACTTGAAAGAGCAAGTCCTGAATCAACGCTCACAAGCCCTTTATACATAGGACACAAGTGGGCGCATGTTGAAATTGGCGAAATTAGGAGAGTCTTAAGATATGCGCATGCTAATTATAATAAAACCAAGGATATCAGAAAGAAAGCATTAAACGACATAAAAACGAGGTTTAGCTCAGATATTGTAACAAAAGAGATGATACGCGCACTGAACTCTGTAGATGTCTCCAATAAAGCTGGATGTGATATGGTGTTAAAACCCTATTCTAAAAACAAAATAGGCTTAAACGCTGTAAGAAATAACTTCAGATTCAACCTAAATTACTTATTAGAGTATCATTCAGCTAGATTCTTTCTTAGGACGATAAATTCTATAAAAACGAAAGCAATCAAAATACTGAGCCCCAAATAACTAAAAAAGGCAGTGCCTTCTTCCCTCTGTGCCTACGTTACTTATTTGGGAAGGTGCTGTGATTCAGTTTCGAGTGTAAACCCTTCATTCCCAGCGCACAATACTCTGGGCTTTTTGTCCCTTAGGATTACGAAGCCGCTGCATACCTGCATGGGCTTTCCCAGCCTTATTTTGTAGTCGTTGCCGTTCTTCGATATCTTACACGGAGCCACTCCGAACCCGGACACCATGGTATACTGTGTGTCTTCAGAGAACTCTCCCCCCAATGGATTGAATGAAAGCTTCGCTGTAAGCTCTTCAACCATGCCGATGCGCTCCTTCGCGAGCACCTCGCCCTTCTCAACTTCTTTTTCGTCAATGCCCTTCACAGCCAGGCCAACCCTTGCGCCTGCAGTAGCGCTGTCGCAGTCCTCATCCTGCACCTGTATCGAGCGCACCTGCAGCCTCTTCCCGTGCTGTGTGACAAGCTCGTCATGTTTCTTAATCACGCCGCTCAAGGCTATTCCCAGCAGTACAGTCCCAACCCCTTTAACCGGAAATGACTTGTCTACATCTATTACTGGATCTCCGGAAGCGCTCTTCGCCTGCGCAATTGTATCAAGCTTCTGGAGGATATCCTCCTTTTCTACAAGCTCATAATCAAGGCCTAGTTTGCCTACGATGCCTGACACGTCATTTTCTTTTGTAATAAGAACTCTCTTCTTCAGCAGTGAAGCTGCGATTACCGCCTCGCCGAATGTTGAATCAAGATTTTTAGTGCTTATCACTGCGACATCGCATACTGTGAGTATCTCTCCTATGGCGTAGAACTTCTCCTCCAGATTTGAGGGCGCGAGTATGGTTAGCACAGTCTCGCCTTCGCGCCTATTGTAAAAAGTTATGCCGTTCACGCT
This sequence comes from Microcaldota archaeon, assembly GCA_021852055.1. Lineage (GTDB taxonomy): Archaea > Micrarchaeota > Micrarchaeia > Micrarchaeales > CABMGC01 > JAJZOD01. The sequence continues at coordinate 125,038 of JAJZOD010000003.1, forward strand.
GCCTTTTTTCCCAAGCCATGATGCGAGCTCAGGATCATTAGGCACAGCGGCAACCAAGTATCTCATATACTGCTTATTTATGCAAAGAAGGTTTATAATTCCACTGCAGCGCGCCTATGCTCTGCCTCAGAATGTCCTGTATTTACCAAGCGCTATATTGTTTGTAAACTCTCCTATATTGTCTAGAAATCCATCTGCAATGTACGCAGCTTTAGGTCTGAGCGCTTCAAACTCCTTCTTGCCTGCTACTATGTTGATATTAAGGTTGTGCGGCTCGCTTATAGGCTTGCCTATCTGCGACAATATTGCAATATCGCACTCCTTAATGCCAGGATACTCTGATGTAATCTGCTTTGCGAGCTCTGTTGCAAGTATGTTGTATATCTTTCCTATGTGGCTTACTGGATTCTTTCCTGCAGCAGCCTCAAGGCTCATGTGCCTGAACGGGGTTATGAGGCCATTCACCCTGTTTCCTCTGCCAACGGAGCCATCATCGCCTGCCTCGCAGCTAAGCCCTGTTTTGGTTATATACACTTCCCCACCCTCTTCCGGATCTCCAGTATTAATGTGCACCTTCACTATTTTGTTGGTTGACTTGCGCGCATTTTTTATTATATCCTGCGCTATCTTCGCCTTGTATGCTTTGTACTCTTCCAGATCCTTCACATTCTTCGCTACAAAGGCTATCGCAACAGTAAGCGTTATTGCGTCATTCTCACGCATGCCCATTACCTTTATGTCCTCGCCTACTGCAGGAACCTTTTTTTTGTATTCTTTCGAGTTCAGGTAGTTCTCTGTTGCAAGAACCAGCCTTTCTGTATCAGTAAACGGCGCAAATCCTATGCCGAATGATGTGTCGTTTGCCAGCGGCACCTTGCTGCCCCTGCTGAAAATGTGCCCAAGATCTGCGCTACCTTCAGCTACCTTGGGCCGTATCAACACTTCGTCATCGACTTCCAGGAACCTCGTATTCTCTTTAAGGTACTTCCTGGCAGTCTCCTCTGCAATGCCGTTCACGTCAATCTCGCGGCCGTTTGTGCCCCTGGATGCCCTGCCGGTTACTATAACTTCTATCCTTTTTGTTATGATCCCGTGTCCGAAACCCACCCTTGATGCACCGCCTATTATGAGACCCTTGTCAACATTATGGTGCAGTATTGACCCAAACTCTTCAATATACCTTTTTGATAGTGAAACACTTGTTGCATCAACAATTCCATCTATAAGGCTGTCAGGATGCCCAAGCCCCTTCCTCTCTACATATTCGGTGCCCTGTTCGCTAACCGGAACCACATCAAGCCTGCCTACTGATATATTCGACATGTTTATACCCGCTTTTTCTTAAGTTGCGTTAAGGTCTGTTTTGAACAGGAAGCTATATAAATACTTTTATCTTATAATAAATACATTAATAAAAATTACTATTGGTAATATATAAAATCAATAATGTGGCATTATGCATACTCAGATTGAAAGCCTGGAGTCTGTTTCCTCTGCTATACGCACCGGCCGGAAAGCAGCGGGGCTGAGCCAGGGCGAGCTTGCAAAGAGATGCGGCCTTAGCCAAAGCATGATATCAAGGCTGGAAGGCGATATCAAAAAACTCAATCCAAGCTATGCCGTAGTATATGGTGTATTTTGCAGATTGTCAGATGCAATTGCGTCCTCGGACAAGCAGAGCATGCTGATGAAAACCGCAGCAGAGGTAATGCACCGCAACGTAGTAGTTCTAGATGTCCACGACAGCATAGACAAAGCTATACGCATAATAAAAAACCATGACTTCGCTTATATACCTGTAGTTGACGGCACCGGTGCAGTTGTCGGGACAGTGTACCAAAAAGACTTGCTTGACATAGCAACCCAAAAAACAGGCACGGTTTCAAAGATAGAGGTAAACAGCATAATTGCGCCGCCGCTGCCGCAGATAGACGGTAATACACGCGTGGCATCCATCAAGCCGCTTCTTGAGGCTTTCGGCTCTGTGCTGGTCATGCGCCGTGGCAGGCTCATAGGCATAATAACTGCATATGATGTGCTGCAGCTTTTCTAAATGCACTAATGTGTGGAAGCTAAGGCATCAAAAGTAGCGCTTTCAAAGTTTAAATGCGGCAGCCACAAGTATAGGGAATATTATGGATGCCTCGCCCCATACCTTTACGTCAGTTTTGCCTGCTGATGCCTTGCCCCAGCTTTTGGCTTCCTCGGTATTTGCACCTGCATTGCTGCCCTCCTCTTCATGCCCTGTATTTATGTAAACAGTGTAATCTGCGCCTTCCCTAAGCATCATCGCATTCATTATATGGTGCTTCGGGACACTGCCTCCAAGTATTATGGCTCCTGTCTTTTCGGCATTTAGGACGGCATCATAAATAACCTCCACCTCCCTGCACAGGTCTATGTCAAATTCCCTGTGCTTCTTTCTGAAGAAGTAAATATGGTCGCCTATGGCGCCATCGGCAAGTGGCACGCACAGGAGCGGTATCTTATTTTTATAAGCCCAGTATGTAAAGCTCTGCTCCTTGTTATCCACGTTCTCCATAGCCCTGCCTATCTCCTCTACAAATTCAATGCTGTTGCATGCTCTGCCTGTTGTTTTCTGCCTTGCATACGCAGCCTCAAGAGGAGTTTCCATGAACTTCTCAAACCAGATGTACCTCTCATTGGGTACGAATATGTTCCCGCTCCTGTTTACTCCCTTTTCCCTTAAAAAAGCTCCATCTGCATCAAATGATCCGTGCAGGAAACTGCCGTGGGTCTTTATAATATCTTCTTCAAGGCCTCCAGTAGTTGTTACAAGGAAGTGCACAAGCCTGTTCTTTACCAGATACGTAATTACGTCGCGCAGGCCGCTGGTTGTTATGTTTGACGTAAACCCTAAGAAGATCATTGCATTGTTCCTGCGCATCTCCTTTACAAGGTCTATCGCCACGGCAAGGTTTGTTGCCTGGAAACCTGTGCCTTTATATGCTGCAAAAAACTCCCTGATGTCGAATTCCCCCTCGAAATCGTAACCCTGTACCTTCCCTGAGCCAAGCTCAACGCTCTTCTTGAACAGCGATTTCTTGGGATCTATCTCTTTAATATAACCACTAATTGAAGACGCTGGCATAGCAGCGTGCAGCTCTCGTTCATACATCAGCTTTACAGATATAAAAAGTATGCTGTTCAGCAGCTGAGGAGTGAAATTACATTGTAGCCATGCAGCTTGCTTCGGCCATCTAAAGCCTTTAGTTCAACAACAAAAGCCATTCCTGCGACAACGCCTCCGGCCTTTTCAACAAGCCTTGCAGCTGCAAGCGCAGTGCCCCCAGTTGCAAGAAGGTCGTCAACTATGAGTATAGCGCTCCCTTTTTCTAAAGCATCAGTATGAATGTCAAGCGCTGCTGAGCCGTACTCTAGCGAGTACTCCTCGGATATTACGCTGTAAGGCAGCTTGCCTTTCTTTCTTGCAGGTATAAAGCCCTTCCCAAGCCTGTAAGCAAGCGCGCTTCCAAAGATGAAACCCCTTGCCTCTATCCCAATCACATAATCAAAATGCATGCCTGATACTGATTTAACTAACATCTCCACCGATTTCTTGAAAGCACCCCCGTCTTTGAGCAAAGGCGTAACGTCCTTGAATATTATGCCCTGCTTTGGGTAGTCCTTTATGTCGCGTATCCTGCTGAGCAGTTCATCTGCGTTGTTTCTGCTTATCGACATTTCGAAACGCCACTTTAAGCTATTTATACCTATTCATATAAACTTTACTATATAAATATGCTGTAAGGCAGATTATTATGGCCGCAAGAAACGTCCCGAAGTCAATTGCACTTATACCAGATGGCAACAGGCGCTGGGCACGTGCTCATGCCTTCTCAATGTTTCAGGGTTACAGTTTGGGAGTCAAGAAGTTCATAGAGTTTTCAGAATGGTGCAAGGAGTACGGAATAAACAGTATAGCCGTATGGGCATTTTCAACAGAAAACTTCTCAAGGGACAGCCGCGAGGTGAAGACGCTGTTCAGCATATATACACGCATGGCAAAGGACAAGAGCATATTAAAAAGGCTGCACAAGAACCGGACCAGGCTGCGGATTTTAGGCAACAAAAAGATGCTTCCTAAGGATTTACTCAGTGCGCTACAGAAGATAGAGCGCGAGACCAGGGTGTACAAGGACAGGGTAATAAACATGCTTCTCGGTTACGGCGGCAAGGACGACATACTGCATGCTGTCAGAATGTTATCAAAAGCGCCAGTCGAAGCAAAGCAGATAAACGAGGCATTTTTCAGGAAGTTTCTTATCACCAACGCAATGCCCGAGATTGACCTTGTAATACGCACATCAGGAGAACAGCGATTATCCGGTCTGCTGCCCTGGCAGACAAGTTATTCTGAGCTTTACTTCACAAAGAAGCTCTGGCCTGACTTTACTAAAAAGGACCTGGATGCGGCGCTCTTAGATTACAATGAAAGGCAGCGCCGTTTCGGAAGGTAAGTGTTTCGATGCCTGATGGAAGACGGGACGTTACCCATTTTACCAGATATTTCAGATTAGATGCTCCAAAGGCACAGTATCTTGCGCTTGTTATAATTCTTCTTGGAATCATTGCTGGCATAGCGATGGAGCTTATTCTCCATTCAACATACAGCCAAGGCACTGCGCTTTCAATCATATACGGCGCCAGTTCAGGAATAGTTGTCATATCGCTGCCTGCAATACTCACAGCCCTGCTTTTAAAAGGAATGCGACGAAAGCTTAAGCTCAAACACAGCTTTGTCGCAGTGCTTGCCATAACAACAGTGTACTGCCTATTTCTTATTATAATGTCAGCAGTTTTCAGGTTTACCCATAACTATGCCCTTGCATATCTTGTGCTTCTGCTCAGCAATGCAGGCATATACGGATACTGGTTCATGATAAATCGCGTTGTGCTAAATCAACGGAAGAGCCAGGTGCTTACTGCTGCAGTACAACCCATGCTTAATATACTCCTGTATCTGCCTGCTAGCCCATATCTTCTTGCAATTCAGATACCTGTAAATGTACTGCTAATCAAACTTTGGGCTGGGATGCTGGTGTTTATGTTTTGCGGTTATGCCATTCTCTATGTAATGGACAGGCCTGCAAAGCGCCAGCTAAATTTTAGCGGGGTTGATCTTATGTCCAGCATGATACATCAGTGGCTTTATGACGCTAATATAAGCAAAAGCAATGATGCACTTGAAGGCTCCGGAGTCAAAAGGGACGTTCCTGTGCAGATGCTTTCGATCTTCAGCAATGGCACTCCGAAAGCTGTTTTCGTCAAGCCTGAGATACATTATGGGCCCATAAAAGGCGTAGGCGGCAGTGCAGCTACAGAGTACATCGGAGCAGGCATACTATGCGAGGGCGCGGTGCCCTTTGTAATGCACGGCCTTGTTAACATAGAGGACAATCCCATAAGCAACAGCCAGATACCGCAAATATCAAAGGCAGTCGCAAAAAGCCTAGGAGCTCAGCGCACAAAAGCATCAGCTGCGTACGGTTCCATAGGCACCGGCAGCTCCGGCCCGTGCACTGCCACAGCCATCCGTGTAAATGATTCATGCATAGTAGTACTTACCAAGGCGCCTATGATAACAGAAGATATAAACAGGGATGTCGGTATAAGCTTTACCGAGATTGCAAAAGGCTATGTCAAGAATGCCATAGTAATAGATGCACACAACTCTAGATTCGAGTCTGCACCTGCCGATGAGCTTCTAGGCGTATACAAGGACAGCAAGTACGTGGCCATGTATAAAAATGCCATAACATCTGCAATGAAGTCTGTGTCAACAGGCAGGCAGCAGCGCCTTATGTTTGGCAGTGCATCGGCGCCGACTGAGAGCAAGCCCAAAGCCAGGGACATCGGCAACGGCCCTCTTAGCGCATGCGTGTTTGCATACGGCAGGAAGCGCTTCTGCATGGTTTATTTTGATGCAAACAACATGCTACCCAGTTTCCGCTCTGAAGTTCTGAAACACATAAAAAACAAGTTCGGAATAGATGCCGAGCTGTGCACTACCGATACACACGCAGTAAACACGCTATCGCTTCCTGCAAGCAATGTCTTGGGGAGGGAGACAAGGCCGAGTGCGGTGTTGCCCGTGATAGATGCACTTATAACAAAATCGCTGTCCTGCATGAAACCTGTGCATGCGTCATATTCAGAGCCTACACTTAAAAATTTCAAGGTGTGGGGCAAAGGGTCCGAAGATCTTATGATAAAGGTAAGCCGTGATGTGATCCATACTGGAAAGCGAAGGCTGCCTCTGATAATAACGGGATTCTTCATACTTGCAATGTGGATAATATACGTGGCGTGACATGGCATATACAACAATAATACTTTACATAATTGCGCTTGCCTTAGTAGCGTACAAGGCTGTGTCAGTAAAGGACACAAAGGAGCTCCTGCTGTTCATGGCGTTACTTGTTGCATCGTGGCTGCTTTTCAATTACGAAGGCTATTCAGCAATCACGACGACCCTTCTAAGCGGCTTTATAATATTCAATGCCATTACCTCATTCTACGGCAAGGCATGGGGCAGCGCATTGCTTCTCCTTGCTGCATACTACCTTTTTGCAACTTGGGGAATAAGCACAGGCATTGTCCTTCAATCTGCAGTTATAGGTGCACTGAGCACCACGCGCATGTATTCCAAATCCAAGCACAGAAAAGCAGAGGCTAAAGTTGAGAATATGCGCAACATCTTTCAGATAGCTGCCGGAATATTTTTCATACTGCTATTTATATTTGTACAGCAGCAGTACGCATCGATACTGCTTCTGCTCGTATTCATGGCCGGCGTAGCCATAAGCAACTATACAATGAGCTCCAAAAACGGCGGCGTGTTCGATGTCCTCTCGCGTATGGAGCGGGAAGGCTTCGATTTCGGGCATGGCGCATTTTGGCTCGGGGTAGGTGCGCTTTTTGCTGCAGCATTCCTTAATGCGAATATGGTGCTTGTTGTGTTTTCTGCAATATTCTTCGGGGACTCATTTTCTACAATACTAGGGGTGCACTACGGCCATGTAAAACTGCCGTACAACAAAAAGAAAAGCGTGATAGGCACTGCCTCATATTTTGCCATAGTGCTTCTAATGTCATTTCCTATACTCTCCTACTTGGCATTGCCTGTTGCTGCTCTCGCTGCACTAGTTGAAAGCCTGCCGATACCTCTGGATGACAACTTTGATGTTTCACTTGTGCTTTCAATAATTCTGCAGCTATTTTTGGTATAGAAAAGCACATCAGCAACGGTTACATCCAGTGCATTTATTTCAGAGCCTGAAATAAAAACAACGTTCTGCCTTGGATATGTGACTGATCCATAATGTTTACTGGCAGAAGCAAAACAAGAAAATAATAAGGCATATGCCTGCAACCAGCATCTGTGATGGAATGCAGCTACACTCTCCTCCCGCGCCTTCCGCCGGGCCTCTTTGTAGTGTCTGTAGGCATCGGTGTAACGTCCTCTATGCTCCCTATTCTGAAGCCTGATCTCGCAAGCGCTCTTACTACTGCCTGTGCTCCATGCCCGGGCGTTTTAGAATTATGGCCTCCGGGCGCCCTTATTTTAATATTTATGTGTGTGACTCCTTTTTCTATTGCTGTTGCAGCAACCTTATACGCAGCCTGCGTTGCCGCATACGGCGAACCCTCTTCGTGATCTGTATCTACAACCATACCTCCGCTGCCTATGGCTATAGTTTCAGCTCCCGACAAGTCTGTAAGCGTTATTATTGTGTTGTTTTTGCTTGAGTATATGTGCGCAACGCCCCATCTCGTGCCTTTCTGTTTGTACTTCTCCTGCGCAGCCGCAACAACATTCTCGTAAGACACTTCGCTCTTTTTGGTCTGCTGCTGCTCCGTCTTTCCTTGTTTTTCTGTCTTTTTCTGTTTCGGTGCGCCTTTTTCTTTCGCCATTAAATCACATCATGCTCCAGTAACTGCCTCCCCTGTTTCTGCGTGCGCAGTATTGTGCTCTGCAGTCTGTGCCTGTGTTTCTGGGGCCGCCTGCTGCACGAACTCTATCTTAATCGGTTTGTAATATGATATCTCGCTTTCTTCGTCCCTTTTTACTATGTATCCAGGACTTCTTACCTTTCTGCCATTTATGGCTATAAATCCGTGCGCTACAAGCTGCCTTGACTGCCTAAGGGTCTTTGCCATGCCTTTCCTGTAAACAACAGTCTGCAGCCTTCGTTCAAGAAGCGCTTCAGGCTTTATTACAAGTATGTCGTCAAATGCCGCACCGTCGCTGACTATGCCTTGCCTCGCAAGCCTTGCTACTATATCCTTTCCTACGTTGTCAGCGGCACTGCCTGAAAGCACATCCCTGATGTGCCTTCTTATGCGCCGTATCTCGCTCGCTGCTTTCCACAGTTCGCCTAAATTCTTAAGTCCGTAATTATCGCGCAGTTTGTGCTCCTCCTCTATTCTCTGCTTGTTCCACATGGCCGATGGCCTTTCGTATTTCTTCCTTGTTCTTTTAGGCGATCCCATTTACTCACTTTGACTCTTTTGCCGAAGCTGCAGCAGGTGCAGCCGCTGCAGGCTTGGCCTCTTCAGAAGGGCCTTTTGCCTGCTTAAGCCCTGCTCCCTTGCCCTTATCCTCAGCTTTTCCTGGCACTGCAGGCTGTTGTGCTGATTTCTTCATAACTCCGATAGTGGTTCCTGTCCTGCCAGTGTTTCTCGTGCGCTGTCCTCTTGCGCGCTGGCCGTACTGGTGCCTTGTCCCGATCCACGTCTGTGTTTTTATGCCCATGTCTATATCCTGCCTTGTTTTCACTATTAAATCTGTTCCTGCAACGTGCATATCCATCCCTGTCTCCAGGTCTCTGCGTCTGTTGAGCATATAAGCAGGCACACCTGACTTTGCCGGCTCTTTTATCAAACCTTCAAGCTGTGCAACCTGCGTATCAGAAAGCGCACCGAGCTTGGTATCTTCAGGCACATTGTATGTGGCAGCGTAGCCTTTTGCAATAGCGCTCGCCATGTTGTATCCTATGCCTTTTATCTGCATAAGTCCGCGCATGACGTTGTAGTTGCCGTTTATGTCGCGCCCTGCCATTCTAATTATGCTTGACTCTACCTTCTCTCTCTTCTGCTCCTTGCCTTTCTGTTCTTTATTATCCATTATTGCACCAATGCCTTTTATAAACGCCAGGGCTGGGATTTCCACAAACTTCTGCATATGCAAAAGTCCATTTTGAACCCAGGTGGCTCATAGAGCCATACGCTTCCGGGTATGTTTCCAGGCGTACGCATTACCGGATTCTGCCACCCTGGCAAGTTCATCTATTAATTATACTTCTCAATATTTAAAAGTACGTATGTTAGTATTGACCCTAATTATATGTGACATCCTCCCACTGATAAATCGTGTGGGCTTCTCAAGTGAAACATGAATATAAAATTATCTGCAAAAAGGTATATATATGTTTGTAACTGTTTGCAACAAAATCTTATTATACGGCGGGACACGTCGAAATCTACGATCAGGGAGATTTTGTAAGACCTCAATTCCATGAGGCAATTTTTGCTGAACTGAGAGCATACCACGTGAAACATGGTTTGATGCCATTTTCTCCAGAATGGAAAAAGGGAATTTTCCTAGATGAAGATTCGTCTAATGATTCTAGGCTACTATTTATACAGTTCGCTTTCATCCCACCTATAAATGATGTGTGATTTCCAGCTCACTTTGTTAAATCTTACTTTTGCCGTCTCTGCCAAAAATTCTAGCATCTAAACGGTCTTGTTGTGCTGCTTGATAATACCTCCTCTTCCTATTTCACTCAGTTTCCCAGCCTTTTTGGCAGATTCGGAGTTTTTAACAAGTTCTTCCAGTGCATCTAATAAGATGTTGTTAAATGCATATTAAATAAATTAAAATAAAAAACAATAAAAAGATAACACAGTCCGCAGTACTAATTTCTTTGCTCTATTGCTGCTGCCAACTGCTCCTCCTTAAGGTCTGCACACACGTTGCATGACGCAACATGTTCCTTTGCCTTGGCAATGACTTCCTCCCTTGCATCAGATGCAAACTGGAAGTCGCAGTTCTTTCCTGCTTTCCTCGCGGAAAAGCTGTATTTTCCTTCTGTCATTTCATCACTATCCTGCTTTTGTTGCAAATGTTATTTATAATATATGAAATAATTTCATATGTAAAGTAAACATATGTTTACGCAGATAAACGAAATGCATGCTGCAAAACGCCTGCAAACATAACCTTTTTAGCTATTATCAAATAAGTATTTACTGGAATCTATCCGGAGCTGTTTAAATGAAAGACATTGCAACTTTATTTTCAGATGCTTTTGGCAGCAAAAGCCGGTTCAAGATTCTGGATGTTCTTGCTAGCAGGCAGTACTCGGTAAACGACATAGCGCGTATCTCCGGCCTAAGCCAAACTAACGTTTCGCATAATCTCCGACTGCTATCTGACTACAAGATAGTCAACCAGAAGGTAATCGGGAAATCACACATATATTACATAAATGACAACCTAGAAGGATTTGTGGTGTCTGTGCTAAAAAATGCCAAAAAGCACGAAAAAGCGCTCAAGACTACTGCCATACTGGCGTTTGCCGTGGTCCTTGCGACAAAGCCCTTACTTACTCATGAGGTCGGCACATTTACCTATCAGTCTTCGTTTAGCCTTTTCAGTACATTCAGGCTAATTCTGTTCAACTGACCTCTTTTAGCTTTATGCATCTTATTTAGCTTAGCTATTTATTCTTTTAAGTATTATAGCGATTTATGGATCGCAGCCATTATACGAATATGAGCGCGGGCGAGGTTTTCAGGGAACTTCAGTCAGGGAAAAACGGCTTGTCAGAAAAGGAAGCGGAGAAAAGGCTTTTGGAATCCGGATATAATGAAATAAGCGATGCAAAACAGAGTGCTGTGCTGAAATTCATAAGCAAGCTTTACGGTCCTGTGCCTCTATTGTTGTGGGCGGTCCTAATCCTATCCTATGCACTGGGGCACTTCAAGGATTTCGTCGTTGTTCTGGTGCTGCTGATATTCAACGCCACAGTAGGCTTTTTGGAGGAGCACAAAGCAGACCATTCCATAGAGATGCTCAAAAAACGGCTGAGCACAAACGCGAGGGTTCTGCGCTCCGGTTCCTGGGTGTCAATACCATCCAAATTTCTTGTAAAAGGCGATGTCATAAGGGTGCGCATGGGCGATGTAATCCCTGCAGACCTTAAAATTCTTGAATTAGAGGCACTCCAGGTAGATGAGTCTGCGCTTACAGGGGAATCGCTTCCTGTGCGCAAACAAGCGGGCAATATAGCATATGAAGGATCAGCAGTAAAAGCAGGCGAAGCTACCTGCATGGTAATCGCAACGGGCAACAGCACATTTTACGGGAAGACGGCTGCACTTGTAAAGATTGCAAAGCCGAAGCCCCATCTCGAAAAGGTAATACTCAAGATAGTGAAGTACCTAATAATTGCGGATTCGGTAATCATCGCAGTAATGTTTATCTTCGGCATAATCCTGTTTAACGTAAGCCTTTCGACACTGCTGCCTCTTCTGCTTGTCGTCCTTATAGCCTCTGTCCCTGTAGCATTGCCTGCTGCATTCACCGTGTCCATGGCTCTTGGCACAGAGTATCTTGCAAAGCATTCAATACTTGTCAGGAAGCTTGATTCTATCGAAGGTGCAGCTACGGCAAATGTGCTGTGCCTAGATAAGACAGGCACGCTGACAGAGAACAGGATAGTTGTAAAAGATATAGTTACGTTTGGCTGCAGTGAAGACGACGTAATAATGTACGCTGCCGAAGCCTCGCGTGCAGAAGACAATGACGTCATAGACAATGCAATATTAAAATTTGCAACAGAGAAGAAAATCAGGATAAGCAGGCAGCTGTCGTTCAGCCCTTTTGATCCCTCAACAAAAAGAACCGAGGCAAAAATCACCGGCGGCGGATATCTTGTGACAAAAGGCGCCACCATAGCTGTCGGCAGGCTGTGTAAATTAAGCAGGACCGAGCGGGCTGATTTTGAAGGTGCAGTGGAACGGTTGTCGAAGCAGGGCTTCAGAAGCCTCGCCGTAGCAACTACGCACAACAACCGCAACAAATACAAGCTTGTAGGCATAGTGGCACTATATGATCCACCACGAAAGGATGCAAGGCTTTTCATAAACGAGCTTGAAAAGCTGGGAGTGAAGACAAAGATGCTCACGGGCGACAATATTGCAGTAGCAAACCAGATGGCATATGAACTGGGATTTAAGGGCAGTATAGTGGCAATGAGCGACATCAAAAAACTAAATGACAAGCAGCTGTTCAAAGCCGTAGAGGAGGCAGACGGATTCGCAGACATATACCCGTCCGACAAGTACAACATAGTAAAGGCGCTCCAGAATAACGGCCTTTCTGTAGGTATGACTGGCGACGGAATAAATGATGCCCCTGCACTAAAGCAGGCAGAGGTAGGCATTGCAGTTTCCAATGCCACTGACGTGGCAAAAAGTGCAGCCGCACTTGTGCTCACTAAAAATGGCATAGGTGTCATAGCCGAAGCCGTAAAAGAGAGCCGGAGAACGTTTGAGCGTATGATGACTTATACCCTTGCAAAAGTAGTAAAGGTATTTCAGATAATCGGCACCATAGCCGTCATTTTCATAGCTTTGCATGGCTTTATAGCCATAACTCCATTCCTGCTAATACTTCTGATATTTACAAATGACATTGTAAACATTGCCATCTCTACAGATAATGCCAATTATTCAAAGAGCCCAGATGTGTGGAACATAAAATCCATAGTGTACTCCTCTGCAATAATCGGAGTCCTACTTCTTATAGAGACTCTCGGCGTAGCCCACGCCTATCTGTACCAGCTGGGCCTCACTGCAGCAGGGTTTCAGACCGCCATGTTCCTCTTTCTAGATGTTTCAGACAAATTCACAGTATTCAATGTCAGAAGCAGGAGGTATTTTTGGGATATAAAACCGAGCAGGGCGCTTTTAGTCTCGTCAATTTCTGGAGCTGCAGCAGGCATACTGATATCCTATTACGGAATACTCGTCCAAGGCATAAGCCTCCAGGCCATAACACTTATACTTATATCTGCTGGATTGTTTTTCATAATAAATGATTATGTGAAATCCCTGGTATTCAAAAAGCTTGGAATATACTGAATACTACTGAATATTAAAGGCGCGGCCTGGCACTATTTCTGTTGCTTATTTTTGAGTAGAATCGGATACAGAAGCCCGCCAAACATCTGGATCAGCCCTCCAACAAACAACGGCAGAGGCAGTGCAGCCTCTATGAGATATCCGCTAAGGCCGCTACTAGTCTGTGCGAAGTTCAATGCAAGGTTCTGCACGCTTGTAGCAGTGCCGTAATCCTCTCTGTCCAGGCCGTTAATGCTTACTGTGCTTATAGAAGAGGATCCAAAACCCGATATAAATGACCTGCATGAATACAGCAATGAAGCCAGAAAAAGCAGAGGCAGGAAAACCATGATTCCGTAATACTGCATTGCAAACACAACTCCGAGTAATATAAGAAAAGCGCCGTTTAGAAATCTAGTAAGCGATGCTATCCTGATCATCATCGTGCCTTTTACATACCTTCTTGAAAGGTACGACCCAAGAAGCGTGGCCAGGTATGCCGGTATGTATATTATGCCTATATACAGTGCAGTTGTCTGCTCTGTCAGTTTGAATGCAATCGCAAAAAGAAGAGGCAAAAGCGGCAGCGATATTCCAAGTGCAGAGCCGCTGATTGCGTTGAGAACTACGATTTTCGACATATACCTGAAGCTTACTCCCTTCATCACCTTTGTAGATTTTACCGGCGTAGGTGCTTCTTCCAGGAAAATAAGGCTTATGAGCGAGACCATGATAAAAACCGCAGCAACGCCGAATAGCACCCTGAAAGCGGCGACAGTACCTACATATGGTTGTATATATGACTGACTTACAAGAACCAAAGCGCCTATTATGCTCGCTACAGAAGCAGCCATTACAAGCACGCTGAATTTTCTTACCCTTATGTTGTTATCAGGATAGTTCCTTGCAATCAGTGCAGTCATGCCTGGGGAGAATGTGCCGCGCATGCCTCCTGCAATGCCTCCTATGCCGGCTATAATCACGCCAAGGGTTACAATGGCTGTGTTCGGCGTCGCAAAAAGCAGCATCGAGCCGACAAGCGGCGGAATTTCTCCTAGTATGAGCGCTTTTCTGTAGCCGTGCCTGTCCCCAAAGGTTCCAAGGCTTATTGAAAGCACAGCAGAGAAGACCATAACTCCCGCATATATTATTCCTATGCTTGTTATGCTGATATGAATGCTGTTCAAGTATATCGGTGCAGCCAGTGTCATGAATATCAGGGCAACGCTCCTGAATATCCGCGAGTACAAAAGAAACTTAAATCCGAAATCCTTTTTCATAGAAACACTGTCAAGTAAAGCCAAATAAGACTGTCAAATAAAGCATTAAATGCAATCGGGCCCGGTGGGATTTGAACCCACGACTTAAAGGTTAAAAGCCTTCCACTCTAGCCAAGCTGAGTTACGGACCCATTTTTATAGTTTTTATAGTAGTTCTGACTGACTTAATATAAAATCCTTTACTTTTTTTCAGATGTAAAGCCATTTTTTATATGGTCTATTATATTCTGCACCGCAGCGTCAAGATTTGCGATTTTTTTACCATATGCGCCTGCAGCACACGGATGCCCGCCTCCTGTTCCATTTATAATATCCCCTACCTCATTCATTATCCTGCCGAGATTTATAGACAGCTCCTTGTCAAGCGGAGATCTGAGCCTTGCGGATATTGTCACCTCCTTTTCTTTTAAGGACCAGAATACTGATGCGTCAGCGCCTATCCTGAGAGCAATCTCAGCCGAAGTATTTGCCTGGAATTTAGCCTCTCCATATAAAAGCAGGTATCTGCCGCATTCATCGATTCTCGCAGAGAACAGGTCCTTCATTATCCTGCTTCTTATATCTGGAGATGCGGCCATGTGCTCAGTGCTCACTATCTCTGTATAAATTTTGCCTGACACTTCAAGAAGCTCAGATATCTGCCTGAACATGAGTGGATTCGAGTTCTGAAAATCAGCAGAGTCAGATACGATGCCGCTTATTAGAATCTGCGCTGTTTGCTTGCTTATCCTTGTGCCGCTTGATTTTAATACGTCGCATACAATACTAGAAGCTGAGTTGTACTCCTCGCTGTTGAATACCCTTATCTTGTTGCCGTATTCCGGCTGCTCCGGCAGCGCATGATGGTCTATGAACAGCACCTCGCCGCTGAAATTCATGAGCTTCTCCTCAAACCTGCCCATTATCTCAAACCTGTTTGCATCAGACACTATCACAAGGTCTATACCTTCAGGAAACACCGAATCTATTTCAATGTCGTATGCTGCATCCTGCAGCATCTTCTTTGCGTTGTTTGTTATATAGTCTGGCGCCATTATGACTGATTTTGGAAAAAGCTGTGAAAGTCCGACAGCAGAAGCCACTCCGTCCCTATCTCCTATGCTGTGGAATGTCAGCAAGATGTTTTTTTCTTTGCTTTTCCAGAGAAATTCCAGAAGGTCACTATATGACAGGAAGCCATACACTCTCTCACTGCTGTTTGTACAGCTGCGTAAGCTTTTCGTTGAGCTGCTTCTCCCTTGCCTTTACTTCAGTATACTGCTTATTGAAAGACTGGAGTCTTGCAGTTGTAAGCGAGTATCTGTCCTCTATGTCAGCCAACGCCTTCTCCTTTGTCGTTTCAACTATCACGCCACCTATGCTAAAGTAGACCTTTCCCGAAGCCTTTCCAAGCTCCTCCTTTGCTTTTTCCATCTCTGCTTTCTGCGCCTGAAATTGCTCTAGCTGTATAGCAAGAGTACGTAGCTGTTCCTGCGTTGACTGGTAGTCTCTCAGGAGTTTTTCTACTTCCTGTTCTGGTTGTGGTATCCCTGGCTGTGCCATAATATCATCATTTAACTATAACCGCAAAATGCTAATAACTTAACGATTACGGGATGCATAATTATCAATGCGTATCCTGCGGCCTACTTATCGCAAACCTGTTGTGAATTCTATGCAATTTACGGCATTCTCTATGCAGCATGTGTATTTCAGCTGCCAATGCCTGCGGCACATCTGGCAGTACCGTTTCAAAAAATTCACTACGTTGCTCTCTAATCATATTCTTCAATTCCGAATACATTTTCTTAATCTTGCCGCTTCTATTCATCATAAGCACAGTTTATTTAACAAATTAAACAGAACCAACAGAACCCATATATAATTATTTATTAATCTACGTTAATCTATAATTTAAATCTAAAGCAGCTTCAATGCTGATGTGAAAAAGTCTATCTCCTTTGCTTTCCACGGGCCTACTCCGAGTGCTGTTACTGTGCCGGGTGGCACCTGCGTAAGCCCTGCGTCTGTCACGAGTGCGCACGGAAACCCTTTATACTTGAATGCTTCATTCAGCTTCCTCAATGCCTTTTCATCATTGACTTTAAGCACTATTTTTTTCTCTCCCGAGGCAAGCCACTCCTTTGCTACGCCTTTGTCTATTTTCTCCGCTTCAAAATAACTCATTAAAGATGCGTGCGCTACCTGTGCTGCAAGTTTTCCAGTGCCCAGGTCAAGATCCTTCCTTACTATTATTGCCTGTTTTATCTCATCTGCCATAAGAAGCCACCTCTTGAAAATCCACAATCAAAGACCATGACGCCACCACAGAGCAAAGAGCAATTATAATATTGTATTTATAAATACTCTAATTATAAATACTCTAATTATAAATACTCTAATACTCTAAAATATAAATCATTGCAGTGATTCATTGGAGCTTACTCGTGAGCAGGGATACACGGCAGCCTTGAAACTCTTCAGCGAATACTATCAAAAGCAGGACGCATCCACGCTGTCTCCCGGCAAAACAAACATGCGCGAATTCGGCATAGGAGACTTTGAGCGTAAGATAAAATTCAGGCACATGGAGTTCAAGGATAATTCCGAGCTCAAAAACTATCTCTCTACAAAAACGCCTGCGTTTGTCTCCTGTTCAACTGCATACTACGCACATCCAAGTTTCAGGCCGATGGAAAACAAGGGCTGGCTAGGCTCAGAACTTGTATTTGATATAGATGCTACAGACATCCGTTTGGATTGCCAAAAATCGCATGGAACTTCCTGGGTCTGCGACAACTGCCTTACAAAAGCCAAAGAGGAGACCATAAAACTTATAGACGAGTTCCTTGTGCCGGATTTCGGATTTTCAAAGAGCGATATAAAAATAAACTTCAGCGGCAACAGGGGCTATCACATCCACATAGACAATGAGTCAGTCCTTAATCTTGACTCAAATGCAAGAAAGGAGATAAGCAGCTATATAACTGGCGCAGGGATAAGCTTCGACGATTTCTTCAATACAGAAGAGATAGGTGGCGGGAAGCGGATTAAACGGCTTACTGGCCCAAAGCCTTCAGACCCGGGGTGGCGCGGAAAGATAGCAAGAAACGTAATAAAGGACATGGAAAAAGGGCCTGAATACCTTATTTCAACTGGGATAGATAAAAAGACAGCAAGAAACCTATACAACAAAAGGGCGCTGATAGAGATGGGAATCAACAACGGCAACTGGGATATAGTGTATATAAAGGACAAGGCCCAGTTCTGGTCCGAAGTTATAAAAAATCGTGCAGTTGCCCAATCTGATAAGATAGATGAGAACGTGACAAACGATACCGGACATATGATACGCTTACCAGGCACAATACACGGCGGCACAGGCCTGCTTTCAAAACGCGTGAGCATGAGCGAGCTGCAATCTTTTGATCCCATGTCGGATGCCATAGCTCTTCATGGGGAGACGATTAAAGTAAAGGCAAATGCAAGAAACATCCTTATCATGAAAGGCGAAAGCTTCGGGCCGTTCTCAGATGAGGTTGCAGATCTGCCTGTTTACGCTGCCATGTACCTCTTCTTAAAAGGAGCTGCGGTGTTGTCTGCATAACCAAACATACGCATGTTCTGCTCTTCTGCAGTGTTTTGATCGCTATAACTGCTTTGTTGCTCGGTTGGCGATAGATATATAAATTAATTATGCTAATATTCTACCTATATTCTAAGCAAGAGTGCCTCCAATTTTGGAGGAAGCGTTATCCATTCTGGCGTAGCGTACTTCAGAATATCCACGTTCAGCAATGCACGGCATTAACGGTATTTCAATGGGCGCATATAAATACATAAAAGAGAACTTCCAGAAGGAGTACAGCGAGCGCAGCGAGCTGTACAGGAGCAATGTATCTGCCTGGAGAAAAGACGCGGCAGTTGTCAGGCTTGAAGCGCCTACAAACATTGCGCGCGCGCGCGAACTCGGATACCGCGCAAAGCCAGGCGTAATAATCGCCAGGGTAAGGACGTCCAAAGGCATGTCAAAAAGAATAAAACCGCGAGGCGGCAGAAAACCCTCAAAAAGCGGACGTTTCTTCTCATACGTAAAATCACTGCAGTCAGTTGCTGAAGATCGCGCTGCGAGGAGGTACTCCAATGCAGAAGTGCTAAATTCATATTATATAGGAGAAGACGGAAAATACAAGTTCTTTGATGTTATTCTATTGGACAGGTCACACAGCGCCATAACAAGCGATCCCATATACAACGGCATAATAAACTCCAAAGGCAGGTCGTTCAGGGGGCTTACAAGCTCAGGCCTCAAGCATCGTGGCATAAGGTACAAAGGCAGGGGCGCTATAAACAACAGACCAAGCGTCAGGGCTTCACACAGAGGAGTAAAAGTAATATGAGTTTGAGCTATAAGGTATGATTTTATGTTTAATTCATCTATATCAATAAATGCCGGCCATGAAATTGACTATTCAAAAATAGTAGGCAGAAAGCTCTCCTACACCAATGCAGAAGCAGAGATGCACGCAGCAAAGGACGGCATAAAGATAGATTTTGTTGCAGATGATGCAAAATCGCTTCTAAGTTCAATGGGTAGCGTAATAAAACAGTTGACAATAGTTGAGAATACGCTTGCAATAGCAGAAAAGCTTGAAAAATCTGCGCCGCACAAAACTGAAAAAAGGGCTGTTAAATGAGAAAAGGATCTTTAGAGTATTGGCCGCACAGGCGTGCGAAAAAACTGATGCCGAGGGTCAGAAGCGCACTGCAGACACAAGAAAAAAGCATGCTCGGATTTGTAGCTTTCAAGGCAGGCATGACACATGTAATGATGATTGATGACACTGAAGGTCCTGCAAAGGGCACCGAGGTTGCGCGTGCAGTTACAGTCCTAGAAGTGCCAAAAGTACAGATTTACGGAATACGGCTTTATAGCATGGGCTACTCCTATAAACATTCTGCAGGCGAAATATATGATTCTGCAGCTGCAGCAAAAGTGGGCATAAAAACCATAAAGAATAATGACATTTCACAGTTCAAATCAAAACCAGATAAGCTTCATGATGTAACGCTGCTTGCGTTCCTAGATCCTGCAGCTTTGGGTTTCGGAAACAAGCGCGTTATGAGATTTGAGGTTCCTGTAGGCGGCAAAGACAGCGCAGAGAAACTTTCCTTTGCAGAAGGCGTTCTTGGGAAAGAGGTAAAGATATCAGAGTTCATAAAGCCAGGGGATTATATTGATGTAACAAGCATAAGCAAAGGCAAGGGCTGGGCTGGGGTCATAAAACGTTTCGGTGTTTCAAGGCAGTATAGAAAAGCTACAGGAAAAGTGCGGCACGTAGGAACTCTCGGAGCATGGCACCCTCCAAAGGTAATGTTCGGAGTGCCTCATTCGGGCCATATGGGCTACAACTACCGTACAGAGATAAACAAAAGAGTGCTTAAGGTCGGCACAAATGCTGATGCAGCGGCAATAAACATAAAAGGCGGATTTCTAGGATACGGCTTAATAAAGAATGATTATATACTTATAGACGGATCAATACCAGGAGTCGCAAAGCGCCTTGTTAGGATAAGGAAGGCGATAAGAAATAACTGGGCAGTAAAGCAGCCGCAGCTAAACTACGTGTCTCTTGAGTCTAAACAGTGATATTTATGGAAGTCAAAGAAGCAGATGTGTACGCAATCGATGGCAGCGTTGCAGGAAAGATGACGTTGCCAGGCACATTTTCAAAGGAGTTCAGGAAGGACATTGTTCTCCGTGCAATACTCAGCGAACAGAGCGCAATCTACCAGCCACAGGGTCACAGCGTTATGGCCGGATTCAATACCACTGCAATATATGTAGGTAAATATTCTGGTTACCGCAGAGGCAGGCACATGGGAATTGCGATTAGACCTAGGCAGAAACTAGGTGGAGGTGCCATGGGCGATGTACGCAGGATACCTTCAAGCGTTAAAGGCCACCGTGCGCATCCCCATAAGATAGAAAAGAGGATTACGGAGCAGATGAACAGGCGCGAATATATCCTTGCAATTGAATCGGCTATCGGCGCATCGACAAACACTGAAGCCATATCTCAAAAACATGTTATTGAAAAGCGCGGCACTCCGTTTATAGTAGAGGACAAAATAGAACAGGTAAACAAGACAAAGGATCTTATAAAAATACTTGGTGCACTTGGAATATCGAAAGATATGGAGAGATCGCATAAGCCGCATCTGAGAAAAGGGGCTGCAAGGAAATCATCAAAGCGGCACTTCAGGAACAGCGTGCTCATAGTAGCCAAGAATGCGCATAACATAACCAAGGCAGGCAGGAATATAGCTGGTGTTGATGTGTGCAGCATAAATTCCCTGACGGTTTCAAAATTATCACCAGGCGCGCTTCCGCGGCTGATGCTTTGGAGCAAGAGCGCAGTTGAAGGCGTAGAGCAGGAACTCAAAAAACAAGAGGTAAGTAAGTGAACAACCTACTGCAGTATCCGATAGCAACAGAAAAGGCATTAAACATGGCAGAGAGAGGCAACACTATAATATACGTTGTGAATTTCAACGCAGCCAAAAAGGACATAAAGAAGGAGTTTGAGGATACGTTCAAGGTAAAAGTCGAACGCGTCAATACTGTAATAATGCCAGAGAACGTCAAGAGAGCGTATATAAAACTGAAGAAAGAGTATCTGGCTGGAGACATAGCAAAGAGGCTGAAACTAGTATAAGTGATTAAATGGGAAAAAGACTTAAGCAGCAAAGAAGAGGAAAGGGCAGCAATGCATACCGGAAACCTCCAAACCGCTTCAAAGCTGATGTCATGTTTACAAACAGGCCTGGCAAATATATCGGTGAGGTAATAGAATTCATAGATGACCCAGGGCATACGGCTCCGCTTATGCGGATACGATATGATGATTACACCGAGAACATACTCATAGCGCCAGAAGGCATAAAAATCGGCGACAAGATACAGGAAGGTACGGGCGCTTCACTATCCTTGGGTAGTGTGCTGCGGCTCGGCGACATACCAGACGGCACGCCGATATACAATATAGAGTCAAAGCCAGGCGATGGCGGCAAGCTTACGCGCGCAGCAGGCAGCTATGCAACAGTAGCAGTGCATTCAGGCAATACTGTTACTGTTTTATTGCCTTCCAAACATTCAATGGATTTTAGCAATGCATGCAGGGCCGAGATAGGTGCTGTAGCAGGAGGAGGAGCAAAAGCAAAGCCCATAATGAAAGCAGGAAAGAATTTCTACATAAAGCATGCAGTAAACAGGACATGGCCTACAAACCGCGGAGTAAAGTCAAATCCTGTGGACCACCCATTCGGAGGCAAGCAGCATCACAAGGGAGCATCAAGCATGACTTCCAGAAATGCACCTCCTGGAGCGAAGGTTGGTCACATTGCAGCAAGAAGGGTAGGAAGGAGAAAGAGGTAATTAAATGCCAAGGGTATACACTTTTAGAGGCAAAACAGGCGAACAGCTGAAAAAGCTTACTACAGAACAGTATCTGCAGATGATAACCTCTAGGCAGCGGCGTGCAGTAAAGCGTATGGGCCTGGAGTATAAACAGCTTATAACCAAAATCTCAGAAGCAGAGAAGGAGGGCTCAACAAAGCCGATAAGAACGCAGATACGCGAGGCAGTAATATTGCCGGCCTGGATAGGCAAAAGGTTCGCAGTGCATACCGGGAAGGAGTATAAAGATATAATAATAACAGAGGAGATGCTGGGCCACAGGCTCGGAGAATTCGCGCATACAACAAAGCGTGTGCAGCATTCCGCGCCTGGCATAAGGGCTACGCGTGGCAGCAAGTTCCTTGCGGTGAAGTAATGGAGTATTCATTCAACGTCAAAATGGACAGGTCAAATATGGCTTTTGCATACAGGCATGAGATTAACGCAAGCTATAAAGACCTCGGCGCTGTCTGCGATGCTGTTAGATATCTGCGCGCAGGAGCTGCATTGAAGCTTACTGAAAAGATAGCAAAAATGGAGCTTCCTGTACCTTACAGGCGCCACAATAAGCACATGGGCTCCAGATCAGAACTGCACGGCAGGCGCGGTGCGTATCCTGTAAAAGCAGCAAAAGAGGTAAAGATCGCAATACAAAACGCCATTGCAAATGCAGCAAACAACGCCCTTGACGGGGAGGATATGGTAATAGTGCATGCATGCGCAAATAAGACCCACATAGAAAGAAGGTCACCTTCTAAAGGCAGCATAGTATGGGGGCGTGGCATGTATGGCAGGTCTGCAATGATGCACAGCGACATAGAGTACGCAAAAATAGAGATAGCACTTGCCCAGCCGGACGATGCAGGGCTTACAAAAAACATGAAGTATTTTATAAGCAGAAAGGGCTCGCTGGAAAGGATACTTCAGCATATGGAAAAACGTGCTCCGCAGTCTTCTGACAAAGCAAAAGGTAAGGCTTTGAACAAAGGCCAGAACAAGGCAGAGGGCAAGCGCACAGGAGGCAACACTAGTAAAAAAGAAGATAAAGCACCGCAGCAGCGCAAGAGCATCGGCACTAGCGCCGAAACACAGGCGGAAACACAGAAGAATATCGAGAAGGCCAAGCCTGCTCCAAATGATAATAACAAAATCGATTCAACTTCAAAAACATAGAGTGAGCGAATGGTTGTAGAAAGAAAATTTATATCCGATCTGATAATAAAAAGGAGCATATCAAAATATATGGAATCTGCGCTTACCAAGGCCGGATTCTCACGCGTAGAGATACAGAAGACGCCTGTCATAACAAGAATAACTCCGTATGTAACAAATCCAGGTAGGGTAATAGGTCGTGGAGGAGAGACTATAGATTCGCTTACGAATACCCTGAAAAAGAATTTCAATCTTGACAATCCACAGATCAGCGTTGCCGATGTTGCAAATCCAAAACTCGAGCCAAGGCTAGTGGCAAAATCCATAGCCAACTCACTCGAGCGTGGCATAAACCCCAGAAGGCTCATACATACTGCAATTAAAGAGATAATGCAGAACGGAGCACTAGGTGCGGAGATAGTGGCCAAGGGAAAACTTGCATCAAAAGGGGCAAGGGCAAAGAAGATGAAGGTACGTTTGGGTTATCTGCCCAAATCAGGGAACTCGGCAAAGCTTGTCGATGTTGCGCAGATAGCGTCATACCCTAAGTATGGTGCAATAGGCGTTACTGTGCGCATAGTCCAGCCAGGAACAAAGTTTCCTGACCGCGAGGTGAAATCAATAGCGCTGGCTCTTCCGAAGAACATAGCTGCATCGAGCGTAAGCAGCGGAAGGCCTAGGACAGATTCGCAGCAGAGGTATTCAGCGCACTCGCATTCGCACTCTACTCCACCATCGCAGGCATCAGCGCCAGCTCCTGTGCAACAACCTATCGCGCAGCCTGCAGCTGCGCCCCAGGCAGAAGAGCCGAAGAAAGACAAGCCAAAGGAGTGATTGGTTTTCCGGAGGCTATCATATCCATGCAACGATATGCATCTACGCATTAGCATTATGCAAAGCCGAACTCGCTGTACGGCTTCCCATCATCTATCATTTTCAGCGCATGCCTTGCCAATGGTACTGTGTTTTCCGGCAACTTTTTTAAGTCAAACCACACTACGTCGGAGCACCTGTCTGGCTCCATGTTCCTGGGGATGCCTTTCCATCTATGTGCCTCAAAAAACACAACTACGTAATCGCCTCCCTTTCCAATCCCGTCTGTTTTCTGCATGACATGCACCGGCTTAAGATCTTTAATTGATATGCTTATGCCTACCTCCTCCTTTGCTTCTCGCGCCATTGCCTCCCTCAATGTTTCACCGGGCTCCAGATGCCCTGAAACCAGTGCATAATCCCCGTCATGCCATCCTGTGTTCTTGCGCTTGATCATAAGTACATTGCCGCCTTTTCTCAGCACCAGCCACGAGCCAGCCTTCACAGTAAATCTTTTCATGAAACCAGTAAGATATTCAAATTTCTATTTATAAATCTTTTGGGCTATGTGCATGTACGGTTTCTTTGCACTGTTGTACGCAATGCCTTTTTACATTAGCAAAGCGATTCAAAATGTATTATCCCGAAATAAGGTTCTCTCGGTAAACGATAAATTCGTATACGACGAAGAGACCACTATGAGGACACTAAATCTAGGCCAAGTTCGATGGATAATGAGAGAAATGAAGAAAGGGGACTTA
>JAJZOD010000012.1:0-3920 GCA_021852055.1 Microcaldota archaeon
GCGGTGCAACAGGCATCGAAAAGCCGCATTGAAGAACTGAGAACCGATAAAACACATCCTTTGCAGGATGCAGTGATTGCATGAATGCAAAGGAAGCCCACACCGTTCACGGGTGGGAGGATGTCACAATATATATAAAATAAAAAATCAGATAACCTGAAACAATAAAATAATAAAAACAAATAAAATAAATTTAAATAAAATAAACTAAAAATCAGACAACGTCATCGTTACTTCTTTCTGGTCAGGATGTAAGCAACTATGATTATTATAATTATTATTATAATGACGATTGCATACGTGGTTGTGTTGCTTGAACCAGGCGCCGCAGCCGATGTGCTTCCTTTTCCAGTTGAGGTGTTCACAACAGTTGAACTGCTGTTCTGCGCAGTTGTCCCAGCCGTAGTTGTCTTCGCAACAGTGCTGTTTGTAACTGCCGTGCTGTTTGTTGCCGAAGTGCTGTTGGTCTTTGAAGTTGTTGTGTTTGTAGTACTTATTGTGTTTGTAGTACTAGTCGTTTTGCTAGGTGTCGTGTTGTTTGCGTTTATTGCTGCTGTATTATTTGTATTGTTATTCTTTATCACACCAGTGGTATTGTGCGATGTTATTGGGGCTACAACAAATGCCATGCTCACCTGCACAAGCAGGAAAAGCGCTAATACGCCGTACAGATATTGCATTCTCTTTATCATGGTATCACATTGGTATTAATATGAAAGCAAGAATTTAAAAAGATGCTGTTATCTTGTTTATACGATTGAATGAACTATTCACTGCACTGCACTGCATGCAATGCTGTTTATGGGATGGAATACAAGGCACAGATATGTGCAAAATGCGGAAATATACTCGAAGTCGAGTATTCACATATGCTTTCATCAGTTCCTAGCAATTCGGGCTTCTGGGGGTATGAGTCAATACTTCCAAAAGGCGTATACCGGCACTACGAGCTGGGCTCTACAAAACTCATCCCTGCGCATTCAAAAGGTTTGCACCTGAAGATGGAGATAGAAAATCCGACACGTTCTTTCAAAGACCGCGGCTCAGCCATAGAGGTAGCAAAAGCTTGCGAGTACGGTTTCGACGAGATAGTCTGTGCATCTACAGGAAACATGGCTTATTCAATATCTTACTATGCTAAACTTTATGGCATAAAATCAACTGTATTCATAGGCGGAGATGCAAACAAGGACAAGCTCAGGGACATACGCGAAACGCATGATGCGCGTACTGTTAAGGTAAAAGGTGACTTTACAAAAGCGCAGAGCCTTGCAGAGAAATACTCTAGAAAACACTCAGCATTCCTTGCAGGCGACTACTGCTACAGAAAAGAGGGCCAGAGCACGTTGGCATATGAACTGCTTGCGCAGATCCCTGCTGCAGATTATGTATTCGTTCCAGTAGGAAATGCAACGCTTATAAACGGCATAACAAAGGTTTTCAGAGAGCTAAAAACAAGCAATGCCAAAATCCACATTCCTAAAGTTGTCGGAGTGGAATCAACATCATGCAACCCGCTTGAAAAGGCGTTCCGCACTGGCGTACCGATAAAATACCAGAAGCCAAGAACAAAAGCTGACGCCATAGCTGTCGGTCTTCCTACGTTTGCACAACCTGCAATTGAAGACCTGCATTTAATCGGGGGCGACGTTGTAGCGGTAACTGACAAACAAATGGCAGTAGAGCAAAAGGAATTTTATTCAGAGTATGGCCTTGTAGTAGAGCTTGCGGGTGTCGCTTCAGTAGCAGCATATAAAAAACTCGGAATAAGCGAAGATGTTGCGTCTGTTGCCATAATCTCCGGAGGCAATGTATAAAACAGACTGGGAAGGTTGCAGAATTGATGATGCACTGGCTGTACAAGGATATGTACGCCTAGCGCAGGACTATAAACAGCAGAGTTCTTCTGTATTACTTCAAAGATGGCTCCGACGCAGCTTTAGGTTACTGACTCTGAAGAGAAAGGAGAATGAAATCCTGAAAGAAAAAGTTCGTAAATGTATCAAGAAAGATTTCTAGGAATCTAAAATTATAAATCTTAAGGTCTGATAAATTCTATTTCTCTCTTCTCTCTTTTTGATATATGAGAGGTACGTCTTCCGTAGCAGTTTAGTCGCCTTCCAGGAGAACGAAAACATGGGGATGAAAACAGTGAAAATTCACGTGTTTTCCTGTATTCTTGGATACCTCTTCAGTTATTGAAGGACTCTTTTGGAATTAACGAGGCGATTGAATGTAAATGTCAAGCCCCTATAACATAATTTTGTTTGTCTTATCCCGAAATAAGGTCCTCACGACAAAAGAATATGATTATGTAAAAAGTATACAAATCATGAAGAAGTTGACAAATAGAGGAATGAGATGGACTATAAGACAGGCAAGGAAAAGAGAACAGTCGGTGTACAGAATTGCAAAACAACAAAATATAACTCCAAGACACGTACGGCGTCTTCGTAGGAAATATCAAGATACACCTGATTATTTGATAAATCAAATAAGTTTACGGAGGCCAGGAAAAAAGTTAAAACCACTGAACGAATACGAAAGGAAGATAATTCTGGATACATACGAAAAGATGCCTATGGGTGCAGTTAAGATGGAAAAATATCATGAACTTCTAGGAATACCTCGAATACCACATAACAGAGTGCAGCGTATACTAACAGAGGCAGGACTAACGAAATCTATCGGAAAGAAAGTAAAAAGAAAGAATTGGGTTCGTTATGCGAGACCACATAGTAATGATTTGTGGCATGCAGACTACACAGACACCGAAGATGGAAAACATGTTATTGCATATATAGATGATGCCTCTAGAAAAGTGGTCGGAAGAGGAAAGTTCAATAATGCTACAACAGAAAATGCATTGTTTGTACTTGACAATGCAATAAGCGAATGGGGCATTCCGAAGCAAGTGATGACTGATCACGGAACCCAATTCTGTACTAATGATGAAAAGGAGTATAGATTCAGAGAAGAGCTAAAGAAACGAGGTATAGAACATATAATGTCTAGGGTAAAAAGACCACAATCCAATGGTAAGATTGAACGTTGGTTCGGCTCAACAGACAAACTATACAAACATTTTGGATTTGATTTGGATAAAGTTGTTGAGTGTTATAACAACATGCCACATCTGAGTCTTGACACCACTCCAAATATTGCATATTTCGAGAAGATGACACGGAAAATGGTTGAATACGAAACAAATAAAAGGTGAAATGATGAAAGTATATTATCGAGAGGACATTAAATCAGGATACTACATACATAATTTTGTTGTAAATATTTATATACTTCTCTGTTCTACATTATTGTTGGTTTTCAGTTGGAAAGCCCACGCCGTTTACGAGTAGAAGGATGTCACAAGGAGTTATTATGAAAATTGTCTATGCAATTGTTTATGTACCTGTTCTCATGATATTAGCGATAGCAATGCTCGGCACGACAAACGTAAGCTTTGCGGCTGGCTTGACAGCAACTCCGAATCCTTTTTCGTTCAGCAACAGCATAATCGACGTGGGCCAGATATCGATAGCGAATACTGTGATAAGCGGCGGAACAGGCCCCTACAGTGGGAGCTATTCCTTCACATCGAGTAATTCTGCAGGGAATAATGTAGTAGATACTATAGCAGTAGGCACCGCACTCGTTGGCGTGGCCTTCAATCCATCGGGCACCATAGCCTACGTAACTAATTACGGCAACAGCAAAGTCAGCGTGATAGACACCGCCACAAACACAATAGTTAATACAATAACAGTAGGCTCATTAGGATCAGATCCATACGGCGTGGCCTTCAATCCATCGGGCACTCTCGCCTATGTAACTAATTACGGCAGCGGCACTGTCAACTCGATAGACACCGCCACAAACACAATAGTTAATACAATAACAGTAGGCACAAATCCCGAAGGCGT
>JAJZOD010000012.1:3930-73470 GCA_021852055.1 Microcaldota archaeon
GCCACAAACACAATAGTTAATACAATAACAGTAGGCACAAATCCCGAAGGCGTTGCCTTCAATCCATCGGGCACTCTCGCCTATGTAACTAATTACGGCAGCGGCACTGTCAACGTGATCGATCCGTCAGAAACATCAATGCAGAACCTTCCTTCAATCAACGCGCTTACCCTGAACATAGATGCAGTATCAAGCGACATCGTCGCATTGATATTCAACGGAGTAGAGTCGCAGTTCAGCACAGACAGCAGCACCATCTATGGGGCATGGACATTCTACGGATACGCTCAGGACAGCACAACTGGACTCGCTGGAATAACCGGACTGACAGGCACGAACACAATAACATCAAGCAACACATTGACTATCAATCCTGCACCAACGGCAACATCGTTCACCCCGAGCAACACGGTGGTTAATCCAGGCCAGTATGTTACTTACAATGTGATAATTAATGGTGGCACATTGCCGATTACTGCGAATGTGGTACTCGTCAGCAACTCCATACCAATCCAGATAAATGGCGCAAACGCAATTTCTGGAACTACCTATAACACAATCGTGCTGGGTGTCGGCAGCGTAGAGCCCAATGCAATAACCTTCAATTCGCTCGAACTGAATACGGCCAGTACATCTGGCGGCAATGTCATATTTGCCGTCAAAGCGGTAGACGGTGCAAGCACGCCATTATCATTTAATTCCATATCTAACACGGTAATCATAAATGCTGTAGTAACACAGCAGTCATCAGGCGGCAACGGACCAGCAGAATACACTTTCACACTTTCCGACAATATAAATTCATCACTTGCCTCCACAAAGCCAGTTTATACATTGTATACAAGCAATGGCAATACAACCTATTATCAGAACCAATTGCCGCTTATCCTATCTTCGCGTACACCTTACATAAACGTGAGCTGGGCCTGCAATGTTTCCATAAATACCACAGCATACACATATCAGAATGACGTGTATGGCTTAGGTTTTGGGATTCCATGCGGCAAACACTACAATGCATACGCACACAACATCGAGAGCATATACTCCATATCCTCTCCAGCAAAAATTAATACGACAACCACCTCTACAACGACAATAATCCCTATTACTACGATATTCCCTGTAAATAGATCTATTATTGTGCGCAGTACCCTGTCATCGTCTTTACCGATATCGATAAACTTCACCGACATGAATGTGATTGTCGAGCTCACAACTACGTCCTTAATGCCCGTGCAGGTATCTACCTATCTGATTAACGAGACATCATTTCTCCTACCTTCTCCTGCCAACTACACGCTCATAAGCGCGCTTAACGTCAGCGTTTCCACAACCGCAAATGTTTCTGTTAAAGTAACCGCGCCATATTCGTGTGGCGTGAATTCGTCTCTTATAAAACCTTTTGAACTTGTCCACGGAACATGGTATGCTATAATGCCTTTCTCTATAAACGCTACTTCGTGCGTGGTTTCGTTTGCGGTGTCGAAAGATACAGTAGTAGGTCTTTTTCAGAAGGTTGTGCCGGTCACAACAACGAGGAACACTACTGTTAACACAACGACAACAATAGCGTCTGCTGTCGCAAAACCGCAGCCCCAGTCAAACTACACAGTGCCTGTTGTATTAATAGTGATTGTTGTAATTGTAGTGATAATGGTGTACTTCTACCGTATGAGAGGGCGCAGGCGCAGGTAATGTGCATCATTCTATCCATCATCAGCCATAATAGTATAAGAAATATATAATTAACCAAGGGAGCCGTTCAAGAACACATGACAAAATATAACTCTTCATTAAAATAAGTACAATAATCAATCTGTTCTTGTCAATTAGGTCAAGCAAATGGATTACAACTGCGGCTCAGAGGTCGGTCGCAACATTACCATACCCCTATTTGCGCCTTAATGCGCTAAATCCAAGCAGTGCTGTAAGAATGGCTATAACAATTACCGCAGCTCCGGTAAATTCCAAGACCTGCATGTCTTTTGCAATAGCTGTAATGACCATTGCTGCTCCAAGCACTGCAATTGCAATGCCTGCCACAATCACCGAGCCGCCAAGATTGCGCTGCTTGCTTGCAGGCAGCTGGCCTGAGATATCAAAAAGAGCCCACCTTCCGCACATTTTGCACTTCATGTACCTGGAACTGCCAAGCCTTATAGCTGTTGCCGAAGCTCCAGGTATGAATTCATACTCAAAGCTTTTTCCGCATTTAGGGCACGTAACCATTGTTTTTATGCCTGGCATCAGATCACTTGATTTTGTAAATTATCGGCTAGGTTGACGTACCGTTGGTGCTGTTGTAGGTTATCTTGAATATCTTTGTATCTGGGTTGAAGTATACAAGGCTCAGCTTTGCAGTTTTGCTGCCGTAGTTCCATTCGCACTGGTTGCTGTTGCAGAAGTATATTAGCTTGAGCATGTTGCTGTCTGCCATGCCTGGCGCGAACACAGCTGCTGTTGTTACATTAACAGGAAGCCCGAGCTGTGTACTAGGGACCTGCGAGTACATAACAAACAGCATCTCGCCATTTGTCTTGTTGTATGCAGTTACAGGCTGTATGCTGAAGTTTCCGTTATTCTGGTTGTAAAGTGCAACGTATGAAAACGGAGACAGCTCCTGCTGGCCATTCTGTGCAGTATAAGCCAAAAAGCTGTCCGTAACTATTCCATTCTGCGTGTAAAGATATGCATTTATGCCGCTGTTGCTGAATTTGAAACTGACTGCGTCGCTGCTCCTGTTCGCCGATTCGTATATGTTAGTCAGGGGTGCATATCCATAGTACTGCCCAAGGCTGGAGTTTATTCCTGACTCTATGAATATGCCCTGGCTCTCCTCAAGCCATATGTTCCTTACTAGAAGGTAGTTCGGGTAGCCGTTTATGCTGCTCTCAAGGAATGCAGGGTCGCTGCTTGAATTGAGAAGCCAGGCTGCAAATGCATCTGCTTTTGTGCCGTTCTGCGATCCTACGCTGTCTGTAACGCTTGTCCTGTTGCCCCATCCCTCTACAACGCTTCCATCAGGCCACAGAGTAAGAACAACACTGTTTATCGGGGTGTTGGTCTTAAGCCATGTTGTTGCATTAAGGAACAGCGGATTAATGAAGTCTGCCTGCGCGTAAGTGCCGAAATACATATCCCAGATAAGTATTATCATAAGTATTATAATTATCATGGCCGTTGCAATAGCTGCATATGTGTATCCAGTGCCAAAGCGTTTCCTTATGAATATATTTACAAATGCGACAGACAGTCCTATGATTGCATATTCCAGAATTCCGCCAATGTTCAGGATTATCATAAGTAAAATTATTATCACTGGCAGTACTACTGATGTTATTACTAATTTCATCATTGTAGATGCATTGAAACCATCAGCAAAATACCTTCTCAATATAAGGTTCCTAACCATAAGCAGCACAAGGTACAGCATATATGCGCTGAATATTGCCAGAGGTATTGATACAAGGGAGTTGAACCTTATTGCTGCCATCTGGAGATATGCTGTAAGGGCAAAATAAGCTATTATAATAAGCAGCTCTGGCTTCGGGTCAAATATGAGCCTTGCCCTGCCCCCAAGCCAGCCTTTGGAGTCGTATATGCGTATGAAAAGGTAAGGCACAAATCCTATGAGGAGCACCAGCCAGAACAGGGTCACGTAACCCTGCACAATAGACGATATCGCCATAATAGCCGTCATCGGGCTCATGAACAGTGCGATGTTGAAGCTTGCAAACAGGAATCCGAAAGTCGGTGGCGTAAGCTCCTGTATTGTTGCCGCAAATCCGCTCGTTATAACGAAGCCGTTTGCTATGAATACCTGCTGTATGAAGCCGTATTCAAACACTACAAATACCACAGAGCCGATAATTATGAGCGCTATTATAACAAGCGACCTTTTCAAGGCGCTTCCTACAATGCCTGCGTAGTTGTTCTGGTTATTGTTCAGATAAGCAACAATGAGCCATCCCACTAGAAGAGCAAACCATAGCCCGATGAAGTAAAGTCCGGTAAACGTCTGATGGTACATATATCCTAGAAGTATGTATGCATTTGCTAGAAGGTACCATATCGCCAAAGAGGCCAGGACGTACCCCATGTCTCTGAGAAGGTCCTTCTTATCCGTTATAAATGCAAATATGGAGATGACAAGGAATGACAGCACGTACACTGCAACAGCGAACGAAGCGCCGTTCCATACAATATCGCCTAAACTCAGCGCAAAACCTCCAAGGAACATGTAAAGCAGCTTCCTGTTCCTCCTTTTTTCATTTATTATCAAACCTATGAATATCAATGCAAGGATAAGGAATATTGTGACAAAACCATCGCCCCTGTATATCAGCGCGCTTGTCCTTGCAGCATCTCCTGCATTCAATCCTACAAAAGCCATTACAAGCAATCCGAATATCCTGTCTTTGCTTATGAACCTCGCAAGGTAGTATGCCCCTACTATGTCAAGAAGTGCAAACAGCAGCGGGACAAGGCGCATTACAGTGTAGTAGCTTACTCCGAAGAACTGAAGGAGCGCATAAGGCACCAGAGTAACCCAGTAAAGCCCATCCGGCTCAGTCACAGGCGTATTTGCAGGCCATCCTGATATGCCAAGCACTTTAGGTATAACAAATCCGTGGTTAACTGCCGAGCGTATTACAGAAAAATGATAAAAGCCGTCGGGTTCGTAAAATCCCTGCTGGTTAAGCAGCGGCGTGCGTATGTAGATTGTTGCTACAAATATGGCGAGTACTGCAATTAGGAATAAGACATTGTCCCTGGTAATCAGTGATGCGTGCCATGGCGACATGCTCTTGTCGGGCATAGCCTGGGCAGCCTTGCTACTTACCTCATCAGCCAAAAAACCACTACTCTAATTACTAGCAAGAAAAAAGGGAAATTTTCAAGCCAGACAAATCTTTTATCACCTAAAAGTATTTATAAGATTGGATTGCAAGCATAAGGTGGGTGCTCTGTTCGCCTACATCTTTCGCTAGGAACATGGCAAAAAACAAACAAACTGTAAAAAGATCTCATCATGGACGTATCAAGCAACATAGGCGGCACAGAAGCATCAACTGCCAGCGCGTCTCAGGTCAAGCCTACAGCGGACAGTAGTGGAAAGCGAAAACCCCTTATTCTTGTACTTGCCGGAGCCGTCATAATAGCGGTATTAGCTGCCATCTTATTTGGCTCGGGAGTTTTCAACGGCAATAGGGCAACCATGCCAAATTCAGCATTAAACGGCTCCACAACTACTGCTGTTGCTGCCGTTAACGCAACAAACAGTGCAGCAGTACGGCTCAATGGCACGCTGTACGTCGTAAACCAATATGGATATTCGTCTGGCAATCTGGTTGCGTTAAATCTGTCTTCAGGCAAGGCGACAAGCAGTGTAAATTCAGGTACAATCTCGTTTTACGATCCGTCGCACATCGCAGTCTACGGCAACACTGCATATATAGTTAATCGGCAGGGCGGCAGTCCTCTGACCCACAACGGCAACATAACTATAATGGATCTTGCAACAAACGCCATAATAGGCAGCATAAACTCTGCCGCTTTCGACGCACCCACTGGCATAAGCACATACGGTTCAACGGCTTATGTGCTAAACGTCTTTGGAGGTCCGGCCGGATACGGCAATGTAATTATAATCAACCTTACAACTGACAAGGTAGTGGGAAGCATAAACTCCACTGCGAACGTGCTATTCAACAATCCTATGTATGCGGCATCATCTGGTACAACAGAATACGTAGTAAATGAGCAAGGCGGTCTGCCAATAGACGGTACAACTGGTGGCAACATAACGATACTCAACACTGCCACAGGCACTGTAACCGGCAGCATAAACTCCAATCTGTTCTTTGGCCTTGCAGGCATAGCCATCTCGGGCAACACCGTTTATGTGGTAAATCATCAATTAAGCCTCAATACGAGCGGCAGCAGGATGTCCACTGGCAGCATTCTCTTAATCAATATGCAAAGCAATCAGGTGGTCGGCAGCATAAGCTCCAACGCCTTTGGTGTACCTGCAGGCATAGCCATCTCGGGCAACATTGCATATGTACTTAATCAACGTGGCAACTTCGGCAATAACGGTAGCAATGTCCTAATAATAAATCTCACAACCAGACAAGTAACTGGCAGCATAAATTACACGGAATTTACTGATGCTTACCCAGTAAGCATCACTGTATCCGGTACCTTGGCATATATCGTGAACCGGGAAGGCGGCGAGTACATGAACGGAAATATTATCATAATCAATCTAACCGATGGCAAGATAGCTGGCAGCATAGACTCTCCTGCCATTGATTTCTATCTTGACACACCCGGCGTAGCCATCTCAGGCAACACCGCTTACATAGCAAACTCAGCCGGCGGAACTACGGGAACAGGCAACATACTTGTAGTCAATCTCTCCAACGATCAGATAGCTGGCAGCATAAACTCCGGCGGATTCGCAACACCAGAAGCAATCACACCCGCCGGCTCAAATCTATACGCGTTAAACCAGTACGGCGGTGCATATAACACAGGCAATGTAGTGATAATAAATCTTACAAATAGCAAGATAACCGGAGCCATAAGTGCCGGTACAGGGTTCAACTGGCCCAGTGACATAGCTGTTTCCGGAACAACAGCATATGTTACGGATCCGGCAGATACTGGTGTCTTAATAGTAAACCTTACCACAAAGAAGATAACAGGCAGCATAAGCTCCAACGTCTTTGCTGTACCTGAAGGCATAGCCATCTCGGACAACACCGCATATATAGCAGATAGATTCGGAGGGGTATACGACAACGGCACGATAGTGATTGTGAACCTTACAACTGACAAAGTAGTTGGAAGCATAAACTCAAGCGCCTTTGACTGGCCTTCGGATATAGCCATAAGAGGGACAAAGGCTTACGTAATAAACCAGGACTCAAACTCCACTGCTGCATCTGCAGGCAACATAGTAGTAATCAACCTCACCGACAATCAGATAATGGGCAGTATCAACTCCAAAGAGTTTTATGCCCCCGCCGGCATATTTATTCGGGGAACAACCGCATATGTTACGAATCCTTCTAGCAGTCTGTACAAAACGGGTGCCATACTTCTGGTTAATCTTACGAACGACAGCATGGCCGGCAGCTTAGGTTCAAGGATAGGATTTGACAATCCTGCAGGCATAGCCCTCTCGGGTTCAACAGTCTATGTGGTAAACCACAACAATCCAGTTATACTGGAGATAGATTCCGCCGACGGCAAGATAACCGGCAGCATAAGCTCATCCGCGTTCGCAGGAAGGCCATACGCCAACGCACCTACCGGCGGTTCCTATGGAATAGCAATATCGGGCTCAACAGCTTACGTGACAAATCCCAATGGTGGGTTGTCAAACAGCAGTAACGGATTCTCTTCTTATCCATCGCCTGCTGAGAACCAATTCGGCAACGTGATAATAGTCAACATTTCGACAGGCCAGGTGACGGGCAGCATAGCGTCCAATTCGTTTTACTACCCTACCGGGATCGCAGTCTCAGGCAATCTGGCGTTCGTGGTAAACTCATACACTGACTTTGGCGACGGCATCGCTTACGCCAGTGCGGGTGGCGGCAGAATCACAATAATAAATCTCACGGATTACAAGGTAGTGGGAAGCATAAACTCCTCAATGTTCTATAATCCTGTAGGAATAGCAATATCGGGCTCAACGGCTTATGTTGCAAACGTGAAGGGAGGAACGAACGGCAAAGGTGACGTACTGATTATAAACACGAAAACAGGCCAGGTGACGGGCAGCATAGAGTCCAATTTGTTTTACTACCCACTAGGAATAACCGTACTGGGCTCCGACGCGTTCGTAACAAACAACGCCGGGCAACAGCCAGGGAATGTTGGAAATATACTTATAATCAACCTTACAACTGACAAGGTAGTGGGAAGCATAAACTCCACGGCACTCTCCAGTCCTATTGGAATAACTGCGATATGATATCTGTGCTCCTGCATACATTTTTATAGGCTTTCTTGCATATCTAAAACTGCTACAGCGGATGTTCAAATGCTCGATACAGCAATAATACTTGCAGGGGGCCAGGGAACGAGGCTCAGACCAGCAGTGCAGCATATACCTAAAGTCATGATAGAGGTGCGTGGCCAGCCGCTGCTTAGCTATGTGATACGCGATTTTGAAAGGCAGGGGATAAAACGCATAGTAATATCAATAGGCTACAAAGCAGACAAGATAGTCGAGCATTTTGACAAGCAGAAGCATGGCTTCCCTTCAGAACTGATATACTCTATAGAAGACAAGCCGCTGGGCACCGGTGGCGCAATAAAACTTGCTGCAAGGCAGCTCCGATCACAAAGCGACATTCTTGTTGCGAATGGCGACACCATATACCAGTTTGACATCAATGAGATGTACCGCATTCACAAAGAGAGCAATGCATTTGTAACTGTGGGGCTTACTACAGTTGATGACATAAGGGCATTCGGCGCAGTCGAGGTACACGGAAACATCATAAAAAGGTTTACAGAGAAGCCCAAGCTTTCCGTGCCTACCCCCGGCATAATAAATGCCGGTCTGTATATAATAAGCGAACGTGCCCTGCACAAGCTGCCTGCAGAAGAGGCATTCTCATTCGAGCGCGACTTTCTCGAAAAGGTGATAAGCACCGAGAAAGTGTGCTGGCATAAGATACAGGGCTTCTATACTGTAAACAACATAGAGCAGTACTTTGACATGCTCAAGAAGCTTCCGCAGCAGAAGCAGTAAAAAGGCAAGCAATTCCGCATTTTATCAAAGCAGCAATATATGCGTTTGGGAATTCTTGCTGTGTTCGGCACCTATTTATATCAAGAACAATACACATAAGCTAAATATTACTGGTGGATATACGAGTAGCATAAAATCAAAATCTCAGCGTTCAGCGCAGAGTCAAGCAGCAGCAGATGCAATTGCCGCCTTACCCGGTTCTGCATCCCACAGCGCAGCACATGACGAGTTGCCTTTTGTCGGATTGGAAAAAATTTTTGTCGGGATAGAAAAAAGCAGCTATCTGACTTCAATTAATCCCAAGTCCTCTCAAACAAAGCACTATTTAAATTATCCGAAGGACAAAGGCATAGACGAGCATATGCCTGGACCTCAAGTCAGGCTGACAAACTTCAAGATATTTTTCGGCGGTATCTCGCAGTTCAATATCTGGGTTAACGACTGGATGTATTGTTTAAATGCAACAAAACTGTCAGCATTAAATGACCTGTCAATTGCTGTCGAAGTTCCAAAACCATGGTCTGATCCTGCAAGGATGCTTATTGAAAAAAGGCGCAAAAGCTATCAGTATAATGGCCGTGAAATAAAGCTTGCCATAGGTGGTTATATAACCTACTCTATTAAACAGGACACTGCCTTTTCAGTATCGTATTTGCCGCTATTATTTGTAAGCGCTTGTGACAAACAAGGTCTGCGCAGGCTGCCTTACATTATCGAATTTATGGCAGTAAGCGTGCTTGCCTGCGATGGCGTTAAATACATCTCAACAACCCAATGTCCAAGCCCTCTCAGGACTGCACAGCTGTCGAGAATAGGGCTGCCGGTAAACCAGGCAGTGCCTATCTCAGACTGGCTGTCCTCGATGAAAAGAGGTGCAGAAGCAGTATCAGGTGCATCAGTCGAATCCTTGCTGAAGATTACAAACAACGCATCAAACCCTTAAAGCCATAAAATAGCCTCCCGTCGTAGATATTCGTCTATAGTAGAAGTGTAATACTGTATTAGACGAATATTTCTATGCTTCATATAAACAAAATGTTAAACATGACCGTAGGTTTAAATACTTATCTTCCGAACTACATTCACAAATGTTAATGTGATGGCATGAAAAGTCTAAATGCGAAGAGAATAGCCGCAGTCGCGGCAAGTTTGTTGGTAGGTCTTGCAGCTGCAGGACAAGGCGTGTACTATAATAGTGTACCTATTATAAACACCCAAGGTCAGCCTGTAGTGCAGATAGTAGTAGGATCGCAGGCACAACCTAGCGACGGTGTCGTAGCTGCAAACATAGCTGCAGTAATCGGCAGCCTAGCGCACACATCACAGCCTATAACCGCAACGATAAGCGGCAGGAGCGGTGTGCAATGCGTTGTGACAACACCTACGTGCACGCTTTCAAACCAGCAGGTCTGGTTGGGAGAGCAGGGACTTGTAGTGCCAACGGGATCATACTCGTTCAGCGCACTCATAGGCTCAGTGCTCAACGGCGGAGTTGAGAACTCAGGCACATTGTCATATACAAAGATACCGCAGAGTAGTTCTAGCTCATATGTGTACTCGCACCCGAGCTCTGGACCGTACCCTATAACAAGCAGCCCAACGGCTACTTCAGCATATACTGGCACAAGCGCCACAATAGCTACCGGGTCGCCTACACCTGCTGCAGGGTCAACAGGCGGCGGAATGACATTCACGCAGTTCACAAAGAACAGCGTTGATAACATTCTAGAGTTAACAAGCGCACAGGTACCTGGTCTGCTTTCCAACTCAGGAAATGCGCAGGAAACTGAAAGTTTGTGGCTTGCTGGATTCCCAGTATTTAACCAGAACTCCGGCGATCTGTCTCTATTCAACACAAATGGAGCATACCTCGCTACTTTTGGTAAGCCTATAACAAATACAGAAACAAACAGGACAACAGGCGAATCAATATCGCTGCTAGGCCAGAACTGGACAGTGTATAACCTTGCCCCTCCATCTATGACTGGTGTTACATCAAGCACATTCGTAGTTGGCGGAAACGTAACATTGGCACAGGCATCCACACCCCCTACAGTAATATATGTTGGTCAAAACATAACCAGTGGTCCGTTCAAGGTTGTTCTGACAGACTTGTCATACCCTGACTCGAATGGTCTCAGCCAGGCTGCTTTGTCTATATACAAGAATGGTGTACTGACAAACGTAACCTCAATTGGGCCTTCATCTGCAGGCACTGCAAGCCAGCATGGTGTGATAAACGCATCCGGAACTAAGTTGTACATAACCGTATCGCAGACCTTCCCTGGTTTGTATGCATACCAGAAATGGGCAAAGATACAGCTGTTCAGCAACACTGTCAATGTTACTAGTGGCGATTACTTCAACACTAATAACAAGGCATGGGATGTAGCTCTGCGCTGGACAACAAACCAGAGCAGCACCGGCGGCGCAACAACTGCAAACGCAGCACTGCAGGGCATAGTCTTATACAACGGCAACGAGAGCAGCTCAGTGATACTGACTCCCGGAACCAACTTTGACTATATATCAAGCCCATCGCAGTGGCAGGTAAACTTTGCCGGAGATTCACTTGGTCAGCCAAGCAGTGGCAACTCAAACTATGACCACCTAACTCTCTCGACAGGCTCGTCCTCCAGTGCAGTTACTTACTCGAACTCCCAGGGCGGCGCAGCTGTAGGTCCTGTAACAGTTACCGGTACGACATTTACAGATGCAAATGTTGTAGGGACTGGTGCAACTCCAAAGCAGGTGAACATAACCACTGTAACTGAACCTGTGAACAAGTTTACAGTTTCAAGTTCAATACCGACAGCTTTCCAAGTGAGCGGTGCAGCTAGCTTCCCGGCTCCTACGTCGAACCAGCAGAACGTCACGTACAACCTTGATCCGTACACGTTCAATGCTGTGAGCGCTGTAGATGCGGCAGGTCTTGCTAATGTGATAGCCACAGGCCAAGGCGGACTGATCTTCAAGATAGTCAACAACGGAGTTTCCGGAAACTATCTGAACCAGTCTACGCTTTCAGTAACAGCCTCTGGTTACTACGGCACTACAAAGGAGAGCGGCTATGGTCCATCTGTTAGCGGCTTCGCTAATATGAACACCGCAGGTTCTTCAAACACGCAGATAGTGCAGGGCGATTACCTGACAAACATGACAGGCATAACGCTTGGTTATGCTGTGCCTTACCCTGGAGTCAACGTGATAGTATACGAAACGGCAAACACAGCTGCTGGTATAACACTAGGTGTTGGCGGCAATGATGTGGTACTTGGTTATCTTAACTACTCCACTTCGCCTACAGATTTGTACTCTGTACCGCAGCGGAACTACGAGATAGCTTCACCAAGCCCTACGGCAGCGTATACTGGAGAGCAGTATTTGCTTGACTTTAGCCTTGGTACAACATCGCGCCCTTCAACTGCACCTACAGGAAGGACAACGTACTACACGTACACAATCCCTGAGATAACTGTGCCTGGAGTGTCTACGGCCTCAGCTAACGTAGTAGTGGATCTGACCAACAGCTCGTCAGTAACGACAACGCCACTCTACTGGCTCAACTACACAAACGGCAACAACAACGCTGTTGAGTACCAGAGCTCGCAGAACATAGATGTCAAGGCAACCCAGGGCTTCAGGACAGAGCGCGGCGGCGAGGTTAGCTCAATAAGCACATCGCAGATAGTATACGATGAGCCGAAGAGCGTAGACGGGCTTAACTTCATAGTTGGTCCAGCGTCTAACTCGAACAGCAACACCCTGACAACGAAGCTGTACGGTCCTTACACAGTGGGTCAGGCAACGAACATACCGAACGTAACCATAGGCAAGGTTAATGCGACATGCGCATTCACGACATCATCGTGCAATGTGACAGGCCTCAGCAACCTGACGGCAGTGCCTTCAGCATCACAGGCAATAGTGCCTACAGTGCTGAACACTGTAACAACGCCTTTGGCTGTACTCGACTCTGGTGCAAGCAATGCATCAAGTCTGATAGTAGTCGGGAGCAAGTACGTGAACTCAGTGGCAGCGCAGATATTCGCAAGCCAGCCTTCACTGAACTCCTCGTTCGGTCCAAGCAGCGCACCTATAGTCCAGGTCTTCGGAAACAAGATCCTGGTCGCAGGGTACTCTGCAGCCCAGACAGTTCAGGCAGGAGACGAGTTCATAAACGCACTGTTGAATGCGTCGACATCCTGAATGCACAGGCCGTAGCGTAGTAAGTTTATTTTGTGTTTGCCTTTTTGGCTTTCCTTCTCCTTTTTGAGGGGGCGCATGCCCCCAGTTTTTAACTATTAGCTTTAGCTTAGCTCGCAGCCAGGAGAAAATAGCGCATAGAGAAAAGCATAATAATCTTAGAGATTAACGCTCTACTGGGTTGATGGCATGGGAAACGTTACGGTTAAAAAGGCAGGCGGAAAAACAGAGCTTACTGGAGCACTCAGGTCAACTGAGGAAAGGCACGGGCTGCAGACGCTGTTTACTGGGGCATTCAGATCTGCTGCAATTGCTGCAGTAGCGGGAGCATCGATTCTGGCTAGCGGGTGTGCATCTACCTCTTATCCTGTGTACGAAACTCCTAGATACTGGGGTTATAATTATTATTACTATACGCCTGCACCTGGTTACGGATAT
The DNA here is from genome assembly GCA_021852055.1 of Microcaldota archaeon. Classification (GTDB taxonomy): domain Archaea; phylum Micrarchaeota; class Micrarchaeia; order Micrarchaeales; family CABMGC01; genus JAJZOD01. The sequence goes on from JAJZOD010000012.1 coordinate 17,351, forward strand.
TATGTACCAGGGTACGAGTTCGTTCAGCCTCCATTGGTTTACCCAAGGCCCTTCTGCGGAAACAGATTCTTTTTCAGGTTTGGGCACAGGGATTTTGATGACAGGTAGCGCATGATGCAATGCATGCCGCTATGTGCATATTTTCCATCAATCTGCGAAGAGGACAATCTGCGGAAGATGATATATTATATATCGCATTACCTATTTGCATGCATTCAAACTACGCGCCATATGCTGTTATTTGTCCTCTTAATCGCTAATCCTGCTGCATTGGCAGTTCCCTCCATATCTTTATGCGTTGCACACACTGTGTGATTATTTAGCGTTGCTGCTAATGCGACCTTCTCAAAGTCCAACAAACTCCAGCAGTGTAAAAACAGCAATTGCTACGCTGGGTTTATAAATATTTCTTGTTAATTGATAACTGATTGGATGTACGGCAAAAGCGGCCTTGCGGTATTTGTATTTGCAGTTTCAGCCATGCTGTTTGCAGGCAGCGTATATGCATCAACATCAGCAGAAACGCTGCTCAAAGCCTATAACGTGCCCAACAACCTAACAGCATCCGCAACATTTCATAATATAACATATTCGGGTTTAGTCTACACGCTTGTAAACGTCAGCAGCACCCCCTATTTTCTGATAAATACGACAGGCCAGGGAAGCTTCGTGCTTAATGCGAGCACTGCAGCAAAGATAATCGGGCCTGAAATGGTTTCCTCATTGTCATCTAAATTAAACTTCACCCCAATAGAAAATGACATGTCAAGCTATATCAACAGCTCTGCTTCATCGTTGAACGACTGCATACAGGAAACAGGGCTTAACCGCGGCACATGCACCCTTGGAAACTACTGCAACTCCTGTGCAGAAGTGCCTTCATGCAATAAGGCTTTATACGCGACAAACGGCCCCTCGGGGCCATTAGGCGAGGGCATAATGCTTCTCGAGCAGCAGTATGCAAGCCTTGAATCAAACATATCAATATTCAACGAGTATGCAAACGGCACTGGTTCATCAAACGCAACAATAAGGTCGCAGAAGGTTGTTGCGGCATTTGCAAACATCTCCAAGCTGACGCAGATAATAAGTGAAAATCCTCTGTTTCCTCCGCCGCAAAATGCCGATTTGTCATCCTGTGGGGGATCATATGCGGGAAGCACAACATTCAACATAAGTTCACAGTCCGGCAACTGGTACTGCAATGCCATAGGCTACTGCCAGTTTACTACTTATAATGCATCAATGCTCTCCCGCGTGCAGCTGCTCATAAACAATCTAAATTCGGAGCTTCCGACTACCGCCTCAATATCGCGCATAGCAGGCAACATAACGTCTTATGAGAATACATATCTGACCCCGGTCCTTGCATCAAAGCAGCATAAGCTTCTTCAGAGCGCGCTGAACACAACGCTTGCCGGGTTCAACTCAACTCTAAACGAGAGTGAAATGCTTCTTACCCATGTGAACAACGCTACGCTGCGTACAGACGTTTCATCAGCTTTAGCCGGCTATCTCAACCTGACAATAAACTATCTGCAGGTAAACATAACTAAGTACTCGCAAAGCATCTCCTCGCAGCTCAGCAGCCTGCGCCAGACATATTCAAAGCTCAATGCAACATACTCCGCAGTACTGGGAGAGGCAAAGAACAACACAGCAGAGCTTATAGTGCTGCAGCTAGGGGGTGACAGGTCCAACAAGACCTCTGCAATGTCCTTTGAGCAGCAGCAGCTTAATGCGCAGCTTGATGCGCAGATATCAAATATCACTGCATTAAAAGCAAAGCTTAACGCCATATCGGCAAGCATACCTGCACTTGGCTCGCAGATAGACCTGAGCCCTGAGGCGCTGTCAAGGGCCATAGACGGGCCTTTCGTGTCTTTAATATCAGGCGCAACTGGCATGACATACAACAACACAGTCGCATCGGCTCCTATTCTTTCAGCTTTATTCTCACTGATAATAGGCATAATCCTGTTCCTGATACTGTTTGTGCAGTACCTGCGGCTTGTCCACCACCATAGAATACGCCATAGTCCTAACGTGCACCGCGCATGGCGTATGGTCTTCATAATTGCAGCAATTCTTGTCGCTTTGTATGTAATAGGCACATACCTTATTGCAGCGGCAGCCAGCTCAAGCGCTCCTGCAAGCGCATTTACTGGAGCTCTTGCATCATCGCACGGCGTTGTCATAGCTATAAACGGCACAACTTCTCCTGCGCTGTCAAACTGCGCCTCGCAGATAAGCACGTATGCAAGCCAGCGCGGCTACAAGGCAAGCACCATCTACCTGTCAGGATCAACATGCACAGGCGCAGGCTCAATAATGAACACGAGCGAGTGCCTCAACCAGTATGCACGGCTTAATATCCCTGTAATACTGCTTACCCAGTCATCAGGCAACAATATGAGCATATATTCAATGTACGGCACCATCGCAAAAGCAACTGGAAGCCAAGCATTCATCAATGCCTGCTACATCGGCTTCCTTGTAAGATAGAAAGGATAGAGGCGATAGAAAGGCAGACGTAGTTCGGTCAATGCATGATGCATGCAAGGATGGGCGTTGTAGAATATTATAATATTATAAAAGGATAAATAAAGAAAAGGATAAATAAAGAGTAAAAAATAAATATAAAAAACGAAGGATAAAGCAATACGGTGTATATATGGCAAAGAAACAAAAAACAGATCAGCAGACGTCGAAACAGCAGGATGCAAAAGGCAGGCAGCAGAAGAATTCGGCAAAACCGGCAGCAGCAACAGCTGCCAGGGCATATCAAGGCAGTACAAACGGCGCAAATGCAAATAGTGCAATACGCAGCAGAACATGGATTTATGCAATTGCAGCAGTAATAATCATAATAATCGCCATAGCAGCTGTATTCGTTCTTATGCCAAAAAGCGGCGCACCTAGTGCCGTGGGTCCTACGACAGTGCCTTTCTCAACATTCAAGGCCAATCTTGATTCTGCGTCAAATATCTCTGTGCTGCTTATCTACTCCAACAATACGCAGCAGAGCTATGAGAGGCAGTGCTATACCTATATCCTAGAAGTTCTGGGGAGCCAAAGAAGCCCAAAGAGTATCTCATTTTTTGACTCTAACCAGACAAGCTGCGTGTACTCGAGGTCGCTAGGCTATCCTATAAATCTTTCATATGCAAGCAGGCAGGCGTGCATAAACATGGCCGACTCTACCCCTGGCATGGTTTTCAACTATACGTCGTCAAACACTACCGTTATAACAGCGCAGCGTGCCAATTTATCTGGCAACGCAGCGTTCTTCAATAAGTGCGCCATAGCCGCAGACTTAACGTAATTGCGGTGGCCATGTGCTGCAGAGCCCTATGGAAGTTGCAGGCAGGCGTTTTGAAGTAGAGTACGTCAGCGAGAAAAGGAAAACAGTGGCAGCGTATTTTTATCCTGACAGGGTAGTAATAAAGATGCCGCTGTCGCTGCGCCAAGGGAGCCGCACGCATGTGCTCGATTCTCTCGAAAGAAGGATACTGCGCCATTTGGAAAAGCTGTCTGCAAGAGGCTTTGAAGCGCTTGACAAAGAAAAACTGCCGCAGTTTCAGAATGGGCAGCAGGTAACAGTCCTGGGAAGGGCATTCGATATAACTATAATAGAGAAGCAGTCGGCAAAGCGACCTAAGGCTGTACTCAGAAACGGCACTCTCATAGATGTAACATTGCCGGCTTCGCTTCAAGGTCAGCCTGCTGCTGAAATAGTATCTGACCTTGTAAGGCGCGTGCTGTCAAAATGCATGCTGCCGGATCTCAGCGCGCGTCTTGACGCAATAAACAGCATGTACTACGGGTTCAGCTACAATACGCTCCGGATTAAAAAACAGAGCAGGCTCTGGGGAAGCACATCCTATCCCGAAGGCAACATAAATATAAACTACAGGCTTCTTTTTGCGCCAGAACCAATGCTGGAGTATGTAATGGCGCATGAACTGTCGCATCTTAAGGTGCGCAACCACTCTAAAAGCTTCTGGATGCTTGTTGAGCGCGCTGTGCCTGACCATAAACAGAGAAGGAGGTGGCTTAGGCAGAATGGCAGCAGGCTCGGGATCGGAATCCAGAATGAAAACGTCAGCTATGTTGCTGCCCCTCCTCTGCAGCAAGCACAGGCGCCCTGACCTCAGCAACATGCTCTAATATATTATCGTAAAGCCTGTTTATCTCAAGGGTGCGTATCCTTGTTATGCTGTGGTCCTTTTCGCCGTGCTTCAACTCATCAAGCGTCAGGAAAAACCAGCCCTTGCCGTTCATCCTCCATGCTATATATGTTGGAAATTTGGTGTTGTTCTGCCACTCGAAAAGCTTCTGGTATGCCTCCGGGTCTATGCTTAGCCTGTTCTTCTCCCAGGCTTTGCACTCAAATGCCATCATAACCCTGTCTTTTACTGCTATTATGTCAGGTCCAAGCGCATTTACCCCAGAACCTGCGCTTCTTATAACAGACCACCCGCTGTCATATAACCTGTTGAGAAGCTCCCTTTCGCTACGAGCACCCTTCATGTACCTGTGCAAGGCATCGCCGTATCTAATTCAAAGTAAAAATATATATCCTGATGCCCGCAGTGCTGGAATCATCAGCGTTCAGCGAACCTGCACAAGATATATAAGCTTATCATCCTATAACTAAGTATTAAGTTGCATTTACGAGTGATAATGTTGACATTATACCATCATAATCATAATGTTTCTGCGCCTGCATTCGGCAGCGCGCAGCGTCGTCTCTAGATGCAGCTTTTCCTGTGGTTAAATTGAGGCATTCAAAGCCCTATGTAAGGAAGAAAGCAGTAGAGCATCTGCTTTCAAAGATGAGATCCGCATATGTTATAGTGGAAGGCAGGCACGACGTTGCAGCTCTTCATGCTCTGGGAATAGATGCGCATACATATGAAAGCACCATGCGCAGCTTCACTATGACATGCACAAGCGTTCTCATATTTACAGACAATGACAGGCGCGGCCGTGAAAAAGCCGAGAAGCTAAGCTCATTTTTTGCTGAAAATGGGGTAGCAGCAGACACAGCAACAGGCACACGGCTCCTGAAGATCCTCAATTCAGTCCATGTCGAGGAGATACTCATGCCTGTAGTAGAGGCCACAGAAGAAAACATGGCAAAAAAAGAAAGAAACACAAAACATATGCTAAAAAGTTAAATAAAAATTGGTGAAAGTAATGGCAAAAACTTATCTGGACATAGTAAAATACATGGTAGAGGCAAAGTTCTCTATAAACGGAAATGTTGACAAGCCCGACATAATAGGGGCGGTATTCGGTCAGACAGAAGGGCTGCTCGGCGACGACCTCGACTTGAGGGAACTCCAAAAAGGCGGAAAGATAGGCCGGATAGAGATTGAACTGTCGCAGTCAAATAACAGGTGCGTAGGAAAGCTTCTGCTTCCCGCATCGCTTGACAGGATAGAAACATGCATACTTGCAGCTGCAGTTGAGTCTGTAGACCGCGTAGGCCCGTACGAAGCGCAGTTTTCAGTAGAAAAGGTTGAAGACACGCGTTCGGAGAAGAGGCGCAAGATACTCTCAAGGGCAAAGGATCTGGTAAAGCTTCTTCTTAATACAGAGATACCCGACAGCAAGGAGCTCTCAGAGATGGTGCAATCGGAAGTGCGCGTCAGCGAGATAACATCATTCGGGCCGGAGAAACTGCCGTCAGGCCCCGAGGTGGGCAAAAGCCCTGAGCTGGTAGTAGTCGAAGGCCGTGCAGACGTCCTCAATCTCCTAAAGAATGATGTCGCAAGCGTCATAGCAGTCGGCGGCGCAACTGCAGTCCCTAAAAGCATAATAAATCTGTGCAGGGAGAAGGAGGTGACAGTGTTTCTCGATGGTGATCGCGGCGGAGACCTTATACTAAGGAATCTGACGAGCGCATGCGACATAGATTACGTCGCCAGGGCTCCCGATGGAAAAGAGGTTGAAGACCTTACCAGAAAAGAGATAATAAAAGCCATGCGCACAAGAGTGCCTCTGGATCAGTACAGGCCGGGCCTCCGTGGCAGGCAGCACATGCCGCAGGATCGCATGCAGCACCAGCAGCCGTTTCACGAGATGCAGCAATCAGGTGCGCCAGATAAGCAGCCTGATTATGCTGTTCAAGATAACAATCCCTCTACAGAAGCGCAGGTACAAAATGCAGATCCAAGCGACGAGACTCATGACAATTCATCGCAGCAGAGGTCAGTGCTCGATTCTGATGATGACTCACTGCAGACGATGGAATCGGAGCCTGTGCGCACGCAGCGGGTTGCGGCTCCGCAAAAGCCTGCAGTAGAGAGCATGGTGTTGTCAGAGCTGGTAACAGGGCTTGATGCATTGTCGGGCACGCTGCGCAGCAGGCTTTATGACAACAGCGGCACAGTAATAAAAGAGGTACCGATACGCGATCTGCTCTCTTCCGTGCAGAGCTCAAGCAATGTATATGGAATAGTTCTGGATGGCGTTATAACGCAGAGGCTTGTCGAGCTTGCCCTTCAAAAAGGCGTGCGCGCCATATACGGCCTCCGCGCAAATCCGATGCAGAGGAAGCATACTGATATAATATTATACACAAAAGACGGCAGCGTGTGACAGTGCCAATGGATATGCGCCGCCTGCAGCTCGGCGGCTGTTTGGATAAGATGCAGGGCTTCAAGCAATGGTAATGCCATGGTCGGTAATATGCCAAGCAAAAATACAGAGAGGCATTCACACTCAAGCTCCAGATTCCTCTCTGATTTTATCCTGGGTAGCCAGGACGGTCTTGTGAATGTCCTCGGCATAATACTCGGCGTCTCTGCTGCAACAAGCGACATACGCATAATATTCGTTGCTGCACTGGCAGCTCTCGGGGCAGAGTCAGTTTCAATGGGTGCTGTAGCATACACCTCTACTCTTGCTAGGCGCAGGTACTATCTGGGAGAGCTGAAAAGGGAGAAAAAAGAGATGCAGGAAGTGCCGAAAACAGAGCGCAAGGAGATAATAAACATATTAAAAGGCTGGGGCTACAAAGGCCGCGCACTGAAGGAGATGACATCTCACATAGTATCAAATCCCAAAGCCATGCTCGAGTTCATGATGTCTTTTGAGCTGTCATTGTCTCCTGTTGGCGAGTCACAGCCGCTGCGTAGTTTCACAACTGTCCTGCTTTCTACAATATTCGGGTCTGTAATACCATTGCTGCCTTTCCTGTTCTTTACCCATAATATACTCTGGGGTGCTATAGCCTCAGTTATAATATCAGGCATATTCCTTTTCATAATAGGCTATTACGAGGCAAAATACACAATAGGCTCTTTATGGCGCAGCGGGATGCAGCTACTTATAATAGGCCTTGCCGCAGGCCTTGTCGGATACCTGATTGGCCACTTTGTCGGTGCAGTGCCTTTGTAAGCCCGATGCCATTCCTCAGCAATCCATCGCCTGTTTTATAGCTTTGCAGCATATAACGTTTATGCATTTTGGAAGAGGAGCAGAAGCACAGGGCTCTGTGCAGCATACGGGCAGCGACTGCCACAGGCATGTAGACAGGCTTATACGCTCTTCCAAGGAGCTCATGATAGTGTCCCCGTATGTCGACCAGTATTATGCGGATATACTACGCCGTTCTTCAGGCGGCAAGAAAGTGCTGCTCATCTCTTCATCGATAGATTGGCGCGCTGCAAAAGAGCTCGGAAGGCGCAGGCACATATTCATATTTGCGGCATTGTCAATACTGCTTGCAATGCTTGATATATCAGAACTGTATGTCAATTCACTGACATTTGCAAACCTGTTCGCAACAGTTTTCCTGGTAGGGGTTCTGGCACTCTTTCTCCTTCGGGGAGGCGGCAATGTCCAGCTCAGAAAGCCATTGAAATTTGTCCACATGAAGCTTTATATTTCGGAAAGCCAGGCCATACAGGGATCTGCAAACCTTACATACAACGGCATGCATAGGAATGTGGAGCATATAGAGATAATAAGCGATCCATCGGTGATCAACGCACTCAGGAAGGAGTTCATGGAGCTTTGGAAAAACTCGGAGCCTATCTGAATACTATCTCCATGTCTCCGGCATAGTTGAATTCGGGGCACTTTATGAACAGCGTAACTATGTAGCTGTCTTTCACATCAACTGACAACGGAACTGAAGGCTGCGTTGACACAATGCTGAACGGAGCCGAGGCCTCTACAGAACTGATCTTCTGCTGAAAACTAAGTATCTTGTACAGTTGTATATCCCTCCTGAATACCTGACCTTTTTTGATATTCATGTTGAATGCAGAACTTTCAAGATCTGCCCTTTTCTCGCCGTTCACAAGCACGATTTTAGCTACATTAATATCTATGTTGTCGGAGCTTCCAGTGCCGAATTTGACAATAAGCGGGCCGTTATAGCTGCCATCCGGCGGCTTTATCCTAAGTGCGAAATTCTCTTCCGACATATACTGTACATTAATTGGCAGCGCCGGCTTTATGCTTATAAGCTCAAATGGCTTCTCTATAGAAATAGTGCTTACAGTTATGTCAGGTCCCTTCAGATTATCAGGAAGCAGACCGTTGCCCAGCCTGTTCTTGAACGGTATGTTTATATCAAATATGCCGCTGACGTCCTTTCCTGGGAGGCTGTGGACGTCTCCGCCAAGCCTTATGTTTATGCTTGTTATGGTTGTCGCCGGCGCTGCGCCGCCATGATCTTTCAGCCCCTTTCCCTTAATAAAATCAAAAAACGCCATAATCTCTGCCTTTATGCTTTTATCTACGGTAAATATATTGCAGTGATAAACTATATATTCATAATCTGTAGAACAATAACTAAATATAATCCTCAACAACAAATTATGTGATAAGATGCTGGAAGAAAACTCTAAAGCCCCTGAATTTGAACTTGACGGATCCGATGGCAGAAAGCATACGCTTTCCGAATTCAAAGGAAAATACCTTATTCTTTATTTCTATCCCAAAGACGACACTCCTGGCTGCACCACAGAGGCAAAAGGCTTCAATTCAGACATAAAGAAAATAAGGGACATGGGGGCCGAGGTAGTAGGCATAAGCAAGGATGACATAAAGTCCCATGGAAAATTCTGCAGCAAATACGGACTTAGTTTCCTTCTACTCTCAGATCCGGATAGCAAGACAATAAAAGCCTATGGTGCATACGGCGACAGAGGGATCTTCGGTGTTGGTACCCTCAGAAACACGTACATTATAGGAAAAGACGGCAGGATAGCCAAGGCATACACAAAAGTAAAGCCGAATGGCCACAGTGCAGAGGTAATCGATTTTCTAAGCAACGTCAGCAAATAAAAGTGCTTCTACATTGCGACATCCATTGTTTACATCGTTATCAATGTTTACATTCATTATTTATGCAGTTCGCTCTCATCCCACAGTAAAGCATGTGAGGTTTCCTGCTCACACTGTTAAGTTCTTTACGCTTTTCTCAAGCATCCTGTTGTCTATAAATCCGTACGCTCCTTAAAGCCCGTTCCTGAAATTCTCAGGGATTACAACATCATACACTCTTCTAAACCTATCATAGAAATCATACCTTGAGAATATCCAACTGCGTATCGAGCCAGCGTCGTGTATAGGGGTTGCCATAATGAATAAGTACTGGATATCAGTGAGCCTGCAGCTTACCCATAATACTCCTGCCTGCAGTTGTGTGGTTGATTCACCGTAGTGTCTGAGTTGCCAGGTGCGACAACATAGAAAAGTCTTTAAAAACCAAATGTAATATATAAACTATGCAATATAAACGCGAGTCTCTGGGAAACAGCGTAATTCCATCGAGATACGAACTATTTTTCGAGCCCGACATGGAAAAATTCACATATTCTGCCAAGTCAATTATACACATAGACATAAAGGAAAAAACAAAATCTATAAATCTAAACTCTGCAGGATTGGAGATAAGCAAGGCATCGATAAACAGCAACGGCAAGCTTCAAAATGCATCAATAAATTTAAACAGCGCGCGGGAGCTCCTTACCCTATTGTTTCCGAAGCCCGTATCTGGAAAGGCTAGTATTGAGATACTATTCAGCGGTAAATGCACCGACAGCATGAACGGGCTCTACCGTAGCAAATATACAATCAACGGCAAGACGCAATGGATGCTTACTACGCAGTTTGAAGCCGCAAATGCGCGCAATGCATTTCCATGCTTCGACGAGCCTGGGCTCAAGGCAGTGTACGACCTTTCACTTCTTGTTGATAATAATCTGCAGTGCATTTCAAACATGCCTATAAAAAACGAATCAAAAACAGGCAGCAAAAAACTGGTTGTTTTCGACACAACTCTGAAGATGTCAACATATCTGCTGTACATAGGCGTAGGCAACTTCGACGTAATAACAGACCACCTGGGGCGCCTTCAGATAAATGCAGTTACCGTTCCAGGGAAAAAAGACCTCGCTTCGCTCGCGCTTAGCTACGCAAAGAAGTTCATACGGTTTTATGAAACATATTTCGGCATACAGTATCCACTGCCCAAAATAGACCTGATAGCAGTGCCCGATTTCGCTGCAGGTGCCATGGAGAACTGGGGCGCCATAACCTTCCGTGAGACCGCGCTTCTCGCCGAGGGAAACGCTTCAATATTTACTAAGCAGAGAATAGCAGAAACAGTAGCACATGAACTTACCCACCAGTGGTTCGGTGATCTTGTCACTATGAAGTGGTGGGACGACCTGTGGCTAAATGAGAGCTTCGCAACCTTTATGAGCTATAAGGCCATGGATGCGGTATTTCCCGAATGGAACATCAGCACCGAGTACTTAAACAGCGTGATAAGCCAGGCTTTTGCAGCAGACCAGCTCCTCTCAACGCACCCTATACATGTGAACGTAAGCAATCCAGGAGAAATAGACCAGATATTTGACGAGATAAGCTACCAGAAAGGCGGCAGCGTGCTCAATATGCTGGAGGACTATGTAGGCAAAGACGTATTCAGAAAAGGGCTACACATCTATCTTAAGAATAAATCCTACTCTAATGCCGAGGCAGATGACCTGTGGGATGCGTTAGGAAAGGTTTCGAAAAAGGGTCACGGCTCTGATATCAAATCAGTCGCAAACAGCTGGATCTCAAAAAAAGGCTATCCTTATATAAATGTTAAAAAATCAAGCGGCGGTGTAACTCTTAAGCAGGAACGGTTCACACTCTTAAACTCAAAAGAGCGCAGCGGCATATGGCCAGTACCAATCCATTACTCAGCTTCACCGAAAGACAAATCAGGGAAGAAGATACTGATGTCCTCGGCCACGATCAGTCTCCCTGTAAAAGAGCTTTCTATAAAACTTAATCTTAACCAGAAAGGCTTTTTCAGGACATTGTATTCTAAAGAGAAGCTTGACGAACTAGGCAATATGATCAAAGAGAACGAGCTGACAAATGTTGATGCATGGGGCATAGAGAACGACCTTTACGCATTCACAAAACGATGCGATTATACCCTTGAGGAGTATCTGGACTTTATAGGAAGCTACTGCTTTGCTGCAAAGTACCCTCTTAACCTTAGTGTAATCCAGCACCTTGGTGGTCTTTACAATCTTACTTACAACTCTAAGAGCCCTGTGCGCGATCGCATAAAGAAGCTGCTGAAAGATTACAGCACTGAAACGCTCAAGCAGGTTGGATGGATACGCTCACAAAACGAAAGTACTGTAACCACAAAGCTCCGCTCGGCAGCAATCTCCGCATCAGGTTTTTCTGGTGATACCGCAACAATTCACAAGGCAGGGAAGCTTTTCGAGATGTTAATTGAAAGCAAGAAGCCTATAGATCCGAACCTGCGCAGCTCTGTATACGGTATTGTTGCATTCAATGGCAACAAATCTATTCACAAGGCTTTTACTGATATGTACATCAAAGAGGAGATTCCAGACGAGAAATCAAGGTACCTTCAGGCGCTAGGAATGTTTAATGATATCAGTCTTCTAAAGGAGTCGCTAAGATTTACTTTGTCAGACAGCGTAAAATACGGGGACTCCATAACAATACCTGCAGTAATATCATCAAGGCCTGCGGGCAGGTCAGTCATCTGGCAGTGGACTCGCGACAACTGGACTCTTCTCAGGTCGAGATACCAGAGCGGGACGCATCTTCTCCAATACTTTGTAGACAATCTTGCAGCTGTGCCTGATGAAAAAACGCTAAATAACATAAACTCGTTCTTTTCAAAGAAACAGAACATGCGTGATGACATAAGGCAGTCGCTGGAGCAGGCGAATGAGATTGCCAGGATAAACCTCAGATTCATGAGAGAGAATGGGGTGTGACATTTGTCGGACTTCCCGTTCCGCTTCGACAAGCCGCGGCCCTATCAGGACATAATGATGTCAGAGATAAAATCTGCGCTGTCCGAGAAGAGAAGCATACTTGTAAATGCGCCTACGGGCATAGGCAAGACAGATGCGTCTATATCTGCTGTTCTGGAGTTTGCAATGAGCCATGGACAAAAGGTTTTTTTCCTTACCCCGAAAATATCGCAGCACAAGATAGCAGTCGAAGTGCTCTCAGGCATACGCAAGAAGTTTGGGTTGGCCATAAGCTATATTGATATTGTGGGGAAGAGGAACCTATGCGTTAACAACAAGATAAATTTTATAGAGGGGGAATCATTCTACAGGGGCTGCGACTCTCTTGTGAAAACCAAGAAATGCAGCTTCTATTCAAAAGCAAAGCTAAAGGGCTCTGTTGACGAGGTGGCGCAGTATGCTGGCTTGGGTCACAACATGTTTTTCGACGCGTGCTTCAGCAAAGGCATATGCGCTTACGAAGCTGCATCGGATCTTGCAAAGGAATCCAATTTCATAATAGCAGACTATGCCCACATACTGAATCCATATACAAAAGCGGCATTTATGAAAAGGATAGCAGGCAGGCTTGAGAACTCGATAATAATATGGGACGAGGCGCATAACATACTCGGAGCAGCAAGCTCATATCTCAGCGCTACGCTGAGCAGCTACTCCATAGCCAATGCGCAGAAGGAGCTGGCAGAGATAGACAACAGACTTGATATCACCTACCTTGAATTTGTCCTTGAAAGCATCGCAGGCAAGCGTCTCTCGGGCACTGCAAATGCTGAGGCGTACTTTGAGCTTGAAGATATGAATAGCTTCATGCCTTCGGGAATAGAGGAGATAACAGAACAGTTTGAAAAGGCGGGCCTTGAGTATGTGTCAAAAACCGAGGCCAAACGTTCATCGCTTTCGCATATATCCAGATTTCTTTCAGCATTAAGCGGCGCGGACGATTCATGCGCAAGAATAGTTTCCAGAAGGGGCAGGGACGTAAAGCTGTCGATTACATCCTTGTATCCGAAAGAGCCGCTCGAATCGCTTAAAGAAGCGTATGCCAACGTATTCATGAGTGGCACCCTGCTTCCGCTTGAGATGTACAAGGAGCTGCTGGGCCTGAAAGACGCAAAAACAGCAAACCTCAGCTCGCCATTCCCAAAATCCAATAAGCTGTGCCTGGTCGATTCTGAGACTTCTACAAAATACGAATACAGGTCTGTGGAGAACTACAAGAAGATAGCAGAAAAGATAGCTGTTTTAAAAAACAGGACAAACGGCAATGTTGCAGTGTTCTTCCCCAGCTTCGATGTCCTCGATTCCGTATACAGGCATATGGGCCGCCAGGTGGAGTACATCCAGCGCCGCGACATGCGCACCTCTGCAGTCGAATCGATGATACGCGATTTCAAGTCGTGCAGCGACTCGCTAATGTTTGCAGTCATGGGCGGCAGCTTCAGCGAAGGCATAGACTACTCTGGCAATATAATAAAAGGCATAATAATAGTCGGAATACCTCTTGAAAGGCCGAATCTGGAACTTAACTCAAAGATAGCCTACATGAATAAGCTGTTTAACGGAAAGGGCAGCGAGTATGCTTATATAATACCCGGAGTTGTCCGGGCTGCGCAGGCAGCAGGCAGGGCCATAAGGAGCGAGTCGGACCGCGCATTCATAGTATTGATGGACAAACGGTACAACTGGCACTTATACCGTTCACTGATAAGCAATTTTGTAAGCGTATCAAAATCAGAAGACAACATACGCTCGATAAGCGAATTTCTAGGCAAAGCAACAGTGACAGGTAAGGCTAAATCTGAATAAGTAACTCACCTGATTCATCCTCTTCGACAGCATAATGACGTGTGTCAGTTACCCACGGCGTGTTCTCATCAGCTTTTCCTGTTTCTATGTCAAATGCGCCGCTGTGCCATGGACATATCAGCTCATTATTGTCTACACTGCCTTCAAAAAGCGGGCCTTGTTCATGAGTGCATAAGCCGTCAAGGGCGTGCACACTTCCGTTGTGAAGCACTATTGCATAGTCTTTGCCTGCGACATTTGCCTTTATAGGCTCGTTTTCTCTAAGATCCGACTTCTTAACTCCAAGCCTCTCAGCCATTCCCAGCACCCATTACCTCAGTGATACTGGCTCTGACTTCCCGGTATCTTTTTCTGCAACAACTCCGGTGCCGTATGCCACTACCTCAGTCATCACCTGGCCTATGTCTGCAGAGTCAAATCTCATATCTACAACTGCGTTTGCGCCGTTCTTCTCCGCATCCTGTATCATGCGCTGTATTGCATGCTCCCTCGCTTCAGTAAGCATCTGTGTATACTCGTCTATTTCACCGCCTACAAGTCCTCTCAGGCTGGCTACTATGTTGCCGCCAAGGCCCCTGCTTCTGACTATTATGCCGAATACGGGTCCTACAACCTTTGTTATGCGGCTGCCGGGAACGTAGTTTGTTGTAACCACTACAAAGCTGTTTTTGTTATCCATTGCCATGCGATCACTTTTTAGACATACACGTGCAAAGTCTATAAACCAAATGCCTCGATCTCAAGCCTGCATGAGTTTATACCTATTTCCTCTCCATGTTATCTCATGCATCCTGCTTGCAATAATAAGATTGATATCATATAAAAAAGGAAGAGCAAGGACTATGAGCGGCATCTCTAGGTAATGTTTTTTCGCCCTTTTATATCCTATGGCAATATTCCTTATGTAATGCAGGAACATAAACAGAAACAGCGGGCTTGCAAATACCGACAGCAATACACCAGATACTATAACCACTGCCTCCATCGAGTAGTATACAAGCCCGACATACAGGTTTTTCCTATAACCCAGAAGCGTGAGCGCAGTCTGCCTGTTTGCCCACTCAAAAAAGCTAGAAAAGCTCTCGCTGCAGTTTACTACTGGCTTTGGTGATCTCACGTACTCTATCCGCATGCCTCTGGACTTCGTTATTTTGGTGAGGCATATGTCATCAGAAACCGAGTACTTTGAGTCCTTGAAAAATTTAATTGCACCCTTATCAACCAGCTCCTTTCTAAATGCAAGGCTTCCCCCCCATCCAAAGCGCGTTGACTCCCTCTCCAGCAGGCTGTCACCTACAAAGCCCCACATCATCTTTATCTTTGACCAGAACCCATGTTCCGGCATGAAATATGGGTACATTGTCGAAAGACCTACTGTTTTGTCGGATAACGGAGCAAGAAGAGAGGCAAGCCATCCTCTGCCTACACTTACGTCAGAATCAACAATTGCGTATGCCTCATAATCATTGAACTTTTCCAATGCAGTGCTTATCGCCTTTACCTTGCCGCTGCAATTTTTGCATTTTGAATCGCTTATGATATGGCTTATGCCCAGTCTTTTTATTATCTTAAGCGCAGGGTCGTTTTCGCTGTCAACTATTGCAATCAGTTTATGCTTTTTGTAATCCTGCGCTTTCAAAGACTTCAGATTCTGTTCCAGTGTAAGGTCGATGCCTTTGCATGGAACCATAACAAGCGTATTGGGCATGTAGCTGCTGCGACCTCTGGCATGTTCATGATATGCTTTTTTCTTTGGCATCAAGCCGCCAATGTCAAGGGCTATGAGTACTGCAAACGAGAGGACGGCAAGGCCCTCCAACACATATACTGCAAAAACAGCCATTAGCACGTCAATACCTGTCAATACCTCAAACTGCTAACTATTTATTACTTATTGGTTTAATCCTTATCATGTATCAGACCTTTGCCACTATAATAATACCTGCTGTAGTGGTTTTTATAACAACATTCTACAGCACGAGGTTCCTTATAAGCTATCTTTTCGGCGCAGGCATAATAGCAGAGGATATAAACAAGGCAAAGCCTGTAAAGCTTGCGAGCAGCGGCGGCATAGGCGTAGCATTCGGGATAGTTTTTGGCATTCTCCTGTATATTTTTGGCACTACATTCATATTCAAGCCAGTGCTTGATATAGATGCACTGATGGCAGTTGCCTTGTCGATATCGCTTATTACGTTCGTAGGCTTTATAGACGACATAAACGTAAAAGGCGAAAAGGTCAAGTCTACAGACATTATGGATATAAGGCAGGGTCTCAAGCAGTGGCAGAAACCCATACTAACGCTTGTAGGAGCGTTGCCTCTGATGGCCATAAATGCAGGTACAAGCACAATAATCCTGCCCTTTATAGGAACTGTCGGGTTTGGGCTCCTGTACCCTCTGCTTATAATACCCCTTGCAGTGGTGTTCATTCCAAATGCAGTCAATATACTGGGCGGATTTGACGGACTGCAGCCTGCAATGATACTCGTGGCAAGCGGTGGCCTTATGATTTACTCTATAGTCTTCGGCACCGGCGCGAGTGCGTATATGGGTGCATTTCTTGCTGCAATGCTGTTCTCAGCAGTACTGGCGTTCTTTCCTTACAATAAATACAAGGCGAGGGTCATACCTGGCGACAGCTTCACCTATGCTGCAGGTGCAGGCCTTGCTGCAATAATGATAATGGGCAATGCAGAGGCATTTGGACTCATAATATTCATCCCATGGATAATAGAGTTCTTCCTGCATCTACGCAGAAAGTTCAAGGTAAGAGACCTTGGTATAAGGCAGAGCGACGGGACAATGAAAGCGCCTTATGGCAAGAAGATATACAGCCTGTGCCACCTTGTAATGAATCTGAAGAAAAAGCCTGTTGAGACAGATGTTACGTTGTGGCTCACAGTTCTTGAGGTGCTGTTTGTCGTGCTTGCATTCGGCCTGAAGATATTCGGATTCCTATAATCAGTAATGCTCCATTAGGCAATACAGTCTAGCCATGTCAGCGAAATATTTATAATTCTTGGCGGAGAATAGCATCATGGACAGCTTTACGCAGAAACTTGAGAAGGCACCGTTTGCCTTCAACTTTGATGACCTGCTTCTCCTTCCGGGATTTTCCGAGGTAAGGTCCAAGGATATAAGCCTTAAGACAATGTTCTCAAAGAGCATAACCATCAGCTCGCCCCTCGTATCTTCGCCTATGGACACTGTAACTGAAAGTGCAATGGCGATAGCTATGGCCGAAAACGGCGGCATAGGCGTCATCCACAGGAACATGTCTGCCGAAGAGCAGGTAGAAATTCTAAAAACTGTCAAGTCAGCAGAGCCTAACAGTCCAAATGCAACTATCGGAGATGACAAGAGGCTTGCAGTTGCTGCTGCACTTTCGCCATTTGATATAGACCGCGCAAAGCTCATTTCAAAGTACACTGATGCATTACTTTTTGATGTTGCTCATTTTCATACTAAGGCAATACTTGAGTCAGTGAAAAAGATAATCAGTGAAACAGGCAAGGACATCATAATAGGCAGCATGGGTACAAAAGAGGATGTCATGCACTCTGTAAGCTATCTGGAAAAGGTAGACGGCCTCAGGGTCGGTATAGGCGGAGGTTCAATATGCATAACAACTGACGTGACCAAGGCCGGTTCTCCAACGCCGTTTGCTGTTTCGCAGGCAGCTGATGCACTCCGTGAACTGGGCCTGGAGATACCAATAATAGCCGATGGCGGCATAAGAACTGCAGGAGACATAGCACTTGTTTTTGCGCTTGGTGCTGATTCTGCAATGCTCGGGTACGGCGTCGCAGGCACTGATGAGAGCCCTGGCGACATTAAAACAGTGAATGGCGCGAAGTACAAGCCTTATCGCGGCATGGGAAGCAAAGGCGCACGCGAGAAACGCCTTGTGAACGACCGCTATGCAGATACAGGGGGCAAGAACTTCGATGAAGGCATAGAGGGCATGATACCGTACAAGGGAAGTGTGGCTGATGTAATCAGCGTTATGAACTCCTCTGTTAAGGCATCAATAGGCTATGCCGGCGCAGGCAGCATAAATGACATGCACGCAAAGGCAAGGATAGCGCGCATAAGCAGCGGAAGGACCTCTAAAGCAGAGATAAAGCCAGGCAGGTAATGCGTGTTTGAGATGGATGCCATTCTAGTCCTGAATTTCGGCGGCCAGTACTGCCACCTTATAGCAAGAAGGATACGCGACAGCGGCGTTTACTCGGAGATAGTGCCTAATGATATGACCATTGATGGCATAAACGATATGAAGGATAGGCTTAATATAAAAGGCATAATACTTTCGGGCGGGCCTTTAAGCATATACGAAAAGGATTCTCCGCAGATGGATAAAGGCATAATAAGAAGCGGCATTCCGATACTGGGCATATGCTATGGCCATCAGCTTCTTGCACACTACCTTAATGGGAAGGTTGTCAAGGCAGAAAAACAGGAGTACGGATATTCACATGCAGTTATAAAAAGCGCAAAAGGCATATTCAGCGGACTTTCAAAAACAGAAGAGGTATGGATGAGCCACGGCGACACTGTTGTGTCCATGCCTGCAGATTCAGAGATCGCCGCAAGCACGGAGAACTGCCCTGTTGCAGCTTTTGCATCAAAAGGCATGAAGGTTTTCGGAGTGCAGTGGCACCCTGAAGTAGTGCATACAAAGAACGGCAAACTCCTCCTTGACAATTTTATATTCGGCGTATGCGGTGCAGTGCAGGGATGGAATCCCGATAAAGACGTTTCAGAATATACTGACATGATAAGCGGCAAGGTGGGAAAAGGCAATGCCCTGATAGCCCTGAGTGGTGGAGTTGACTCGAGCACTGCCGCCCTTCTTTCATCAAAATCCCTCGGCAAAAGGCTCACTGCAGTATTCATAGATACCGGGCTAATGCGGAATAATGAATCCGAACAGGTTAAAAACATTGCAGCCAAATTGGGCATAAACCTGCTATGCATCGATGCCGGCAAGAATTTCCTAAAGGCACTGAAAGGAGTGTCGGATCCCGAAGAGAAGCGAAAAGTCATTGGCAGGGAGTTCATACGCGAGTTCGAGAAGGTTGCAAGGGATGTAAATGCCGACTACCTGATACAAGGGACAATCTACCCTGACAGGATAGAATCCGGAAGCATAGGCAAATCAAGCGTTATAAAAACGCACCATAATGTAGGCGGGCTTCCCAGCGATATAAAGTTCAAAGGCGTTATAGAGCCGCTCCGCGACCTGTACAAGGACGAGGTGAAAAAGCTGGCGCTCAAGCTTGGCATGCCAAAAAACATGGTGTACCGGCAACCATTTCCAGGCCCTGGCCTCGCAGTCAGGATAATCGGCAGCATAGATCCCGAAAAGATACGCATTTTAAGAAGAGCCGATGCAATAATCGCTTATGAAGCCGAAAGCTCCGGATTCAGCGATAAGCTCTGGCAGTATTTTGCAGTGCTGACCGATATCAAAAGCACCGGGGTAAAAGGCGATGCGCGCACATACGGCAGCGTAGTGGCAATAAGGATGGTGGAGAGCACGGATGCGATGACGGCCAATTTCGCAAAGCCTCCTTATGAACTTCTTGAACGAATCTCTACTCGATTAACTGGGGAGATACCCGAGGTCACGCGCGTAGTTTATGATGTGACGCACAAGCCTCCATCTACAATCGAGTGGGAGTGACAATAAAAGTACAAATTAAGCGCAAACAAGGCAAAAAGCAAAAAGGCAAAAGCAAAAAGGCAAAACAAAGCTTATATATCAGTAAATTATTATTCAAAAAGATGAAATGGCCTACAAGAACCTGCTGCATTCGGCGCCCTCGGGGAACGAGCTCTGCATCGGGGTAAAGGCCGAGCGCTGGAAGTATCTGGGACTAGAGTGCGTAACGTACAAATTTTATACTGGATCGCAGGAGAGCCAAGTACGTATTTCGCAGCTCGTATCCGTGTTCAGGGCCCCTGCTTTCTGGAAGGAAGAGCTTGAGAAACATCATGGCAACAACACAGAGACAGCAAGATACATGGGGCGCATAAGCTATGGGCACTCTATGCCTATTCCAAATTGTTCCTATGCTGCAGCTGAGGTGTTCGAGTACTACCCTAAGGAGGGTCTAAGTAAGGGCATGGCCTACGGGCTGCCTTATTTTTTGGAGTCCATAACAACCAAAAACGAAGAGAATTTGGGAAAAACACACATTCAGACGCGTACTCCGCAAAGTATTTTTAGGATAAAGCAACTGCATCGCATTGGCCTAGCAGTAGGAAACGATGTTGCAATAAACTACTGGATAAAGTCACTACTCCGTGGCGTGCATCAGGTAACGGGAACAGATCAGCTGCTGGACAACATACTTGCAGACCTGTAGAATATATCCTGATGCGCGTTGGCCTACTCTGCTTTTATCTCGTTAATTCTGAAACAGCCTGGGGTTGCCGGGATTTGAACCCGAACTTGCAGGTTTCTTCATACAAGAATTTCCAGATCTTCATCACAGCCAAAGGCTCAAAGTCTATTAAACATTCTGGAGCCTGCCGCGCTGCCAAGTTACGCCACAACCCCTCTCCGCTGCTGTGTAAAATTACTGCGTAAAGGTATTAATATTAATGCTTATTCTGGTTCTGCATATATTGCGCGCGCTGGATGCGATATGCTTTCAAAGCATAACATACTTATTTAAGCTTTAAAGTCAAAATAATCTAGTATAATTTTAAACTATGCCTACTAAAGCATCCGGAGTCGAATCCCCGCATGCATGCAAGCAATACGCAATATATGATTTTATGAAGCGAAATTCCGATAATGTTATAATCGTCGATGAAGTCATGAAGGTCTACAAGACCAGGAAGATAGAGTACACTGCCATACGCAACATATCGCTTACTGTAAAAACAGGAGAGTTTGTTTCAGTACTCGGGCCTTCCGGCAGCGGAAAAACAACACTTATGAATCTTCTGGGCACCTTGGACAGGCCAACCAATGGCAAGATATTCATAGATGGGGTGGACACCTCTACGCTAAATGAAAGGGAGCTAGCTATACTGCGAAACAGAAAAATAGGGTTCGTGTTCCAGTCCTACAATCTGGTGCCGTACCTCACTGCATTTGAAAATGTCTCGCTGCCGCTCATGGTTGACGGGATCGATACAAGCGAAAACCTCAAGCGCGGCAAGGACCTGCTTTCAGAAGTAGATTTGGAGGGCAAGATGCATAAGAAACCCAACGAGCTTAGCGGCGGGGAGCAGCAAAGAGTGGCAATAGTAAGGGCGCTTATAAACTCACCTCCAATTATACTTGCCGATGAACCAACCGGCAATCTTGACTCAAAAACTTCAGATGCAGTGATGAGCGTGCTTGTCCGCATGGCTAAAGAAAACAACGTAACTATAGTAATGGTTACCCATGAAGAAGATATAGCTGCATATTCCGATAGAAGTGTATACTTAAAGGATGGCGTGGTAGAACGTGAAAAAAGGCTGAAAAAATGAATTATAAAACTCTGTTTTTGACTATAGGTTTGGTGCTGCTGTCTTTTGGCATTGTTAATGCCGCCTGCACTAATCCCTCTGGATCCAGCATAAAGATTTTGGGCGTGCAATGGGGCAACTCGACCCACGTAGTTTCAGCAGGCCCCGGAAGCAGGGATATCCCGCTGACAGTGAGCATGGAAAGTTTTGGAAATGACTGTGCACTTAGCAATATAGAAGGCACTTTGGAAACGTATGGCGGAGTATCTAACTTCAACGGTTCAATATACTCGAAGTACTTCATTGAAAATGCCAATGCCTACTCTATATTCAACATGGTCTTTTATCTTAATCTGGCTAGAAACCTAAGTGTAGGACAGAATACAACGCTGTCATATCCGATTTACATAGCATGGAACTACACCGGAAACAGCACAGAACGATATACACAGGAACTCAATGTCAGCCTGCCCTTGAAGGGCTCTCCGAGCCTTGTGTTCAGCATACCGTACTCTACGCTTATTGCAGGTCAGACAAACAACGTCACAGTCCAGGTGTCAAACATAGGTACAGGATATGCTTATGATATAAATCTGCCCCTTACGTCATCCCCGGTGATAAACCTCATCAGGCAGGCAGGCACTATATCCTCGCTTGCCCCCGGATCTGATGTTAACACGACTTTCTTGGCGTATGTGCCCCCAACACTTAAAGGCGAGGAGGTAACCCTGAACCTGAATCCGCATTATATAAATCCTTATGGATATAACTCAACAAACAGCAGCACTATTGAACTGTATGTGCTTCAGAATCAGGGAAGCGTAAACATCTCTTCAAATATGCAATCGCTGTTTTCTGGAGAGGTAAACACCGCAAACATAATAATCACAAACGGCGCAGATTCGGCAATGACCAATCTGTCCGTGTCGCTTACTCCAAGCTCATCTCTCAGCATAATAGGTTCAGATGGTTATGTACCAATACAAAGGATAAACCCGCACAGCAGTGCGACAATACCGCTGCAGCTGTATCCTTCTGCATCCGGTACGGTGGCAAGCCTCGGAGTTTCTCTGTCCTACTCAGGAGGCAACATCACAAGGACCATAAGTTTTCTTACTCCTGGCTACATAAATCTGAGTGAAGTAAGCTCCACAGTCCTTCCTGCAGCTCCGCAAAAAGGTGAGATATTCACAATCACATCGACGCTTGACAATCTAGGTAGCGAAACTGCATATGCAGTAACCGTAACGCCAGAACCTCCCAAAGGCATAAACATAGTAGGGCAAAATTCAAGCTTCATAGGCGATGTTGCATCAGACACACCGACATCAGTGACGCTCAGCTTTACTGCAGTGCAGAGCCTTAATCCCGGAACTTACTCCATACCTGTAAAGCTAAGTTATGTAAACAACATAAACCAGAGGCTGAACCAGACACTTTATTACAGTGTGGATATAGCCCAGGGAAGCGTGCAGAACCGTACGCTGCCGCAATCCGGAACAGCGGTGCGCACACAAGGAGGCGGGGGGCTTTTTGTTGCTTTTGTAATAGTTGTAATTATCCTGATTGCCGTGTATCTTTACATTCGGAATCAAGGCAAGAAAGAAGCAAAAAAGGCGAAGGTTTCTAAATGAAGCTATCCGACATAATAAAACTGGGCATTAAGGGCATATCCGAGCGCAAGGTGCGCACTGCCCTTACGGTGCTAACAGTGGTAATAGGGATAGCCGCTATTGTGTCCCTTGTATCACTTGTTTCCGGGATAACTGCAAGTATAACAAGCTCACTGCAAAGCATAGGCCCGACAAGCCTGTTCGTAATCCCGAGCAGGTCAGGTCTGCTTACTGCTGCAGACGTGGCAGAGATAGAAGCATTCCCAAATGTCAGCGATGTAATACCTGCAATAGAGATAAGCGCAAATGTAACAATAAACGGTCAGCAGACAACGGCAACCATAGTTGGCATAAACAACTACAGTGTTGCAGATGCGATAGGCAGCATAAACCTGTACAGCGGAACAATGTACAACCAGACAACCCTTCCGCTTGCTGTTGTCGGCCACGACCTGGCATTTCCTACGTCATCACAGACCAGCCCGTCTGTGAACCTGAACCAGCCGCTTTACCTTACGCTGCGCACACCATCAGGCCTGAAGAGCGTTTCGGTAGTTCCAATAGGTATTCTAGATGCATACGGATCTTCAACACTGTCCCCTGATTCTGCCATTTTTATGCCCCTGGGCGCAGTGGAAGGCATAACAAACCAGTACTCGTTCAGTGCACTTATAGTGAAGGCGAGCAATGCAGCTGCTGTTACACCGCTTTACAACTTGTTGACTGAGGTATACGGAAGCACTGCATCTGTTCTGTCAGTGCAGCAGATAGCCGCAACCGTCGCATCAATAACGGGCTCACTCGCACTTCTTCTGGGCTCGATTGCCGGAGTTTCACTGATAGTTGCCGGAATAAGCATACTTAGCATAATGATGGTGTCTGTTACTGAACGAACAAAAGAGATAGGCATACTCAAGGCTATCGGATTTAAGAAACGCGATATACTTGTGCTGTTCCTTACCGAAGCAGTGATAATCGGCTTCCTTGGTGGTGTCATAGGTATCTTTGTGGGCGGAGGAGGTGCATATGCCCTTCCTGCTCTCCTTTCAGGTGCGTCTCATGCGGGTGCTCCTGGAGCTGGCGCTGTAGGCAGATCTGGTGCCGTAGCTGTGCAATCAAGCCGCGGAGCCGAAGCAGGCTCTGCTGCATTCTCCTCAGGTGCAGGGTCATCAGCATTTGGATCATCGAGCAGCAGCATATCGCTAACTCCAATAATAACCCCGACTACAATCATACTTGCCATCATCATAGCCCTGGTGGTTAGCATACTTGCAAGCCTTTACCCTGCATTCAAGGCTGCATCTGTCGATCCGATAGTTGCATTAAGGAGCGAGTAGGTTTGTAGGTTTATTCCGACGAACCCTTTTCCCTGTGGTCGAAGTAGTGGACGCCGCGGAAAAGCAGATTCTTCTCCATACGTTTCGGCGCAAAATACTTTTTAGTAAAGCTTATTACCTTCTCAGGATCGTATTCTTTGCAGCTGTATACATCGATGCTAATGAAGTTGCGCTTGGTCATAGTATGTATTACTATTGATGAATCGGCAAGCGGCACCCATCCGCTAAGCCCCGTCTTTGTCGGAAACTCCTTTCTGTCAGTCCTAAATATTGATGGCGGCGCCTGCTTGTGCATGCCTATGAACTCTACCATCTTGTCCAGATAGCTATAGCAGTGCTCAAGATCGTCGCATGTGCCCGGTCTGCATGAGTAGCAGTCTAAAAGTAGCTCGTAGCCGAATACCTGCCACCTCCTCCCTTTTTTCCTTATGGTTTTTGTTGCTGTCATCCCATCCCATATAACTGTAATAGTTATACTTTAAATCCTTTGCCCTTGCAATTAATCGCTTCCGCCAGAATTGCCGCTGTTGCTCTCGACGAACTTCTTTATCGCGTCAAGGTTGGCAAGTATCAGCCGCGCTTTTCCAAGTCCAAAAGTGAATGGACGAAGGTCATCGTCATCCTTGAGAAGGCTTATCGTAGGGTGTCCCTTGAACTCTCCTGTTTTTACTGGCATTTTATCACAGGTGAATATTGCCAGCAAAACCATAAATACTTTTATCCGTGCTTGCATAAACTCTCCGGGTCCGGGATCCGAGAATGCAACTTATTCAGCAGAGACTTGCCGAGTCAAGGCATGAAGGCAGAATTATAAATTAATATGTGCTAGTACATAATTGGTCAGTTAGATGTCTTATCGCAGGACTGGTAATACATGGAAAAGAAGGCATGTAAACCGAGGATATGCTAAAAAAGAGGAGTCTCAGAGTGCAACAGAATTCCTGATAACTTACGGCTGGTCGATACTTATAATAGCGACAATACTCGTAGGTCTTTATGCAACTGGTGCATTCAACAATGTGCAGCTAAGAGCCAGCCCTGGAATGTGCCGTGTTTTCAGGCCTTATGGTCCATACAGCGGGTCAGGTTTAAACTTGGTGGGCATATGTACTAAAGAGCTTCCTGAATCAGTGGCGAGCTTCAATCCTATATATGACGGCAGCAACTCATGCACTGGCAAAGGTTCCGGATCGTGCAGCTACCCAAACTACATAAAACTGATGCCATTCGAGAATGGTGCTCTTAAAAACAGCTTCACAATAACCGCATGGATATATTGGTATGGGCCAGACAGTACGCACTGCCAAGGCATATTCGACAGCCTCCCAAGCCCAAGTTCGGGCTTCGGGCTCTTCGGCTACGGGGGCAACAACGGAGCCTGCGGAACATTATGGATAAACGGCTCGTATGTCAAATGGCCGGGTCCGTTCAACAACTTTTCAAAAGGATCCTGGCAGTTCATAGTTGCTGAGTACAATTACAGCACAGGAGTTGCAGCAGTATATAATAACACGCATATGTTCTCAATGTCCAATCAGGGCAGTAGGATTGTCGGCACAAGCAATGCGAGTACAATAGGCGCTGTCACGTGGCCAAGCAGTTCTGTTTATCCGTTCAATGGCATGATTGCAAATGTGCAATTGTATAATACATCGCTCAGCGTAAATGACATGAATACGCTTTACAATGAAGGAATAGGCGGCCAGCCTGTTGACATATACAACCTTGTAGGATGGTGGCCCCTGAACATGAATGCAAATGATTACAGCGGCAACTTTAACAATGGCACTGCATACAACGTTAGCTTCACAGGCAGCTATTCTACCAGTATACCTTAAACTAATGCATATCAGTGGCAATTTTTCCATCACGGTTTTTGCAGTATGTACAGCATTTAACTGTGTTGTTCAAACATCTCATTTTTTATCAGGACAGACTTTCTGCCATTCAATTCAAATATGAGCACGCCGGTATTCTTCGCATTGTACTTCTTGACTCTGTGTATCGGAATCTTTGTCAATATTGAAGTCATTGACCATGCAGTTCCTGCATGGGCTGATATCAGCACTGTTTTTCCTTGGAGGCTTTTGCTATGCGATATTCTTGCGATAAAATGCCTTGTCCTACGCAACTGGTCTGCGTTGCTCTCTCCGCCCTTTGGTGTAAAATCAATATCAGCAACACGCATTGCTGCTGTCTCACTCCAAGGCCTGCCCTGAAAAATCCCATAGTGCCGCTCGCGCAAGTCTTCGGTATAAACTATCGGGACAGCATGGTACTTCGCAACTATCTTTGTTGTTTGAACTGCACGCCGCAGGTCGCTTGAGTATATCTTATGTATGTTCTCTTTGCGGAGCTTTAGCGCGAGCCTTTGCGCCTGCTTCTTTCCTTTCTCATTGAGCTTCCCATGCAGCTGGCCCTGATGAATCCCTTTTGCGTTAAGGTATGTTTCACCGTGCCTTATTACTATGAGCCTTATTGGTTTTTTGCGCATGTTATCCCTGTGTCTTGTTGATATATTATTGACTTGCACCTGTTCCCTGGTTTGAAGTGGCGAAATCCGACTTTTATCTTTTTGCCTGAATTCTTTTCATTACATCTTCTGAAGAAGTTTTGATATGCCTTCAGCACACGGTATTTCATCTCGCGTCTTGTTTGCAAATATATTTGCAGGATTTTTCTGTCTTTTTCTATCTCTTTTGCAAATCTGTTTAGAATTGCCATTGAAAACTTATTGCTCCATTCCCTGTATGCTTTTATCGACTTTTCGAGAAGCAAATTGTAGAATTCTTTTGATAAAACAAGTTGTAGATTTATTTCTGATTGATGTTTTGCATCTGGATAGATCCTGAATTTGTATGCTCTTGTGACATCCATATTATTTACATCGTTATCCATGCTTATATATCCTATTTATGCAGTTCGCTTTCATCCCTCCGCTGAAACACGTGGGATTTCCCGCTCACGCAGTTAAATAGGAGCATGTCGAGCTCGCGCCCCGCTCAAACGCCTCCGGCGCTTGGCATGGGAGCGCTCGCCTGTGGCAAAACGTCCACTACTTCATGAAACTGCGGACAGCATAAAAACGTTCGCGTGCACTTAAGTTCGGCGATCACATGGTGTCTGAAAAAGGCAGAAGGGAAGCTGTGCGAAGGATGAGTAAGGCCTACAGGGCGTACGCGCGCGAGAGGGCCAGAGTCGGCGGAAAACCAGTTGCACATGGGCTCAGCTATGAGCAGGCGGGCCAGGTGCTCTTCGAGGAGCTGTATCTCAGGGGCAAGTTTGCGAGAAGGAACCTGCATGAGATGCGCTTCCTGGTCGAAAAGCTTAGGGAGCGGTCCGGCGCGGCATGATGTCTCAGGCGGACAGAGAATCGTGAGTGCGGAGGCATGGTGTGATGATGGCGGCAGTGCCGTGCCCCGCAGGAGCGAGAACACGGCCATTGACTTTTCATGCTGTACGCCGTGAATGTAAAATATGCAAATGAAACACTTTAGGACGGATAGCCTACTCTTTGCCCTGGGTTACCATGTAATATAGTATTCCTGCTATACTTGGCATGCTAATGATCTTTCCATCCATAATCATATGAAGCACATCATCAAGCGTGGCAAACTCTACTTTTATGGTTTCGTCAGATTCCAATTCCTGTTCCCCATTACCTGCAAGCCGTGCAATGAAGAAATAATTGAGCTGTTTTATGAAAGATGGGCTTAGCCAGGCGCGAAACAGTGGCTTTATGCTCTTCGCCTTGTACCCTGTCTCCTCCTCAATTTCGCGTCTTGCGCCAGCCGATGGTGCCTCCCCTTTCTCAATCTTTCCACCAGGCAACTGATACACCCAACATCCCAGCATAGGCCTGTATTCCTTCAATAGTAGAAGTCTGTTTTCTTTGAATGCCAATATCAAAGCTCCGGGTCCTCTTTTTATGAATGGATATCGCCTTACAATTCGGTCTCCAGGTAGCTCAAAGTCCTTCTCCATGACAACGAACTTAGGACATCTGTAAACTATCCTCTCGGAGCCTTTCATAATATCAGTAGGGACTTGACAAATTAAATAACTTACGTTTTTAATTCAGGTCAATTAAAAAGTGCCTCTCAAGAAGTGGCTTGAAAAAGAATGAATTATATAGTCGGGGTCTCAATATTACAGGGGATGAGATTATGACTATTACGCCAAGCGACATTATCCGAATAGAGATTGATAGGGAGATGAGGGAAAGAGCAGAAGATGGAGAGCAGAATGTATACTAAGGCAGGAACCGAAATGATAAAGGAAGGGCTTGAATACTCTGTTGCCTTTATGAAAGATCTGATAAAGGACCTGGAATAATGATTCGCCGCGGTTCCGGGATTTAATACCCAGATAATGAATCATTCCCGGTGTCATTTAATAATTCCACGCTAGGATTTTCTGCTCTTCTCAGATTTATACTGCTGTATCACTGCCCTTATTAGCGGGTCGTCCGCCTTTGTCATTGAAAGCTCCTCCAGGAATGCATCCGGGTTCGCCTTCCACTCAAGGAACTTCTGGAAGTGCCTCTGCAGAGTCTCGAATACCTTCTGCTTTGGCTGGGCAGCGTCCATGCCAGAGTAAACATTCCCATCATTGATCACCTGTCTCAGGCCTATGAACCCTATCGCCACTTTGATATTCTTGGGGTCTATCCCTTTTTCTTCTGCGTATGCGCGCCTGTACAGCTCAAGCTGGCGCCTGTATTCGCTTGCGCTGTCTGTGCTTTTGCTCGTCTTCCAGTCTACTATTAAGTATTTATCGCCGTTCCTGAAGATAGCGTCTATATAGCCCTTGAAGTGCATCATGTCTCTGGTATTTACTATTGTGCTGAGCGGAATGTATACCTTATGCTCTGCCTCAATGAACTCCGGATACTCTTTTCCTATATCATTTATCATCTTCTTTGCATTCTCGAAGAACAGTTTGCTACCTTCTTCAGGGGTAACCTGTTTGCCATTCAGATAGTTCTGGATCATCTCATGCACGTTGCTTCCCAAGCTTGTTGCAAAACTCTCCTCCCTGAGCTGCAATATGTTTTTCATGAAGTACTCGTACGGATCGGTGCTTAGCCTTGAGAATGAGATATGCTCCAAATTGGTGAAGTGTTCTGCTACGAACGACCTGAGCCATTGGCTGTCTGTCTCAAGCAGCTCCTTCGCGCCATCATAATCCCTGTTCAGGAACATGCTGTAGGCGCGCCTCTGCTTCTCCTCGAAGCTCGCTGATGCGTTCTCCGCTTCAAGCGCCATTGTTTCCGAATGTTCATTTGAATAATCTTTTGATGTTTCTGCTATGAGGTACAGTTCCTTCTTCGCCCTTGTATATGCAACAAAATCTATCCTGAGCAGCTCCTCCTCAAGCTCTACAGATTCGAGCTTGCCTTCTGCTTCCAGGATCTTCTCAATCACATAATCGTAGAATCCGCTGCTGTCATGCGACTTCTTTGTCCAGTAAATTACCTTATCGTACTCCAAACCTTTTGCTTTGTGCACCGTGCTTAGGGTGATTTTTGCATCCTTTTTTGCTGTGGAGCTTAGCAGGTCGGTAGCCTGAAGGTAGCGTATCAGGTTTTCAAGCGTTTTATTGCTTATCAGCGTGAGCGCTTCCTGTGTTGCTGAATGGAGCGACTGCGCAGCAAGCAGGTACTCCTCGCCGTACGGAACGCACGCAGGGAAGATCCTCCCGGTAAACAAGCCTGATACAGTCTCCAGGTCTTTCTGGTTCTCCCTTATGTTCCTGAACTCGGGGCACTCCTTGTATACCTGTTCCATTGTCAATTTCTTTCTTGCAGTGAGCTCAAATGCCTTCTGCAAGCTTATCGGGAAGAAAGGCGTGAAGAATGCAGTTTTGACTTCATCGATGCTTTCGCCGAACACTGCCCTAAGGAAGCGTATTATATTTTCCTTTGCCTCAAGCGACGATGCGACATGCGTGGACGAGAAGCTGATGTTCCTGCTCTGCAGCTCCTTTGAAAGCTCTATTATCTGGGCATTGGTCCTTACCAATATGGCCGTCTGTCCGTCTCCCCCGAGTTTGTTAAGCAGCGAGCATATTTTGCCTACAGTCTCTTCCCTCTCAGCCTCGATTATCCTCACTTTTTTCCCTGTTTTGTTTTCAAAGCTTTTCAGGCCTTCAAGCTCCTTTTTTGTATCATTGTCCTTTGATTTGTTCCTGTAGTCCACTGCTGCAAAGTCCAGTATCTGCTGCGTGCTCCTCCTGTTCTCCGTAAGGTTGAACTCTGCAGGTTTTTTGTCTTGAAACATCTTGAAATTCTCTATTGATCCGCCTTGGAATCCGAATATCGCCTGTTTCTTGTCTCCTACTGCAAAGAAGGTCTCTCCGCTTTCCAACGCTATATGCGCCTCAAGGCTGTTTACGTCCTGCAGCTCATCAACAAGGACATACTTGAACCTGGGCTTGTTTTTCAGCTTCAGGAAGTTGATCAGAAGGTCGGCATAATCGATGCCCTTCCTTGCCTTCTCCTTCTCGTACATTGCAAATATCTCAATAAAATAATCAAGGAACTTCTCCAAATCCGCCTTGTCTACGGTGTCCCTGCTCCTCTCATAGCTGCTGATGAGCTCCTTTGTTCTCTTCTTGTTTATCCTGTCTGGAGTTATGCCGTAGCTCTTCAGGTATCTCATCAAGTTCTCCAATCTTGGAACAACCTCATCTATAAGGCGTTCGTCGCTGTAGTTGAATACCTCTTTCTCCTTCAGGTATTCATATATAACAAACCTTAGGAGGTTTGTAGATATTATGTCGCCTTCATCTATGTAATCAAGCGCATAGGAGTGAAACGTGTAGACATTCAGCTTCGACATGTCAGCCTTGATGTTCTCCTTTTCCAGCACGCTGATTATCCTCTCCTCCATCTCGCGCTTTGCCTTGTTGGTAAACGTCAGGCACAGGATGTCGTCCTCTGAAATGCCGTCGCTGACAAGCCTGGCGTATTTCCTCGCCAGCAGATATGTCTTCCCCGTTCCGGGATTTGCCGTAATCAGGACATTGCCGCTTGTTGAGAGTATTCTGTCATACATTGATGTTGCCATGATATCCTATTGTGCAGTTTATCTTTTAGCTTTTTATGTCATTCTTTTTTTCATTGTATTGACGCCATCAGCACTTGTTGTTCATTGCCAATCATGAAGTCCAATATTGTCCGGCATTGTACTGCGTTTCAGATGTATATAAGCCATTGAAATGTCCCATTTTTGACATGATTCCGAACACTTTTTATTGATTCTCATCTAATCTTTATTGCAAATGCATATAACACAATGGAGAGAGAAATGATTGCTGATTTGTTTGTTGTTAAAAAATGTCCAAAATACGGAAAAGATGAAAAAGGCATATTTGCAACGCAGTTCATCCCTAAGGGCACTATCGTGCATTTCCTGTGCAAAAAATGCGGAACCTGGTCATTAAAGGAAATGGCCAGATTATCCAAACCAAGGATACTCCAAGTTCTGACTCATGAATATCCTACGAAATACTGCGACAGACGGCTTGGGTATATCAACCATTCCTGTAACCCGAAGATTATGGAGACCCAAAAGGGATTTGATATTGTAGTAAGGGATATTGCAAAAGGCGAAGAGGCAACAGAAGATTATAGAATATTTAATGAAGAAAAGCATTTCGATGGCGGTTGCAAATGCGGAGAGAAGAACTGCATGAAAAATACCACCTATAGGTCTCCTGCACCCAAAAAACTGCGTAGATTCTGGGATGGTGAAATACGTTCTGCAATGAGATTGATTCCCGATGTAAAACAACCTTTGAAAAAGGAGCTTCTGAAAGAGCATCCAGAGCTAAGGCGTCTTTTCAATAAGAACGAGAAGCGACCGAAGCATCAGTCAAACTAACGTTTTAAGTTTAATCGAAGTTTTCTTGCTCAATCTCAATCGCTTTCCTTTATTTATCCTTTTCTTCAACCTGAACAACTGCTTTTTCGATAATCCAATATGCCTAGAGTTTTCGTTGCCATGTTATCAAGAAACTAACGCCAAAGCAGGCAAAGGCAATAGGAATTTCTAGGAGAAATCTGCGTTATCTGAAGATGAAAGTGAGAGAGGGTTCAGAGGACCTTGTTCATAAACTCTGGGTTTTTGGATAGGATGTGGAGTTTATGGACAAGGCTATAGTCAGAGATCATTATTTCACCCTCCTTATTATCATGATCTCGCTGAATAAATCTGGAATGCCAAACTCATTGCGGCTTTTTGCCTTATACGTATGGTGGGCATAGTTGAAGATGTCGTATTTCTTCTCATCCTTACCCTTGTAATCATAATCGTTAAACTCGCTTTCCATGATCTTATAGACTTCCTCTATATCAAAACCTCGGATCTCTAGCGAGTCCCCTAACTTAAGATCTGAAATCATTTCATCTACACTTCTGTAGACGTATTTACTGCCTTTGCTTTTTTTCATCTTGTCTTTTTTAGTCACATTATCTACCTTTTTATTCTTGGAGATATGGCAATGTGAACCAGAACGTGCTTCCCTTTCCAATTTCAGAGATAATGCCTACTCTGCCTCCATGAAGGTTCGCTGTTTCCTTTGCAGTGTACAGCCCGCGACCTCCAGATCGCTTGAATAGTTTAGTTCTGTACTCTTTGCCTATTCCGGTGTCCGTAACCTCTACCCTAACGTTCCTGCCTTTCTCGAATATTTTTACACCTACACCTCCTTTTCCAGTCCTTCTCCATGCTAAAACTATGTTGGAAAAAGGTAACATTTGAGGCTTCTATATATAAACCCTGACAGTCATTGGGGAGTACGAGATTTGAACTCGTGTCACCACCTCCCGAAGGTGGTAGCCTACCAAGCTAGCATAACTCCCCGTGAGCATTTGTAGTATACATCTGACCTTATGGTATTTATTCATGAGCATTAACGGTTCTGTTGCAGTGCACGCAATGTAAATCTTTATGTAACTCATCGATAATGGAAAGACCATAAATAAATTGGATGTGTTGATAGCAGCAGTAGTGGTAGCGCATGGCGGGCTTCTAGTGACAAAAGACAAAGGCTTCAGGAATGTTGGAGTTTTGAAGCTATTAGTTCTCTTCCTCTGAGAGTAATGCTATAGATCAGAGCACCTCTGCCCCCTTTTCAGTTACAAGTATGTCGTCTTCTATTCTTACCCCGCCAAATCCCTCCACATATATCCCTGGCTCGTCAGTGATGACCATGCCAGGCTTGAGCAGCTGCCTTGCCCCCGGGCTGAATCCTGGGCCATCGTGCACTTCTATCCCGAGAGAGTGGCCCAGTGCATGTATAAACGTGCCTTTGTACTTGCCGCCTGCAGAAGTGTCTATTATCCTTTGCGCCGTTTCGTGGATTGAGCTTCCGGTCACTCCTGGCCTGATTCTGCGTATGGCCGCCAGCTGTGCATCCTTGACTATCTTCAGCATCTCCTGTTTTTTGTCGTAATCTGGTATTTTCGACTTGTCGGTGCCGAAGAGGGTAGTGCGCGTTATATCAGAGCAGTAGTTATTCACTTTTGCGCCGGCATCAATGAGTATGAAGTCGCCATATTTGAGTTTAGTGTTGTCAGGAGAATGGTGAGGCAGCGCGGCATTTGCGCCAAAGCACACTATCGTCTTGAAGGATGGCTCTTCGGAGCCTAAAGAAGCCGAAATGCTGTCGAACTTAGCAGCGAGCTGCAGCTCTGTCATGCCCTCCTTAAACTCTTTTTGTATTAGAACCTGCGCCCACTTTGTTATGCCGACTGCCTTTCTTATAGTCTTGACCTCGCTAATCGACTTTACAAGCCTTGCATCTGTAAGCTGTTTTGTCACATCCAGCGTCTTCTTTGGCTTGTAGCGCTTCTGTATTGAACTATATATTGCGTAGGGCATGAACCACTCGTTTATTCCTATGACTGAGTTGTTTAGAAGGCTCTTCATCTCTGCCCTGAACTTCTTTATATCCTCTATTTTTATGATTTCAAGGCCTTTTACTTTCTGTGATAACGCAGTATCATATTCCAATGCAGATGTGAACAGCTTTGCAGAGGATTTGTCAGCGACAAGGTAACTGTACTCAAACAGCCCGGATGTGAAGCCTGTTAGATAGAAGAAGTTTGGATCGGAGTTGTCTGTGTTCATGAGAAGTATCCTGTCTGGGGCATTTTTGCCATCAAATACCTTGTGCAGTCTTGAGTTAAATTCTTCTGGTGCCATAATATCAAAAAAGTATTGCATTACAGTTATTTATTCGTATCGTACTTTTTAAATCTTATCCCCCAAATAAAAGTTTACGTATTTTATAACATATACGTACTGCGAAATAGTACAAGAAGCTGTGCAAAAGTCAATCTATGGAATCGGTTTAGAGATGGGTTCCTGAGTGCCATCCCCCAAATGTCGGGATTTTCTTACTGCCGCAGTTCCTCTGCATTCTGTTGCGAATTGAGATATTTACTTTCAGGATATGCTGCAGATGCGCATGACTTTATATTTAGGCGCAGTCGTTTATGGCATGGCAGCAGAAACTCCGAAAATCAGGGTCACCGGAGACGTGTACAGGAACATGCGCAACCCTTACATGCTTAAGGATTACTATAGGTTCAGGACCATACAGATGATAAAAGACAATGAGATTTACGGCTCTTCGCCTCCGGACATATTTGTTGGCAGGATAGGGTGGCCGCAGGTGTACGTAGGGCCGCTTGTGCCGCCGCAGCTTGGAGACACATCAATGCTCGGCACTCCGGAGATGTGGGTAAACAAGACAATACCAGAGATAGTCGAGATGCGCTCGCTGCTCATACGCGGCATGCACCGCACAAGCGTGAAGAATGCAGACAACGGACGTGTTGAAGAGATGATAAAAGAGATGGCATTGTCTGAGAAGTACAGCAATGTTGATGTAAAGCTAAAGCATGCGCCTACCGGAGCCATAAGCTTCAGCGAAAACAGCCAGCCTTTTGGGCCCGGGGCGCCGCTCGAATCGATGAGCATAGAAAACAACAATTCAGACACGCGCCTCGAAGCTGCATATGAGGATGATGCCATGGGCGCATCTGCAGCAATGCTAGAGCTGTACGAAAAAGGGGTAGAGGTATCAAAGATACAGCGTGCACTTGCAGCCGGAACTCTGGGAAGAAAGGGCAGGCGCGTGTTCGTGCCTACGAGGTGGAGCATAACTGCAGCTGATGACACAATATCCAAGGCCAAGCTCAAGGCAATCAAGGAGTACAGCCCTATAGATGCAGTCCGCATATACGAAAACTACTCGCTTGACAACCGCTGGATAATAATGATGGTTCCGGGCTCCTGGGAATACGAGTCTATGGAGGCGTGGTATCCTAATACAACGTGGAACATGAACAGCAAGGATATAGACCTGGGTGCATCGTACGAGCCTTTTGACGGCCGGAAGACCTACGCAGAGATCGGAGGCTGCTATTATGCTGCAAGGCTCGCAGTATCAGAGAGGCTTGAGGCGCTCAAAGGCCAGGCAAAGGTTATTATACTGCGTGAGGTGCACTCCGGATACATAATGCCCGTAGGCGTATGGAACGTAAGGGAGCATGTGCGCGAGGCGTTAAGGACGCAGCCAAAGGTGTTCTCAAATCTTAATGAAGCTGTGGCGTATGCTGCAAGCAAACTCGAGATACCAATCCCAGTATGGATGCGCAACGGCAAGCTTCTCAAGCGGCTTTTCTACCAGAAGGTTCTGAGCTCTTACAGATTTTGAGGTTGCAGGCAAGGCATAACATAGTTTTTTATATCATGTACTGTCCAATTACCTCGGTAGCAGACATGTCACATCACAGGATCCAGAAAAACACTGCCGGTGACGGCATAACAGCTTCAGCATATGCGGCAGTTGCAACGCATTCCGGTGCGCAGGCAAATGCCCAGCCAAAGCTTAACAGCACTGACATCTCAGCTGTAAACCTAGAGATAAAGAATGTGCTTGCAGAAGTTCTAAGGTATGGCAATTCGCCAAATAAAGCAAATGTCGATAACATGAGCTCCTTCTTGATTTCCAAGCGTGTACGGAAGCTATGGTATGAGGTCTTTAAGCATCGCCCGTTGAGTGATAAGCAGCGGAGAAGCCACGATGCAATAATGGACATATTCAACATATACGGAAGGCACGGGAACATCAATGCCGTTTCTGTCATAAGGTCAGTGCTTGCCATGTATAACCAGGACTTTTATTCAGAGCAGTTCTGCGAATATAATGAAAGTTATGTGCATTCAATAAATCATTACATCAAATCTATGCTTCAGAAAGTTGAGCCGGAGCCGCAGCTTATAGTGCCAATAATGTTTGACGGAATCCTGCCTGCCTCTTTTGTCCATGGCCTTCTGACCAGGTTAGGCATTCCAACAGAGGTTGCATTTATCGGATATTCAAGGTATGACAATTATGCTGCCTGTGCGTGCAATTACGAAAGCAAAACAGTCTATGTGCCTCCGCAGTCTGCAGAAAAACTGCGGCGTCATGCCAACAGCAGGGTGCTTGTTGTTGATGACATAATAGAAACAGGCGAAACATCAATGGCAGTCATGGCAAGGCTCTACAGCGAATTCGGCATAAGCAACCCCAAAACATTATTCATGAAAGATATGCGCAGCCGAGATCCTGCATAGGAAAGAAGCTCCGGGAAATCGCACATGCCTACTTTACGACTACCTTGTCGGATATCTCAACTATCCTGTCTATGTTGTAGTTTACCGGGTTCCCGAAGCTTGTGTTTATAACAAAGCGCCCACGCTTCATGTCTATGCCCCCGACCTTTCCTATGAGTGCGCCGAGCTCATTCACTACAAGCTTGTCCTTCAGCTTCCTCTTCCTGATTACGCGATTGCGCATAAATCCTGCAGCAGAGGAAACGCCAACGCCTATGATTACTGCAAGTGCTGCAAAGTCTACAAACTGGCTGAAGTATATCTGCCCGGCTATCCACTCGACAAACGAGAACATAAGGACCCACACTATTATCGACGAGCCTATGTATATGCCGTACCTGAAGTTGCGGAACAGGTAGCGCCTGCTTTTCGTGTCTATTATCCTGCCTATTAAATAAAGGACCATTGCAACAGGCAGAAGAAGCAGGAAGCCCTCTATGCCGTACGCTGCAGCTATAGCGTAGTTCACGCTAAGCTCAGAGGTGTAGTTGCCTAGGCCTATGAGGAAGCTGCTTGCTATGAAAACTATTGCAGCTGCGTAGAACACGAAGCTCATCCTGTCAATGCTGAAGCCGAAGCCGCGGAATGATTCAAGAAATGCATTCTCCAGGCCGAAGCCCTTGACAAGCAGGTATAAGCCTATCAGTGCAGCAGGGATCTCCCATCCTGCCCCCAATACATAACTTACCGCAAACAGGAGTATGACAAGTGCAGGTATGCCGAATATTATGCGCGCGTAGTGCGGCTCCTTGAGCTTCTCAAGAACAGTGAAGTAGGTGCTTTCCAAGCCGGCAGCCTGCTTCACTACAACAAGCTTGATGCTGTTTACTTTTACTCTTGCCTCTACAAGAGGCAGTATGCGGTTGTCTCCTGCACCGTCGGTTACAAACACGCATGAATCGGCCCTGTACCGTTCAAGCGCAAGCTCGAGCTGGCGTATGATCTCCCGGTCAGCTTCATAGCCTTCGTCCTCGCTGCCTGTTATAGCTGCTACGTTTACTACATAGCCGTCTTTTCTAAGGTCATCATGCAGCTTAACAGCCTGGAACATTGCATTAGAGTCCGTATCCTCGGGGTCTGCCAGGGCAAGCTGCGTCGCCCCGTTGAGCACCTGCACACGTCCAAGGAGCGGCCCGCTGATTCTTGTCTTCCTGTACAGATCGTTGTCTATATCAGCGACAAGCACAAGTACGCGCTCCTCCTCTTTCTTAAGCAATCCCTTCTTATGGGCCATGCAACCAGCATATATATGTGTATAACAAAGCTTAAAAGTATTGTCAGCGATATGGTAAGCTGTCTAAATGCCAGGGTGGCAGAATCTGGTAACGCGCTGGTCTTGAGCTTTCAAAGCCGCAAGAGCTGATACGGTGATGCAACAGGCGAACCAGTGCCCTTCGGGGCTTTAGGGTTCAAATCCCTACCCTGGCGAATTCTGAATTCGCCTACAAAGCAGGGTCCGAAAGCATCGAACCAACAAAGCAGAATTTTAGCAAACAAGCGGCAAACGGGTGCGAATTCAACTCCTTTTCGAGCCTCCTCGAAAAGTATGCAATGTCTATTCCTCAGTCGCAACTCGAAAAGTTGAGGTCTGTCCTACACCATGTAGACACACGGCGTTTTAAAGGCAAGCGCAAAACGCCCAAATACGGCTCGATAAACAAAGGCTTTACTGAACTTGAGCTCCAACATTTCCTCAGAAATGTTCCTAATGAAAAGTTCAGGCTTTTGTTCAAATATCAGGCGTATTTAGGTCTCCGTGTCGGTGAAGTCTCAAGGTTGCACATACGCAACATAGACTTCGACAAGCGAGAACTGACAATAAAGAGCGAAAAATCTGGTGTCTCAGATTCCTTAAAGATTCCATCAGGCCTGTTCAACGAAACAGTGGAATATATAACTGACCGCAGCACATTACTTGGCGTGTATATCCCTGATTTTGCAAACAAAATCGAGGGTTCCATTAATGCCCATTAAAGAAGAGACAATACGAATTGGCTGGAATTGCCTAGATACAGAAAATTGCCATGTTGCAATAAATCCCTTCCTATCAGTCCTGAAATGTTTTGCCTTGTTAGGATTACACTGTTAAATTTACCTTCCCATGTAATAATTCCGTTCGGCGTGGTTATTCTCATTCTCATAAAGTATACAGACGCTTGTCCTTCTCCAGCAGCAGTGAATATGGTTGTGACTCCGATTGGTTCTATTCCCAATTGCTTAGGGATTTCTTCACTCACAGAGCATATTCCACATCCGGTATCTATTAGAACCCTAACTGTAACAGGGTTCGGCACCTGCTTATTCTGCTGCCTTAAATTCGCTTCTAAACTAGCAGATACTAAGAATTGCACCTCTATAATTGGGCCTTCAGGCAAGATATTTGGAGAAGAAAGCGTAATAGAAGGCATTTATCTCCCTATGGTTACTAATCCTGACCAATAAGTTTGAGTTTCATCTACTTCGCTGATTTTCTTTACTAAAAATGGGCTGTTGCCGAACTTTTTAGTGCCCATATTTATCGCATCATTTTCTGATTCAAAAACGCCGATAATTTCAATATCTTTAATCAGAACATACTTTCCATTAGCCTCTTTTAGTAATCTTTCTTTGTTATTTTTGTAAGTTTCTAGTTCTTTTTCTAATACCATATAAACCACCAGAATAGAGTCCTGTCTGATAATTTATCTCATCTAAGCTATATAAGTCTTACTATCTCCTCGGGTCAACCTGAAACCTCTGGTTTCACAGGCGCGGCCTGCAAGGGTCTCCCTAAGCCACAACTGGCAGATTAAGGAACCTTAAAATGCGATTTCTCAAGGAACATCCTGGGCTGAATTACCTTTTTGAGAAAGCAGAAGGGCATAAGCTTTGCAGCCTCAAATAGTTTTTTAGCTTTGAGCATTCAATGCATGAATGCACAGGTGCGATGCCTGCGGGGCGTGCTTAATGAGATCAATACTTTCTTTCGGGGACATAAAAAGAGGCGAGTTTCATGCCATGCTTGACAACGCAAAACAGCTCAAGAGCGCCATAAAGTCCGGCAGACACCTGCGTATCCTGGAAGGCAGGGTTGTAGGGCTGTTGTTTGAAAAGCCATCAACGCGTACTAGGACTTCTTTCGAGACTGCTGTAATCCGTCTTGGAGGCAGTCCGATATACATGGCAGAATCGGAGCTGCAGCTCACAAGGGGAGAGTTGGTAAAGGACACAGCGCGCGTACTCGGGGGCTATCTCGATGCAATAGTTGCGCGTGTGCATACACATGATACAGTTGTGCAGCTTGCAGAGTGGTCCGGCAAGCCGGTCATAAACGGCCTAAGCGATCTTGAGCATCCGACGCAGTTGGTATCGGATATGCTTACCATATATGAAATCAAGAAAAGGATAAAAGGCCTTAATATAGTGTATGTCGGCGATGGAGACAATGTTGCCAACAGCCTGCTTCTTGCGGCTGCAACTGTCGGAGCAAATGCAACCATAGCGTGTCCGAGAGGCTACGAGCCAAATGCAGATATAATGTTAAAGGCCATGAAGATAGCCGATAAGACCGGTTCAGTTATCTCTGTAATAAACAATCCTGAAAAAGCGGCAGTCGATGCTGATGTGCTGTACACTGACGTGTGGGTCAGCATGGGCGAAGAATCCGAAAGGAAAAAGCGGATGAATGCATTCAAAGGCTTCCAGATAAATTCTAAGCTCCTCTCTCTTGCCAAAAAAGATGCCGTAGTCATGCACTGTCTGCCTGCGCACCGCGGCCTTGAGATTACCGACGAGGTCATAGAATCCAAACAGTCAATAGTGTGGCAGCAGGCTGAGAACAAGCTCTATGGTGCAGCAGCTGTGCTTGATTTTGCCATCAATGGCAAACTGAAAGTGCGTCAATGAACATAGTTGTAGCTTTAGGTGGGAACGCCATACTTCAGGAAGGAGAAAAGGGCACATACGCTGAACAGATGAGGAACATAAGCTCTACTGCAGCGCACCTTGTAAAACTGGTAAAGCACGGAAACAATGTAGTGATAACGCACGGCAATGGGCCGCAGGTCGGTGATATACTGCTCAGATACGAGCTCTCAAAAAATCAGCTGCCAGTTATGCCTCTTCATGTATGCGGCGGCGAGAGCCAGGGGATGCTTGGTTATATGATAAGCCAGGCAATGTCTACAGCGTTGGCAAAGGCCGGAGTTAAAAAAGATGTGGCGTGCATACTTACGCGTACTATCGTAGATACGAACGATAATGCATTCAAGAGACCCTCCAAGCCGATAGGCCCATTCTATACAAAATATAAGGCAAATGCGCTTTCAAAGAAATATGGCTGGTCAATAGTCCAAGAGGGCAAGATGTACCGCAGGGTTGTACCCTCTCCAAAGCCAGTTGAGATACTTGAGCTTGACACCATCAAAAACATAATTGCAAACGGCACCGTGCTCGTCTGCACAGGCGGCGGGGGCGTACCCGTGGTCTGGCGTTCAGGCGTATACACTGGCATAGATGCTGTAATAGACAAAGACCTCTCATCATCGCTGCTCGCAAAGAAACTGGATGCCGATATGTTCATCATACTGACCGATGTCAAAAACGTCATGCTTGATTACGGGAAAAAAACAGCGCGCAGACTAAGTAGGATAAGTTCAGACGAGTGCTATGGTTATCTGTCTAGAAAAAAATTCGAGGAAGGCACAATGGCGCCAAAGATAAGGGCTGCAGCAGATTTTGCAAGCTTTACCGGGAGGCATGCAGTTATAACCTCAATTGAAAATGCTGAGAAGGCAGTGTTGGGAAAAGCAGGTACTATAATATATAAACACAACAAGCGCAAGTAAACAGCAGGCAGATGCGCCTGTATACAATCCAACCCCTAAGTATACAGCATATGTTTGGAATGCGATAGCTGTACTATCCTGAAATCTATCCCGCATGCACTTTTTTATTATCTTCTTCGCTTATTATGCTGCTTATCTTGTCGGCCGCTATCGTAACCGGATTTATTATGTTGTTTATCTGCAGGTCTGCAAGATGTGATTCAACGTCCTGGCTCTGTGCTACTATAGATATCCTTACGGTCTTGGAGAGCTTGCGTATGACCAGCACCACGTAAATCGTCTTGGAGCTGTCTGTAAGGTCTATAACAACGTCCCTGGCTCTTTCAATAGCGAACTGCCTCATGTCCTTGTCAAGCGTGTAGTCAACAAGGAACACATCATATCCCATTCCAAAAAGTTCATCTGCACGCGTCTTGTTTGCAGTTAGTATTATAAAGCGTCTGTTCTGTGCCTTGAGTCGCTGCGCAAGAAGCGCATTTGTCGCGCTGTAGCCTATAAGAATTACGTGGTTCTTGAACTTGCGTTTTTCTATGCCTGAAGCCTTGGAGTACAACCTTTCCATTCTGCTGCTCAAAAAATCACTCGATAGCACTGTAACAGCGCTCAGGAATATACTTAAACCAGAAATTATTAATATTATGGTGAATATCCTGCCTACATCTGTAACAGGGGTTATGTCACCGTACCCTACTGTGGATATCGTAACTATTGTAAAATACAGCGCCTGGATAGGCGATGTTATATTAACATTGAAGTTTCCGCTATTGCCCAGTATCAGTGCACCGACAGTTCCGTATGCGACAACACCGGCTATTGCTAAGGTGTATATGCCTATCTTTGTATTAATGCGCATTCGAATCTCCAGAAAAAACCCAAGACATTATGCATCCGAGGCTGTCAATTGCTACAACGCAATTAAGTCTAAATTAGCACACAAACTTTAATAATGCTGCGTAGAAATAAGTTATGCTGATGTCTATGAAAGCCGGCACGCTGCAAATGTTTGCGTATGCGCCATTCATCAGCGGAGCGGGCCTTCTTCTGTTGCTATAGCCTAAACCCGATTGCCGGGCATCCTGCCTGGCATTTGTCTGGGTCTAGG
Organism: Microcaldota archaeon; assembly: GCA_021852055.1. Classification (GTDB taxonomy): domain Archaea; phylum Micrarchaeota; class Micrarchaeia; order Micrarchaeales; family CABMGC01; genus JAJZOD01. The sequence goes on from JAJZOD010000012.1 coordinate 60,511, forward strand.
CTTTACAAGTAAATCGTTTACGTTTACGTTGGTGCAATGTAAACTGCTTCTGGAATTTTTATTTTTATGTGACCGTGTACGGTCCTTGTTGCAAAGAGGTTATAAAATGAAAATCAAAACTGTAAAACAAAAAATCAAAAACATAAGAATATTCGACACTACATTAAGGGACGGCGAACAGGATTCGCGTGCAATACCGAACGGACATGAAAAGATAAGTGCTGCACGGGTTATAGATGGCATCGGAGTAGATGTCATAGAAGCCGGGTGCCTTGCTGCAAACTGCTCTCCTGATGAGTTTTCTGCTGTACGTGAAATAGCGCAGCTTAAGCGCTCCGGAGAACTTCACGCAGAAGTGTGTGCCCTTGCACGCGCTAAAACCGATGATATCGATACAGTCGAACGCGCAGGTGTAAGCTATGTGCATATTTATATGGGCACTTCAGACAAGCACATGAGCTCGAAATTCAGGGGCATTACGCGTGCAACTGTAATTGGCAGTTCGGTCACTGCAGTAAGGCATGCCAAGGCAAAAGGCATGAAGGTGCTGTTCTCAGCAGAAGATGCCACAAGAACTGAAACAGATTTTCTTAAGGAGGTTTACAGGGAAGTTGTCGCAGCAGGTGCTGACGAGATAAATGTGCCAGACACTCTTGGCGTATGTGAATCAGATAATATGCGGCGCATAATATCCGAGGTAAAATCAGCAATAGGCGTACATGTCCCTGTGCATGTACACTGCCATAATGATTACGGCATCGCAACCGCAAACACCATGTCCGCAATACTAGCCGGCGCAGACTGTGCGCAGGTGACGGTATGTGGCATTGGAGAGAGATCAGGGAACGCATCGCTCGAACAGATAGTCTCATTACTGCACTTCAATAGCAGGTACGGCGCCTATACTACTAATGTAAACCCGCAGCTTCTTACAGATGCAGCAAGAAAAATAGCCCGCCTGTTCCATTTTAATCTTAGCGATGATGCCCCGATTGTAGGTAAAAATGCATTCACCCACAAGGCAGGGGTGCACGAGGATGCAGTGTTCAGAGATCCTGAAAACTACAAGTTTATTAACCCCGGGTACGTTGGGAACGAACGGCGCATCATAATCAGCAAGATGTCCAGTGCACGCGCCATAAACGCAATTTTTAATGTGCGGCATATAAACCTGAATCAGACGGAATCTGATGCAGTAATAAGCATGGTGAGAAGCCTAAACGGCAGGCAGATAAGCGAAACAGAGCTGGCAGAATTTGCATCGCAGCTGAGGCATTGTGCACGGGCCGAAGACGGGCTTTGAAAAAGGTAAACACAAGATTCATGGCAAAGGCCTAACAATACTGTTCCATATGGTACTGCTCTGCACGCATCTGACAGTGCTGCAGCAGTACTTGTCGGATTAGTATCAATCCATAGATGAGCACGCACCCAAATGGAACTACAGCATCCCAGGCAAATGCAAAAATTCTTAAAATAGTGCATTCAAATCAGACTATGGCAAACTTGGCTCTGTATGCTGGCATACTAGTTATAATAGCTGCAGCAGCATTCGCATTTTACCTTAATGTGTCTACGGGTAAGCAAAGCAAGGCAACCGCGCCGCAGGCAACTACATTACCTAATGCTACCACAATAGCTACTACGACCATGCTGTCTTCGACTACCACAATACTACAGAATCAAACATTTACGTGTGAATCAGAAAACTCAACACTTCCTATAGGCGGCGGCAATTTCAGCACAGGCACGTTCTACGGATGGGCAGTATCGGGCACTGGCTTCGGCAATGCGCCGCTTAATCTCAGCGCTGCAAATAACGATGGCCACTACTACACAGACAAGTGGAGCAATTCAAATTATCCGTTTGCAGCTACCACATTCAGCAACAACAAGCCCATGGCTCCGGGCAGCATATCATTCAGCTATATCCCTACATTGCCATATCTGAATTTTCAGATATTCTCTCCGGCAAGCAAGGAGCTGTATATTAAAGTCGTGCCGTCCAGAGGCCATAGTTCTGTATATTACTACAACACCCTAAACGTCACAGGCAATACGACTGATGAATTTGAATATGCAAGCATAAACATGTCTGCGCTGATGTGCCAAAAGGTAACTGTAGAAATTGTATCGAACATCTCCCCTACTGTTGCATCTTCTGGTATAGTACTCTCAAATCAAAACCTCTTCATTGCAGTAACAGGATTTTATCAAAGTGCTTCAGGATATCAGACATCCGGAATACAGCAGAACTTCTCTTAATCGTCGTTATGTTAAATTTCTAATCAAGTGATAAAATGGGTCCAAAAAATGGAACAAACAGGAAAAATACACAGCATAGCAAGAGATACAAGATAGCAGAAGACTACAACACGCTTCGCAACATGGCAACAGAACTGCGAAGGCAGCAATCGAGCCTAAGATCAATGGGGAGAAGGATGGCAAGGGACAAAACGTACAATCTGTCTGGGCTTATAGACGGCCTGTCTAACGTAATGGAGCACATGGGCAGGGCATCGAAGGAGATAGACAAAGCAATGAAAGAGCTGAAGCTTATATAACTATGCGAAATACAACAAATAACCTGCAGGAAATCATGCAACCATGAAACAAAACGCATTCATATAATTTGGAATTGATGGAGTGCCAAGCATAAGTGCCAAGACCCTCGGCATATAAAGGCATCTAAAAGTTAGTTTCCTAAACAGCAGTGTAAAATCATAAGATATATAGATATTTCTTAAGTAAGCTGTATTTGGTGCAAATGTGACTAATGGGAAAACTATATATGTGATTGGAGCAGTAATTGTAGTGTTAATTATTGCAATAGTGGCAGGTCTTTTTCTTTGGCATTCCCAGGCATCATCGTTGAACGCGCCTGGAAGCGGTTCAGGAAATTCTTATGCGTATGTAGCTAATTTTGACTCAAACAATGTAATTATTGTAGATGTAACTACCGGAAATATTCACGATGCAATAACTTCCGGATTTTACGGTCCTTCTGGCATAGCCTTCTACTCCGGAAACGCATACATTACTAATTACGGTTCTAACAACGTTGTAAAGATAAACCCCTCCGATGGCGACGCAATAGGTTCATGGACTTCTGGGTTTGGCGGCCCTGTAGACATAACCTTCTACTCCGGAAACGCATACGTTGTTAATCTCAATTCTAGCAACGTTGTAAAGATAAACCCCTCCAATGGCGGCGTAATAGGTTCATGGACTTCTGGGTTTAACTATTCTTTTAGCATAGCCTTCTACTCCGGAAACGCATACGTTGTTAATGTCAATTCTAGCAACGTTGTAAAGATAAACCCCTCCAATGGTGGCGTAATAGGTTCATGGACTTCTGGGTTTAACTATCCTTTTGGCATAGACTTCTACTCAGGAAACGCATACGTTGTTAATCTCAATTCTAGCAACGTTGTAAAGATAAACCCCTCCAATGGTGGCGTAATAGGTTCATGGACTTCTGGGTTTAACTATCCTTTTAGCATAGCCTTCTACTCCGGAAACGCATACGTCGTTAATGGCGGTTCTGTCAAAGTTTCTAGCAACGTTGTAAAGATAAACCCCTCCGATGGAGGCGTAATAGGTTCATGGACTTCTGGGTTTAAAAATCCTTTGGGCATAGCCTTTCCTACGTAGCTTTTGCTTGTTATATTTATCCTTAAATTTATTGAATTAAAGATTGCATATAATAACTTGTCAAATTAAATAATTTCTGTTTTATATTATTTGGAGGCGTTTCTCTTCTCTTTTGTCGTCGTAAAGATGGATTACTGTGAGTCTCCTGAGCAACAGATGCACAGATGCAACGAGTACATCGATCGCCTTCCAGGAGAACGAAAACATGTGATGAAAACAGCGAAAATTCATGTGTTTTCCTGTATTCTCGGATACCTCCTCAGTTATTGAGAAACTCTTTTGGAATTGACGAGGCGATTGAATGTAAATGTCAAGCCCCTAAAGGCATCTAAAAGTGGATAAGTATATAAGTTTATACTTCAAGAGATAAATGTGGTAACATGCGAACATCGATGCATATAGCAATACTGCTTGCAGTTTCATTAATGGTACTTCCTGCTGTATCCGCTGTGGGCTACGGCACATCAAAAATAACACTTTCAAATGGCAGCGTAAGCATCCAGCAGGGAAACAGCACCTCAGTGCAATTTACTGTAAGTCTGTACAGCGGCAACACATGGGGCACTACATTCACCGCTGTAAATCCCACGCAGCTTAAAAGCTATGGCATAAATGTAAGCATAAGCAATCCAATGGGCGATCCTCCTTACTCCGGTTCAATTTCTGTAAGCGCATCGACATCAGCACAGCCCGGCACGTATCAGGCTATATTTGCAGCTACGGGCGATGATCCTTCAATTGCAAATGCCACACTTAACATTACAATAAACAAAATACAACCCGCAGTTACAACTACTGTAGCTGCAGTAAACACCTTATCGTCTTCAACATCGACTCCTGGAAACACAATGCAAAGCACAGCAACTTCAACAGTAGTTGCTACGCCAAAGACCACCACAACCCAGCAGTCTAAATCATCATCACAGCAGTCAGGGAGCGTGCCATACTCTTCAGGAAATTCCGGAAGCCCTGCGTTATTGTATGCTGCAGTAATAATAATACTTTTAATAGCTGCATATCTGGTGTATATTATGAAAACTGGTTCGACGCGTGCGATAATAGTCGGTGTTGCGCTTATACTGATAGGCGTGGTTGTATGGCTGTATGGCGACTACAACGGCGGCATTATGTCCTATATCTGGGGCGGAGTTGCAGCAATACTCCTTGGCACAATAATATGGATACTTGGAGACAATGCGGCAGGAGCATTCTCAAAACCAAAGAAGTGAATTAGCTTCTTACAATTTGGGTAACGGGTACGTGAGATTAGCTTGCTTAGCGCACTCGCTTACCTGATCTACCATGTTAATTTATTCATTTTGAAGTTAATATACAATACAATCGTATCATGCGCAAAAAAGCGCATGTCAAACTGCTCATCGCTGCCTACTGCTTTCTCTTCTGCGCCTTTATACGTGATACCTCGTCCAGAAGCTCGAGTTCGCTGTCGCTTATCATGTTCGTAAATTTATAGCGCAAAGCCCTTTCATCCTCGTCGTTCAAAAATACATAAAGCTGCTCATTCTCCTGAATCTGCCTGCCGTAGGTTACGCCGTCCATTGATAAAGCGAGGCTGTCTCCCTTCTTGGCTTCCTGCAGGTTTATCCCATTATCCTGCATCTCCTTTACAGTGCCGACTACATCGCCCATCCTGTTCATCAGCTGCACCCCGGGCTTTATCCTGCCGGAGATAACCTCAATACCGAAGATTGCAGGATGCGACACCCTGAAGCAGCTGTTTGGCAGCGTCTTCAGCAGGCCAGGGAACACGAGCGCTTTCTCTATAGTCTGTCTGCTCTTTGCCCTCTCGCTATCAAGCCACTCCTTGTAATTGTCAACTATGCCGTATATTACGTTGCCTTTTATTATGTTTATACCTGTGGCATAAGACTCCTGTTCTGCTTCCTCGTCAACAGGCACGTTGAATGCTATTACGACTGCACTTTCGGGATCGCTGCTGCGTATTGAAAATGCGTCAAGGACATCGCGTTTTGTAACCCTGCCTATCCCTTTCTTGCTTATGCTTACTCCAGCGCTATTCAGCAGCTTAGACAGCGCCTCTATGCCTCCTATGCTGTCAGATTTAAGTATCACTCCTGACTTATCCACATTGAAGACCTCTTGCATCTCTGCCTTTATCTCATTTTCGTAGTTAGGAAAATCAGTTGAGATTGCCAAGGAGCCAGGCAGCGCGTCCTCAAGGCCGCTTCCGCTGATCTTTATGCCAGCCGCAGCGCTGACGCTGTCTACATAGTAAAACTTGCTTGACGACTCACGCAGTTCCTGCAGTGCCTTGGGTTTCAGAAGGGCCTTTATTTTTGATGTAGAGATCCCTGCAGGCGTGGCGAATGCAATAGTGTCATTGACTTTCAGAGATCCGTTGTATAATATAACATCAACTGTAGTCCCTAAGCCTTTCTCCTCCTTGCGCTCTATTATGCCTCCTACACCTGCTCCATTGACTTCTATCTCAAGCCTGTCCTCAAGAAAGCGCTGTGAAAGCCCTGTAGCGTATACGAGCAGTTCGGCTATGCCTTCGCCGGTCTTCGCGCTCAAAGGGCATATAAGTATCTCTTTTTTGAAATCCCTTACCCTGTCAAAACGCTCTGCGTTGAAGCCAACCTCGCTGAGGGCTCCGACAAGCTTGTAAACACGCGCTTCAAGGTCCTCAGTCACATTAATGCCCTGTTTTGATATTGCATCGGTAAAGCTCGAAAGCCCGGTCTGGTGCCAGCCTGTTATGACGTCTATCTTATTTGCAGCCACTATAAACGGGGTCTTGTACTCCTTAAGTATCTCAATTGCTTCGAGGGTCTGTGGTTCGAAGTTTTTTGTCACGTCTACAACAAGTATTGCCAGGTCGGCGACGCTGCCTCCCCTCTTTCTTAGGTTGGTAAATGCCTCGTGCCCGGGCGTATCTATGAACAGAAGGCCAGGTATTGTTATCTTTATGTTGAATTTCTGAAGAAGAGCACCACATGTCTTTTTGATGACGTCAAGCGGCACCTCGCTTGCGCCTATATGCTGGGTTATGCCCCCGGCTTCCTTGGCTGTCATTGTAGTGCTCCTTATGCGGTCAAGCAGCGTAGTCTTTCCATGGTCTACATGTCCCATTACTACTATTATAGGCTGACGAATCATAAGCTCACAGAAAACCAAGCAATATATAAGTATCTACGCCAAAATAGCATATAAATCAGTAGGTTAGTGTGATAATTATGCCAGAAAAAGCACTTGTATTGGTAAAACCTGACGGAGTCAAACGCGCACTGATAGGCCGAGTAATCACAAAATTTGAGGAAGCAGGGCTGAAGGTCGTTGCGATAAAGATGCTCAAGCCAACGGCAGAGCTCACTGGCGAGCACTATGCGGCAGATGATGCGTGGCTCAAGAGCGTAGGCGAGAAGAACATAAAGTCTAACATTGAAAAAGGCATAAAGGTAAAGGAAACGGCCATGGAGATAGGCAATAGGGTGCGCAAGCTGCTAATGAGCTCAATATCCGATGAACCTATAGTCGCCATTGTAATAGAGGGCAACGCTGCTAACGAGGTTGCAAGAAAGCTTGCAGGCGCCACAGAGCCGAGAAAAGCCGATGCATCAAGCATACGCGGCGCCTTCGGATGCGACTCTTATGAATCAGCCGACCTGGGCACCAGGCCGCTTCGCAATGTTGTCCACGTATCCGAGAGCAAAGAAGCTGCAGAACGTGAGATAAAAATATGGTTCAAGAAGAACGAGATACTTGATTACAAGCGCGCGGACCAGGCCATACTTTATTGACTGCGCGGGTGAAAACAGTAAAGCCATAGCATGCTGCAACATTGGCAGTTGCAGTAGCAGTCCTTATTATTGCCATTGCAGTGCTTTGGGCTGGAGATAGTGGTCTGACTTATCGGGACAATTTTCAAAAGGCAGAACATCAGTAAGTGGCGGGACTTACATTATCTTTATAGCAAACAATACCGCAGAACAACGGCAGGGCAGGCTTATGCGGCACAAGCACCTCCGGTTCTTTTACACATTCTCTAAAACTGGCTTTATTGAAGACCCAGTCGGGCTTCCTCAGTTATCATCTCCGGAGTCCATGCCGGATCCCAGACAAGGTCTACATTTACCTTTCCGACGCCATCCAGCTTCTCGAGCCTGAGCTGCACGTCTGCAAGAATTATGCTGGTAACTGGGCACATAGGGCTTGTCATTGTTATCTTCAGGTCTATATCCTTGCTGTCGTTTATGCTTATGTTGTAAATAAGCCCAAGATCAACTATGTTCAATCCTATCTCCGGATCAACTGTATTCTTCAGCGCATTTGTCACATCCTGTACTGTAATGTCTGGCATAAATAAAAACCTTCATGTACTCCTGCAAAGCGGAGACGAAGTCATCCAGCTGCATGCTATGTTGTCTGAACATACGTTCCCGCCATAATCCTTGTTCAGCGTGCTTGAATTTCCAGAGCCTCCATTGCATATCAGGCCGCTGTTGGTCTGGTTGAGTAGTATGTTGTTTTCGAAAAAGTTTTCAGTGGAGTTGAGAAGGTACACGCCTATATTCCCGAAGTTTGCCATGTTTCCATCTATGTTTTCGCCGAATATGCCGCTAAATTCCATGCTTATGTTGGTCTTTGTAATTGTATTATTGTCTACGTTGCCATATCCGTCGTTCTCAAGGCTTACACCATACGACGAGTTTGTTATGAAGTTGTTTCTTATGCTGCCGTACTTCGAATTTGAAATGCTCACTGCTGTTTTGGAGTTTGCCATAGTGTTGTTTATGATTACCGTATCCTGTCCGTTGCTTCTTACATCTGTTGTGAAGTTCTTGAGGTAGCAGTTCTCAAGCTCAGTTCCGTAGGCTCCACTTATATTCAGGAACGTTCCGCCCTTGGTTGCCATGACTGTGTGGCCGTTGCAGTTTATCAATGTGTTGTTTGCGCTCTGGTTGTTTTGGTTTATAACGCTGAAGCATGTGCCCCCATAAGTGTAAAGCATGTCCTGCGTCAGGTCTACCGTGCTTGAGGAAAGGATGGCACTGCAGCTCTGCACAGACTCCGGATTAAGCTCTATCATCCACATGCAGCCTGACTTGCCCACGCCGTAATTCACGCCATTGCGCTGCGAGTAAAGTCCAGAGCTGTAAGCGTCGCAGTAATAGCCTACGCTTCCGCTTCCCTTCTCGGAGTTGTTCATTATGCTATTGTTCTTAGAGCCTGTGAATTTGAATGCATAGCCACCATTCTCATAACCTTTGTTTCCTGATATTATGTCTGTAAATGCATTGGAGAATGAGAACGGCACTGCATTGATGTTGCTCTGACTTGCGCTGTTGTTTTCAATTATGCTGTTGTTAAGCCCGTAAAACACAAATGCCCCCCTGTTGAAAACTGATATGTTCGCCATCGAAACAGTGCTGTAAGAGTTGTTAAACATATATACTCCATAATCAACCTTGTTTGCAGTAGCGTTGCTTATTTTTACATATCTGGAGTCGGTAACGTTAAATGCGTATTTAAAGTTAGTCACCTTACAGCCTAAAAAGCTAACATTTGATTCATGCTGTACAAAGAACCCAGAGCCTGATCCTGAGCCTTCAACAATGTTGCCATTGCACTCAAGGGTGACGTTGTCAGCCTTCACGTCTATGCACGTTTGCGACCCAGAAAGCAGGCCAGTCTTTAGTTCATAGTTTCCTGGTGAAGTTATGGCGCCGCATGAATACAGTGGCGTCACAGGCAAAGGCACAGGAAGCACAGTAGTACAAGATCCTGCCCATCCGCAGTCTGTAGAGCCACATTCCAGCGGGTGGTAGATGTTCTGTGTTGAGTTGTATGCAGTTGCAGAGCAATAAAGGTCGCCCTTGGAGTTGTTTGCCAGGGTCCCACTGTAATATTCGTTGCCTTGTTGACCGTTAACGTATATTCCGTATGTATTGCCATGCATCTTTATGCCGTAAAGGCTTGTGCCCGTAGCTGCATTCATATAAACGCCGAACACATCCCCGGTGCCTGTTACATTAGAAATTATGCTGCCTGTGGTGTTTTCAAGATATACACCGTACGTGTCCTCCGAAGGTTTTATGTTGTTTAATACTGTGCCTATGGTGCCCTTCTCATATAGCCCATATGTGTCGTTCCTGAATGCGCAGTTGTCCACGCTCGTGTTGTAAAGCCCTGCTACAACAACTCCATAATAAGCATTCGATATTGTGCTGTTCATGCAGTCCAGTTTGACGTCAGGCGAGTTTATAGTTATGCATGTGCTTTTGGATGATAAGGGGTTGGACGAGTTTACATAACTATTGAGGCTTATGTTTCCGAAAATCCTGAATACGCCAGGATTGTCTATAGCGCCGCAGCCAGTAACGGTATTCTGCAGCGAGGTGTTGTTTATGTTATAAGGTATGTTGCTTGTTTTGCATGCTGCAAAATTGCAGTAATCGTTTACCTGGCAGCTTGATCTGCCGAATATGTTGGTGTTCCTGTCATTGGCTGTACTGCCGCACATGAGGTCTGCCGGATTGTCTGCAAATGTATCGCTGTAAAATCTGTTGCCTGAGGAGTTCAGGTAAAGGCCGTAATAAGCATTGTACATTATGCTGCTGTTTGTTACTGTGTTGTTTCCGCCGCTATACATAAACAGGCCGCCGCTACTGCTCTCTGCGCTGTAGACTGTGGCGTTGTTTACAGTGTCGTGCGATGATTCGTTAAGATAAACCCCAGATATTGTCGAATTGAGCGTTTTTGTATTTGATATCTGTGAGTTGGTGACATTATAAAAGTATATTCCATAAGAGAACTTGGATACCGATACGCCATTTATCGATACTCCTGATTTGGACGATACATAAATCCCATACGATGGGGATTGCCTCTCAGTGAACGGTCCAATGCCGGTTATTTTGCTTCCCGAACCCTGTAGAACAACGTCATCTGCCAATATGCTTATGCAAGGCCCTGCCTCGCTCGATGCCGTTATGTCTGAAGTCACGTTGTACACTCCCGGAGCATCTATGGTTGTGCACGAATTTATCTGATAATGCGTGAGCGTTACCGTTGTTGTGGAATTTGATCCTTTTATTGTGGTAACTGATGTTGTTGTAGTTGTGCTTGCCGGCCCTGGCTTGTACAGCATTATCACGCCTATTGCTGCTATGATTGCCACTATCACGATGACTACTCCGATCATTGCCATCTTCGGTATCTTTATCCCTGTTTTTCCAGCAGCTGCGCCTGCATTGCCTTGTTGTACAGGATTTCCAGGAGCTGCATTTATGCTGTCCTGTTGTACAGGGCTTTCCATGCTGCTGTCCTGATCAGTCCCATCAGCGTAACCAATTATCCCGGATATCATAAAACCACAAAGCTAACAACAACTATTAATATCATTATTTGCAACTAACTCAATTATAAATCTTATGAAAAGCCTGCAAACCCTTCAATGCCCTACTCCTGCACCACACGCATGGTATCTCCTTCATACTGCCCCTTCAACACACGTGAAGTGTGCAACGAATCAGCCAACTGCATTTTATAGGTCTGCAAGCCGATATTCACAGAATTACCTGAAAATCATGCATATGATAAGTATAAATATCTGGACGTGGCGTGTATACTATATTGTTTATACTTTAACGGGTTGGAGCCTATGAAAAACCAAAAACAAAAGAAACATACAGACAATCTAACTTCACACCTCTCATACCTTCTCAGGCCCTGGGCTTCGGCCTTGGCGGGCGCTGCGCTGGGAACTGCTGCTGCATTATCAATATCCGGTTGCACTTTCAGCGCACCTACAAACGAAACGTCTGTTGTTGCCTCCAACGAATCTACGCTGCACAAATCGGCTGCTAGTTATACGGTCCCGGATCTGAAGAGCAACAACTGGTCCGGATATGTAACTTTCCCTTTCTCAAAAGAAAAGGCAAAGGGAAATATAACAGAGATAAAAGGCACATGGGCCGTTGCAGTAGCCAATCAGTACGACCCGCTCGGTAATGTCGAGCAGTGGATAGGTCTTGGCGGCTACCTGAAAAACGACGGACTGATACAGGCTGGCACAGGGTTCAGCGATAGAACCGGCTACTATGCATGGTATGAACTTCTCTTTCCGTCGAAGTACGATCCTGAAGTCATTTTAAAGGGCATTTCAGTAAAACCAAACGATATAATAAGCTGCGATATAAAGAAAGTATCAGATGGTTTATGGAATATAAAGATCAAGGACAGCACAACTGGCAAAGAGGTGTCAGAAAAAGTCAAGTTCAACCAAAAAATAAGCACTGCAGAGTGGATAGTAGAATCGCCTATAGCATATTTTGACTGTAAAAATAAGCTGCTCAAGGCTCCGGCAGCATTCCATATGCATCTTTCCCAGTTTGGCTCAACATATTTCGGCGGGATTACAAACAAGGCAGGCTCTGATTATGTTGCAATAAACGGGGTGAAATACAATCCGGCAAGCCTCAATCACAAAAGCATAAGCATAAGCGGCGTTTCTGTATCAAGGATGTCGCAAAACGCGTCATTCGAGGTTTCAGACCACATGCCATCGCAGTGTGTAAATGGCTTTCTCAATGACAAGAAGATAAGCGTAGGGAAGCCCCTCAAAACAAAAGATCTTGAGATACAGTTGGTAAAAACGTCTACAATGGTAGGAATTAAATGGGCACAGATATTCACAACTTATACTGAAAATATACCTGGACTGCCTGTATGGCGAAAGACGGTAAGCTCTGGTGGCGTCACAGAATTCTATCAAACCATAAGAGGCGGCGGTGTAGTTCAATGCTCAAATCTCTCCTATGTCCCTCTTGGCATGTCTATCGAGATACCAATGATGCTGGGAAGTGGCAGGGTAGAAGATGTTTATATATATCCTGCATACCTGGATAAAAAATCAATTGCTGCCTCGGTTATCCTTGAAGCAGCGCGCCAGTAACAGCCAAAAAGTGCCGCATGCTGCATTCTTATCCTTATGCCTGCCCAAGAACATACACTGCATGTGCCTATCTGAATTAAATATTTTGAGGATAAACTAAAATACTAGCTGCCCCGGTAGCTCAGTGGTAGAGCGCTTGTCTCGTAAAAACTTTTAAGAAAAGTTTTATCAAAAATAAACGGGAAAACAAGAGGTCGAGGGTCCAATTCCCTCTCGGGGCTTCTGAAATTCCGTTTAAGTCCTGTATTATCCCGAAATAAGGTTCTCTCGGTAAACGATAAATTCGTATACGACGAAGAGACCACTATGAGGACACTAAATCTAGGCCAAGTTCGATGGATAATGAGAGAAATGAAGAAAGGGGACTT
>JAJZOD010000005.1 GCA_021852055.1 Microcaldota archaeon
TCAATGCATTATAAAACTTTTCAAGTTCATTTACAGTTGATATAGGCATTACATTTACATAATATAGTCCATCAGATCCTTTTACTCTAAAGAAGGAAGGCGTTCCTTCAGTAAAATTAGGAGATCCATGCCCTTTTCCATCATATGAAGCAAGCGCATTTGGATTATTTCCTGCTTCTTTTATCGACCCACGGGTCCAGTTAGCTTTAACTATATTAGATACTTCTGCCTGCCTATCATAAATTGGTCCGGAACCGCAGGAGGCGCAGCACTAATAGTCTCAGCAAATCCATTGCAGAAGGCAAGGCTCAGAGCTAAGGCTGTTGCGGCAACCGGTTTTATTAGCATGTTTTAATATTCACTACTTCGCTCTGATTTACGGCTCCTGCGCTTTTGGAATTGTCGCACGAAGAAATCAGCCTAGCTATGCCAGACAAATCGCAATCAGGCATGCCCAAGCTCACTCCAGTATTCTGGAGTAGTACAAAATTTCGTCTAAGGCTTTTCAGAATCATTGCTGTAAAATGCACAATACTGTGCAGCATAAACGAGGCAGGGGCAGCACACGCCGCCCCCGTTCTGGGTGGCCGAATTTCTCCGACTTTATGGATTGGATGTTAAAGTATATAAACTTTACCTTAAGTATATAAATTATATCAAAGTAAACAAATGTATAAATACCTTTCCTGATAAAATAGAATCACAGAAATGCGTGCCAACGCTATACAAAACGGCGAGGCTGGGTGAAATGGATGGAAGGAGAAAGAGTGCAGAGGACAGCATCATGAGAGGCCTAAAGAGAGCAGTGAATAAGGAGTTCAGGCGTGAGTCAAAAAACTACGGCGTAAGCATAGGATCGTATACCAACCTGTGGAACGGAGCATATGGGTTCCTGAGGGAGATGTGCGAATCCATGCCTGAACACAACACTGTGAAGGACTCGGTAGGACTCGTAGGGAACTACGGACGGCTCATGAGCCTGTGCAGGCTGCACCTACGCGAGGAGTACGCCGAACAGAAAATGGAGCTGAGGAACATTATCGACAGCAGCGGCGTAGTCAGTACAGAGATAGACGTAGCATCGAAAGTGGGCTTACTGCCCCTTTCCCTGCACTCCTTCCGTCCATTAATAAGCAGTGTATGGGAATGTACATTCGCATGCCTACGCCGGGCATTTACTGCTTGCATTATTTTTCCGGTTTCCATAAGCAATATATACGTGAACACTCAAAATATTTTATAAATATAGGGCAGGATTTTTATGAGTAAAACAGTAGGAACTATAAACAACGGCATTGGCGATTTCGGAAGGCTCAGTGGAGCTCAATTTACACGGCTTGTAATGCAGGAGGAGCTGAAAGGAGCCTTACGCAAAGGCGTGACTTATAATGAACTCTTTAATGCCCTTAAAGATGCACAAAGAAAAAATGCCAAACTAGAGAACATGATAGGAAGGCACCGCAGGGTTATAGACAAGCAGGACAAGACTATCAAGAGACTGCAGGAGGAAAAGGAGAAGTTAAAATCTAAGGTTTTGGCAGACGCATTTACCGGGGCAGGAAGTCAGGCGAAATTTGATGCTGATTTTGAAACAGCTATCGCAGATCGACTCAGAGACAGCTCACGGGAATCAGGCATATTAATAATTGACGGTCGCGGAGTCAAGGCGCTGAACGACACCATGGGGCGCAATTTCGGCGATGTCGCCATAAAAAGGCTCGCAGATGCAATAGGCAAAACCATCAGAAAAAATGAGCATTTTTACAGACTCAACGGAGGCGCTGATGAATTTGCAGTGATCATTGACAATTCTGATGAAAAAGCAGTAGAAAACTTTATAAAAAGGCTCGAGGGGATTTTAAGCAGGCTGAACATGAATGAGAAGCCAATTGTCAAATACAGCGATGGATGCAACAGGATAACAGAGATTAAAGTTGGGTTCTCATGGGGATTTTGCAGCACTGAACCGACATCTGACGAAAGACAAAGTCCAAGAGATGCCGCAGGCCGTAGCAAAATCCTGCACATGAAAGAGAGGATATTAAGGACGGCCATGGATAAGCTAAATGAGGATAAGGAGCGATACAAAAACAGCACAGGCGCACAGCCAGGATAATTAGAATATCTCTCCAAGTATTGCAGTCACGCCCCCTTTCAGGCTGCCTGCGTCTATATCATACTTTTCCTTTAGCATCTGTGCAAGATACTTAGATGAAACACCGTGATAACAGACAAATATACAGTTTTTGTAATGCTCTGCGTCTTTTTTGCTCATTCCCAGCGCAACTGCAGGCTGAGCCTGTTCCATTGATCCAGGCTCAAGCTGGAGAAGTTCACAGATGTAGTCGACAGGTTCCGATCCTATCCATACGAGCTTTGAACTCTTGCTCGCTGTGAAATTGAGCGCCTCTTCCAGAAATAACTCTCTGACAGCCATGAAGTGTATTTGAAGCTACAGGTATTTACAGCTTTTTGAATAACGCTGCAGTTATGTCTTCGAAAAAGATGTGCACTGACTGTTTAAGGAAAGGCATGAATCCGCAGGCTTCGGCAATCCTGAAAAGCCTATCGGTATCGGAGAATGAGCTTGCCACCAGCAGCAAAGCCCCGTCTTTATTTAGGTGCAGCACAGATTGGCGCATAAACTCGGCTGACACTTCAATGCCTGTTGGGCCGCCATCCCATGTGTTTTGAAGCGCGCTGCGTTCGCCTTCTGAAGGCAGGTATGGCGGGTTGAACATTATCAAGTCAAACAGTTTTTTTGATGGTATTTTTGAGAACATATCCGTTTTAATAAAAGCGCACTTGGCGCGGAGCACGTTCCTGTTTGACATGACATTGGATCTTGCAAGCGCCAGCGCAGCATCGTCAATGTCTGCAAAGAGCACGTTATCTGCGTTCCTGTCCATAGCCGCGCACATGCCCAGAATTCCGGTGCCTGTGCCCATATCAAGGATGGAGAGCCCGGTTTTTCCTGTTTTGCCAAGATAGACTCGCAGTAGATGCACAGCAAGCTCTGAATCTTCTGATGGAACGTACACTTTATCTGAAGTCTTTATGTACAGACCTGAATATTCCAGAAAAACACCTAGGCATATTGTTTTATATTGAGAGCAATAATTATAATAGGTCTAAGAATGAACTGAGGGCTTTTTGGGTAGTAGCATGATGGATAAACGGGAGGATATGCCGCCATGGATGCTGTGCCAGGAGATACTTGTAAAATCGAAAAACGAGCTTGTACTCGAGGCTATTGACGCACTTCACAGGGAGGCAGACGCAAAAAGGATAGACATTACAGGGAGCACAATAAAGATAGAGGGGAAGGACAACGACATTGACAGGGACATTTTCGTCATAAACAACCTGCTTGCCCAGGAGAACGAGATACGGGAAAGGTATGGAAAATATATAGACAGAGCAGACAGAGGGGAGGAGAAGGATCCGGCAGTTATAGAGAGGGTAATTGAACTTAGGAAGTTTCTCCTTTCGCTTACTGAAATCCATCTTTCAATGAAATACGCAAAAGTATTCGACAGGTGGGTGCTTGATGTGGGGAGTGCCGCAAGTCTCGAGGACCCCAAAAAGATAATAGCCGAAACAGCGAAGGCAGACGCAGAGCGCATAGACGCGCTTGAATTTGTGATTGAAGACAGGAAGTTTATGAAAAATGAGGGTTTGTCAAATGAGGAGATGGAGATATTAAGGCAGGCGTTCTTCATCTGCAAAAATGCCTGAGGATGATGTTTGATGCAAAACGCACAGGCAAGGGTAGGAAGACACGTCTCTTCTGCAGGAGGCATATGCAACTCGCTGTCGAATGCTACAGAAATAGGCTGCAACACAATGCAGATATTCCTAAGTAGCCCGCAGATGTGGCGTGTGGCAGGGATAAGCAAAGATGACGCAAGTGCTTTCAAGAAGGAACAGAAAGTTTCAGGAGTATGGCCGGTATTTGTCCACATGCCATACCTTCCAAACCTTGCATCTCCTAATGCAGACATTTACAAAAAGTCTGTTGATACGCTTGAAAGCATATCGGTTTTGTGCGACAGCATAGCTGCAGATTACGTAATAGTGCACCTTGGCAGCCACCTTGGAAAAGGCAAGGAGGCAGGCATACACAACGTAATAACAGCAATAGGGACTGCACTTGACGCATCAGACAGCGTATGCGTTTTGCTTGAAGACCAGGCGCGCCAGGCAAACAGCGTAGGAGCCGACATAGAGGACGTGAAAGAGATTTATGATGGAATTGGATCTGAAAGGGTAGGTATCTGCTTGGATACATGCCACTTATTTGCAGCAGGGTATGATATAAGGGACAGAAGTACACTTGAAGCGATAGACAGAGCCATAGGATTCAGGAACGTCAAAGCACTGCATTTGAATGATGCGCAGTACGGACTTGGCTCAGGCAAGGACAGGCACGCGCAGATTGGAGAGGGGTTTATAGGCACAGAGGGGTTTTCTAAATTCTTTTCATACAAAAAGACTTCAGGAATACCGGTAATAACAGAAACACCGGTGAGCAGCGATAAGGAAGCTGCTGATGAGATAATGCTTGTGAGAAGGCTCATGGGCTAGCGCCAGTGGCTCTTGTTGTTTATTGGTTTGGTGATTTTATGGTTAGCGTAGGCTTTGAAAAATTACTTGAAAAAATTGAAAAAACAATTGTTCGGACAAAATTCCTTTGGAACAGGTCTGGAAGAAGGGGGTTTATTGTTATAATAAAAGAGCTTCATAGAAGAGGCATTCATGGCGGAGAGCAAGAGTGGCAGTGGAGGAGGCGCCTGATGCCCGGAAAGCTGGTATTTGAAAGGGAGATTAATCCGCATATAGCCATAGTCGGAGAGAGCGGCTCAGGCAAATCAAATGCATGCATGGCGCTGATAAGCAGATTGGCAGAACAAGGCGCGCACTTTGCAGTACTCGATTCTGCTGACGAATACATAGGCCTGGCGAAGAGGCTTAATGCAGCAGTTTACAACTGCGCGCATAGCGGCATAAATATATTCGAGCTTGACGGCTTAAGCCCTAGGGAGAAGACCTCTGAATTAGTCAATATGCTTACAAGGCACTTCAGGCTTGGGCAGTACCAGGCATCTGTGCTTAACAAATGTATAAAATATATGTACAGCGCATCCGATAAATTGGGCACACCTTCAACTGCAGCACTGGCAAAGGTCATTGCAATATTCCGCAGGAATGCCGATGCAAAAGAAGCAGCAGCGCTGAAAACGCTCCAGGACAGGCTGGATATGATATACAGCAGCGCAGTGAGGGACAGCATAGACATTGGCAGCGTGCTCTCGGGTAACAGCATCTTTGCCATGTCAGAACTTCACACAGATGAATCGCAGTCCATATTTATGGAAGGGTTCCTGCGCAAGATTTATTCTGCAATGCTTGAGAAGAGAAAAAACAACAAGGGAATATTCTTCGTGGTTATAGAGGAGGCAGCAAAGCTGGGCGAAAGCACCGTAGTAAGCCGTTTGGTTTCTGAAGGAAGAAAGTATGGCGTTGGAATGATAGCGGTTGCGCAGAGCGTAAAGGGTCTTTCACGCGACGTGCGCGTCAATTCTGCAGTATTTGTCTCATTTTACCAGAGAGAGCCGGAGGAGCTCAACTACGTGTCAAATTTTATCTCTGGCGGCAATGAAGGCCATAGATTCATAGAGGTGAAGAAGGCGCTGCGCTCCCTGAGAAGGCACAGCGCTGTGATGTTATTGCACAGCAGGAAAGAGCCTGTTATAGTGAAATTTCCTGCAATCGAAAGGGACAGCGACAGTTTAGAGTACAGGATATCGGAACTGTGCAGGAGTGCAATACGCAGGGGTGAGCTCCTCAGGAAGCTGTACTCACGCGGCATGTATTACAATGAGGCGCAGTCACGAATTGCCGAGATGCTTGAAAGTGGGGCAATAAGCGCTTATGCAGCAGAAGGGTGCGGAAGCTATGACGGCACATGGTACATTGCAAAACCGCACAACAGCGCCAGGCATGACATCATGGTAGCGATCATAAGCAGAAGGCTTGCTGAAAAAGGCGTAAGATGCAGAATCTACAACGGGCCCAATGGACCGGATGTAGTGGCGCACATAGATGCAAGTATGGTTGCGTACGAGTACGAGACAGGTAGCAAGTCAAGGACTGACCTGATTGCAATGCTTGAACGCCGCAGGAAGGAGTACGCTACAGTCGTAGTAATAACCGACAATATGAATACATACATGCACATTGCAGTTGATGGAGTGAGGCTTTTAAGCGAGCAGGAATTTTTTTCATAGAGAATTGCAGCAAAACCGAAAACCAACCACATTTAAATATTAATTGGTGGTTTTAGTATTGTGGTTTGATTGGATAACCAGCAAACAGCTGCAAACAGCAGCAATGGCAGTGCCAAGCAAGAGCCAGTAGGCTTTACAAAAAGGAAGAAGTTCCTTTTCTTTAAGATAAAATCAAAACCGATTTATAGCCCTAGTGCAGGAGGCAGTGCCAAACCTGCAACTGGTGCGCCTTCAGCTCCAACGCAGCAACCGAATACGCCTGCTGCATCAAACACCACACAGGCGGCAAGGCCGCAGACTTATGCAAAAACACCTGCGCAGCCGGTACAGCAGGCTGCGCGCAGCAAAGTCACTGCAGCAGTGCAGCAAAAAGCAGCTGCAAAAACTGCAGCGCCGCCTTCTGGAGCGCTTAGCAAGAGGAGCAAGTACATAACAAAATTTGTGGTCAATAAGAAGGGGCTTCAGGAGGCACTGCGCGATATAGGCATAAAAGAGGAGCCGTATTACTTTGTAAGGAGAATGATCAGATACGCCATTGTCACAAGCGCCATAATTTCAGCAGTGCTGGGGTACGTGCTTTACATGTTGAACATAGGGCCCGGGCCTGCACTGCTCTTGGCTTTAGTAATGGCGCTGGCATTCTACAACATTCTATTCAATAAATTTGCATCGTATCCGATAGCAAGAATCAAGAAGATAGGCCGTGACATAGAAAAGGACATACTCTTTGCAACAAGAGACCTTGTTATAAGCATGAGGTCTGGAATGCCTTTATTCAACGCCATGACAGCAGTAAGCACAGGATACGGAGCTGCAAGCAAGGAGTTCTCTAAGGTTGTTTCGCTCATACAGCTGGGCATGCCCATAGAACAGGCCATGGAAGACGTCAGCACAAGAAGCCAGAGCAAGACATTTAAGCGCCTGATGCTCCAGGCTAGCGTGAGCATAAAGGTCGGCGCAGACATAATAGGCTCGCTGCAGAGCGTTGTGGACGAGATAATGGAGGAGAGGGTGATAGAGCTGAGAAGGTATGGGCAGAGGCTCAATGCACTTGCAATGTTCTACATGATATTCGGAGTCATATTCCCCAGCATGGGCATTGCTATAGCTACAATAATGTCTACGTTTATAAGCCTGTTTACAATAAATGCGTCTACGCTCGCATTTGTCATAGTAGGCATAGTCGGCCTTCAGCTGATATTCCTTAATCTGATATCAAGCTCAAGACCTCCGTTTTCAATGGAGTGAAGCAAATGGCAATAATATTTGAAAGGCTTGTTTCAAGGAACCTTGTGCGGTTCGTGTCGAGCGAGCTGGACCTTGCCGGAATTAAAATCAATGTCAGCAGGTTCATAGAGATAGCGATAATAGGCAGCCTTCTGCTTCTTGTTATTGTCTCGTTTGGGCTCACCATATTCCTTGGTATGCCATCTTACTATTCAGCTCTTGCAGGCATAGGCGCCGCTGTGCTGTACGGTGTGGCGCTTTACGCCATACTTGAGTACATCATCGATAAAAGGAAGACATTTGTAGATGACCTCCTTCCCGACTTCCTGCAGCTGACTGCAGCAAACATAAGAAGCGGAGTTGCACTGGACAAGGCATTTATAGGAGCCGCAAGGCCTGAATTTCTGTACTTCAGAGACGACATACTGCTCATGGGCAAGCAGATATACTCGGGAGAGACCATGCAGAATGCGCTGCAGAATCTCGCTGCCAGGTACAGATCAATGCAGTTGAAGCGAACAGTGAGAATGATGGGGGAGGCCCTGCGCTACGGAGGAGGCATGTCAGACATTCTTAACCAGCTTGCAAAGGACCTGAGGGGCCAGATGACAATAAAGAAGGAGGTTTCCGGGCAGTTGTTTATGTATACTATATTCATAGTGTTCGCATCTGTCGTTGGTGCACCGGTTCTTTACGGCCTTACCAACAAGATGATATCCATAACCGATACCATATGGTCCAATATACTTCAGCAGGGCCCCGGGGCACTCAACGCCTTTTCTAGTACTGGCACAGTCTCGTTTCTTAAGCCGCACGCACCCACAGTTCAGCCAAACCAGTATTATGTATTCTCCATAGTTGCCATAATCATAATAAGCGGCATGAGCTCTGTCATAATATCCTCAATATCGTTTGCGGGCGCAGTAAAAGGCCTCAGGAATATGCCTATATTCATAATCATAGGCTTAGTAATATTTTATGTAGTGTCTTTGTTTATAGGAAGCCTGTTCAGCACAATAGCAGGAGGCACATGAGAAGTTTGTAAATTCAAGTGGGATAAAAGAATATTATCTCATGCCCAAGAGAACGAGCACAGAAAACTAGTGAGAGTATGACTGAAAATAAAAGAATGAATATGAGGAAAGATAGGATTCCGTTGTGGAAGGCAGGTTTAGCAGATTCGATAGTGGGAACAATTGTGCCAGACTGGGCATCCCAGATAAGAGAGAAGTGGAAGCAACAGGTAGCTCAGGATAAAGCTGAGAAGCTACGTAAGAAGCTTCTCGCTCAGCAGGCGAAACAAAATGCAAAAGCCTTAGAAAAGGAACACAAATACAAGAAGCTGGTGAAAGTTTATAGGTAACACAATGCCAAACAACTTTAACCCCGCGCTGGTTTCAAACGTTCAGGCCCACGCCGATCTGCAGAAGAGAGCGGAAGGGTTGTTAAATCTAAATCATGCCGTTTGCCCGAAGTTTTCAACATTCCTTTTCTAGAAAACGTAATGACAGGCTTGGCAATTAACTTATTGGCAAGTCTATCAAAGGGAAAGAACATGGAGGCTGTAAGCAAAGTGTTGGAAAACAGGGCCCATATAGAGCAGGAGATTACTAACAAGAGCGAGAGATCGATCCTCCTGCAATTGCCTTGCAGTGTTTCATGCAGTAAGTATGAGCGCGCGCATAGCCCCGTTCAATGTTTACAGTAAATGCTTGATTAGCGTATGCTGCACAAAGCATTTGTACATCCGCGCATTCTGCAGTCCGTCGGACTTGTCTCAGGTTATTCCGAATGAGGTGTTTGTCCACACATCTATTGTGAGGTTTGCTGGAGCGCCGTTTATTGACACAGGCTCAGTGAGCGTTTGTATTGAATAGGCATTGTTTTCAAAGGGATTCCTTCCTATGACAATCCTGTAGTCTGTGCTGTTTATTATTATGTAGTAGTCGTATCCAACACCAAGAGGCGCCTTTGTCTCTTCGTAATTGTAGTTTGCCATAGCCGTAAAAGACAGTATCTTTGAGTATGAAAGCCCCGCGTTGTCTGAACTCCCAAGGCCTATACTTATATTGTCCCAGCCTGTCACATTGGTTATGTTTAGAAGGGAGTTCCAGTTCGGCGGGCTGCCTTGCAGAAGCAGACTGGTGCCAAGCTCCTGGAGTTGCGACTGCATCAGGTTCACTCCATTGCCATATGATGAAGTAAACTGCGAGCTCAGTGTAGTCCAGACATACGTCAGTATGGTCATCGACAGTATGAATATAACTATTGCAAACATTATGTCAAAAGACCAAAACTGCGCTTTCATGAGACCACATTATGCAATTGCTAAGTTATCTTTGCGTATACTTTTCCAGATATTGAATATGGAAAGCTTCCCACATCGTCTATATAATTTATATATAAAGTTGCGTTTAGTACTGTGCCAACGCTGCCGGAAAACTTGCTTGACGGACCGTAACACTGTACAGAAACATTGCGCTCCGTACCCTGCGGCATTTCTATCTGGTTTGCAACAGTAAATGCTGTTATGTGGTTGTTTGATGCATTTTCAGAGCAGCCTACTGCAGTGATGTTTGCCAACTGGTACTGGTCCTGAAGCAAGGTAAAGGTTAAGATGCCATTTGTTGCAAGGTACAACTTAGAGCACTGAAATGCCTGATTAATTATGCACACGCTGGCCGCTGCGCTTTGTGGATTCAGTATGCCGAGTGCAAAAAGAGCAGCGAGGGCGATGCTTGTTATTATTATAGCCCAGGAGTACGTTGTCATAAGTTCTATGGTGTTTTGCAGACGTGCATGTTTGCTGCAGCTTTTACCATGGGCGCTTTCTAATGACATTATATCTTAAGATATTAGAACACCAATTATTAAAAAGCTGCGCAATGACACCGATTAAACGGTACGGTAAACACAGTACAGCCCTGCGCTGCTTCTGTAGATTCTTATCCCTGCAGATTCCGACACGTTGACCCCGTCTATTGATAAGGAGAGCAGATTGCTGTTCCCTGACACTTGTGCAATTGCACTTGTCTGCAACATTAATGAGGAGTAAATCTTATAAGGGATTATTGCTGCACCA
Organism: Microcaldota archaeon; assembly: GCA_021852055.1. GTDB lineage: Archaea > Micrarchaeota > Micrarchaeia > Micrarchaeales > CABMGC01 > JAJZOD01. Next base: position 10,600 of record JAJZOD010000005.1, read on the forward strand.
CTGATTGCGCTTGCCTGGGAAGAGAATGACATAAGCATATAGGCGGATATAGCAGCAACCATCAGGAATGCACTGCCGTAAAATGACATCTAACCACTTATGCACACGACGCCGCTTCCGCTGCTTGAATCAGCCGGCATGGCGAAGCAGGCAGACGCATTCTGCCCTGGAGAAGCTGAGATATTTAAGCTGATGCCGTAAAGATCCGAATATAATGCCTCGTAGTGGTGGATGCAAGAGCTGTGGTTGTTTATGTAGTCGTATACGCAATTCCTAAGTGAGGTGTTTTTGTATATTTGGACAATTAAGTCATGCTCTGCGAATCCGAGCCTCATCCTGTATAAGGCTTCGTAAGAATTTGCATTGGCTCCGGACAGCATAGAGCTTATTGCAGATACAGAAACTAGGACTATGGCTGCAGAAGCAAGGGCTTCAAACGTGGCAAACTGCGCTTTCATGATATCAACGTGAATTTATTGTCACTGCGCTGCCGTCGTAGTACAGCGTCTGGTTTTGAAGGTTGTATGTGGTATTTATGTTAATGGAATAAACGAACGGGAATGGTGCCTTGCATATGTAGTATTTGCCTGCTATCGAACAATGCCCGCTTTGCTGGCCCGAAGACTCCTCAAGAGACTGTGCATCTCTGGAGTAGGTATAGATTGACTGCTGTATTGACGAGCTTGTAGAGCCGCCTATCTCGCTGTTGTCATAGTAAGAAAGCATTGAAAACAGCACGCTGCTCTCCTGCTCAAAATTCGAATACGCTGAATAACTTGCAAAACTGTATTCTGTTCCGTTTATCTCAAGGGGCTGCTGCGCCCCTGCGTTCTCTTCGAATATGCTCGATATGGTCGCATTTCCTATTGCCTTGCCTCCGAGATAAACAGTGCTTGAATTGGAATTATTAAACATGGCACTGAGCATGCCCGAAGCAGTAGATATGCCAATGCTGAATTTGTAGGACAATTTTTCGCTGCTGCCGTTTATTATGCTGAAATTGGAGGAGGAAGGGACAATGCAGTAAGTTTGCATGTATGAGTAGTACGGCGCGAGGCAGCCGGAGTTAAACAGCATGTAGTCGTAGGCATTGGAGAAATGGTTGCACTGGCTGGACGGGCTGAGTATCCTGCCCCACAGTGTTGCGTATGTGCAGTGATTGAACTGGATAAATTTGTTTATGTAGTTGGTGTCGTTGAGCGGGTATAGTATGCTCTCATTTCTCGAATAGAATGTCACATAATATGAATGATTGCCACCGGAGGCCGGCTGGCTGCTGGGCGCATAAGTTTCAAGCGAAAGCGCACCAGATGCACTGCCGCCGCTGCAGTTTATTGAGTAGTGCAGCACAGCCCCGTCCTCGCCGGAGTACAACGGTTCAAATGTGTCGTTGGTTATGGAGATGCCGTGCACCGGCACGGAGAAGTTCCAGTCTGTAAACGCAATGCTGCCTGAAGAGATATTGTACTGCACAGTGCCATTGCTGCAGCCGTATGCGTCCAGCTGCATCATGCTGTCTGAATTGGTTGTTGCATTCAGAGGCATATATGCGCTGACTTCAGGCCTCTGCACTGCAGGAACAGGCAGGAGTGCATTTGAGCCAAAGCTGAATGCTGTGCTGTTAATCTCGCGGAATACAGGCCTTGAGGCTGAAAAAAGGTTTCCGTAAAGCAGTATTGCTGACAGAGACAGCACTGACACACATGCAAGTATTATTATGAACTCTAGGCTTGTCTGCAATTTCAGATTTTTATTTTTATCTTTTAGTTTCATTGACCCACTATTTGAATACAAGCACATACGCATTTCCAGAAATGATGACTATCCTGCAGGCGTATGTTACTGCGCATCCGCGTTGTGATGCATTCTCATTGTATACATATGCGCCGGGATCTGCATAAAGACTCATAGATTTGGCATTGGAGGCGTTCAGGGCAAGCATAGAGCTGAGTTCGTTGTACGCTGCAGTAGAATTTAGGTACATTGCCTCTGTTTCTGACAATACTTCAGCACTGGCATCAAGGCTGTGCATTGATGAATACGCATATATGAAAAGCAGAGAAACTGCAGCGAAGAGCAGCGGAAGCGCTACCAGCATATCCAGGCTTATCAATAACAATCGCATTTAATCACACATTGTACCAGAAACACAGGCTTTGGTTTTGGAAAGAGGCTGCAGAGGCATAAGAACTGCTGATATCGGCTGAGATAAGATTTGATGATGCCGAGTATGCACCCCTGAGCTGCAGCATGCCGCCAAGCAGTAGGGCGAATACAGCAAAGGATATGGCCAATGTAATAAGGACTTCAAGGCTGATCTGGGCTCTCATTTTAGCACCCATGTTCCGTTGCTGCTTTGATTTATGTACAGAGCCTCTGTGTGTGAAGGGCAGACGCTGCCCGTATACAGCCTGAGGTCTTCTGGCAGGTAATATCCTGAGCTTTTTGGGGTTATCAGGGAGTTTCCAGGCATGCAAAGCTGCTGTGGCACAGCTGCCTCAAACTCGCCTGAATTGGAGTACATGGCCTGCGCAAGAATCGACATGAATTCTGAATATTTGTACTGCGATATTGTTTCGGAGACGGTGCTGTGGTAGCCGGCTATCAGCAGAAGCACGTAAAACATGCCTATCCCTGCAAGCGACAGATACATCAAAAACTCCAGCGAGAGCTGAGCCTTCAAAAGACCACTCACGATATATTTTTTGAGAGATTCGATATCTCTGTAGCTATGGCCTGGCTTATGCCCATGCTATTGCCGTTCATTATCACGTTGCTTGAAACTGCGCCCCTGAGCTTTACTATCATGGCAAGGGCAACAACTATGACTACGCTTGCGGCAGCTATCATCATTATGTACTCTAAGGATCCCTGCGCCTTCTGTGCCTTTGCAACAGCAAACAGCGCCTTAGCTTCGTATGGCACTGCGCTGAGCGCCATGCCGGCTGCCATCATGGCAAAGGGTTTTACAAATTTTGCCGCGTGCACAACTGCTTTCTTTCCATATTTCCATTTTGCTTTGTTTTCTTTCATTTCATTACCTATTCTATATTAAGTTGGAAAAGTATCCAGAAGTAAAAAAGAGCACAAAGGATGACACCGAAAGGAGAGGAAGGAGGGATATTGCACTGTTTGCAAAACTTTTTGCGCGCCCGTATGCATAAGAGGTTATCAGAAGCGCGAGGAATACGTACCCGAGTATTGAAATTTCCAGTGTCTGCACCTGCAGTGCGCCGGTATTTCCAGAGGACAACGAAGACAGAACGTTTGCGCTTATGCCGCCGAAAAGCGGTACAAAGAGCACGATGCCCAGATACGTCACAGAAAGCATTGCGCCTGCCTTTGAGCGCATTATCCTTGCCACACCTGTCTCCTTCTCAAGCCTCCTTTTGAAGTCGGCCATGCCTGCAGAAACAGATCTTCCAGTGCGTATCCCAAACACAAGGAGCGATGAGAGGCTGTCGCTTTCGGTGTTATGGCCAGGTGCAGCTCTTTGTGTCAGAAGCCCGTCGCCCAGCATATACCTTTGGATAAGATGCGAGAAATCGCCAACCCCCGTCTTAGATGATGCCGATTCTATACTGTGGAGTATGGCTCCTGATTTGGCGTACTCTGACGAGAGTGACGAGGCGTATACTGCAACCCTCTCCGTTTTTGGGCTTTTTCTCATAGAGATGATAGCAATATGCACAAGCGCAAGGGCAAGAACTATAAAAAGCAGCGGCTGCAGGCGTACCAGCAGATATGCAATAAGCGATGTTAAATCAAGAACCCCGAACAGTAGATTAAGTTTATCAGCCATTCAATCCCTTTGATATTGTCATGCTGCCTAGCGCGTAAACAGCAGGGAGAACACACAGCAGGGTTATGCACAGCATCTCGATGTTTATTGTGCTGGAGCCGAGCAATGAGCTTCCAATAAATGCAAAAAGCGCAAAAGACGGCAGGAGTACAGCCGTAAACATGCATATAGTCGAGTACCTCTGCACTGATGACTCCAGTTTCGAGAGCATCGTTTCGAGCGAAAGCTCGCGCATGCTTATCAGTGAGGATATGGCATCAGGAGTTATGTATGAAGACGCAGCAGCATACAGCTTTGAGCGCCTTAGGAAATCCACAGAACCGAACGCATCGCCCAGCTGCATGCCCATGCGTATCCTCCTTGACAGGCATGACACTGCATTGTCAACATCGGCGTCCTTGCCGTTAATCGAAAATTCCAGAGACTTCTGCAGCGACATGCCGCTTGAGTTGTAGAACATGGCAGTCGAGAGAACTGAAGACAGATCACTTTCCTTTTCAAAGTCGGCCCTGTTTTTGCGTATCTTAATCATTGACAGCATTATTATAGCGGATGCTGAAACTGCAGCTGCAAGAATTTCGGCATTGCCAAGCACGCTAGCCGGCGACACTGCAAAAGAGGCAAGACAGAAGATGAGCGCCGTGAGAAGTATAAACTGCATGGTTGTGTAAAAAATACTTTTTGAAGTCATTGGTACCACATATCTGCCAGCAATTCGGAAAACGTCTTCTCATCTTTTGCTGATTCAGACGAGGAGCGTATTATCTGGATCCTCCTCTCGAACTCGGTTTTCCATGATTTTTTAGTCAGGCCCTGCGCAGCTATGTGCTTTTTGACTATTTTTGACACATCTGCCATGTTTGGCGCGATTCCTTCTGGCCCGGCAATGCAGGTGCTCTTTACAATGTCGCTCTGACCCACCCCGGTACCTACCTCTGTTTCAGCCCTGCTGAGCCATTTGTACTCGATTATTGAGGATATGCGCCTCTCCCTGAGCCCTGTCTGCTTCATGTGAACAGACAGGTCAAGCATGCTGAGCGACCTGTATTCCACAGACATGGGCTTTACTAGAAGTTTTTTGATAACGCCAAGGTCTTCATCGCTGCTGTGCATTGTAGTCATGAACGGCGTGCCGAGGTTCGCACCAGAAAAAAGCTCTGCTGCCTCTTCGCCGCGTATCTCGCCGCATATTATTCTATCAGGCCGCAGGCGCAGCGCATTTAACACCTGGCTCTTTGCAGTTATGCCGGAGTACTTGGAGCCGTAAAGCGCCACTGTATTGAAGAGAGGGCCGCTGAGGTTGAGCTCGTTGACGTCGTCTTCTATTGTTATTACCTTGCACTGCCTTGGAACAAACTGCGATAGGGCGTATATCATTGTAGTTTTGCCGCTGCCCGGAGCCCCCGATATTATTATATTTACATTTGACTCTATCGCCAGCCACAAATAAGCAAGGACATCCGGGCTGAGAGTCTTATTTCTGAGCAGCGAGTATGCTCCCAGAGCCCTTCCCTGGCCTATTCTTATTGAAGCTGCACCGCCGCTTACTGCGTATGGCCGTATCTGGGCGTGGACCCTTGCATTTCCAACCTGTGCATCTATTATTGGTGTGTTTGAGCTTAGCTCTTTTTCACTGTCGTAGATAAACCGGTTTATATTCTGCCTGAAGCTTTGTTCGCCGGTGAACTCAAGATTAGTATAGCAGCGCCCGAAGTCTCTTGCATAGACTGTTATCTGCTCATTGGGCGCACTTACCTCTATCTCCTCTATGATAATTCCATCCTCCAGAAGTATGCTTATTGGACCGTAGCCTACAGTATCGTGTGCTATCAGATATGCAAGCATATCAACCTCAGATGGCGCAACCCTGCCTGCAAGGGAGTCCATCGCCATCTTCCTTGCGGCATCGAAAAGCGAGATGCTTATTTTGTCTTCGGCAGAGGACAGCGATGATATGACCTTTGCCTTTGAAAATGCCGCAGCGTGCATCGCGCTGCCGGACGGCTGACCGTTTCCTATCACAAGCGCGTAGATACTGCCGTTCTTTACGATTCTTTTGCTTATCCGGCCCGGTATTTCGCAGGCTGTCTCCCCGCTTATCGCCTCGGTCAGCCTGAATCCTAGGGGTATCTCGGCGGAATCATAATGACTTGGAGCTCTTTCTCTCAGGATTTTGCTTATTAATTTAGATATCAAGGTATCATTTATTTACTTTAGTATATGAATGTTTACTATTATATAATACAAATATTAATATACCTTTCCATGCACTGCGCAATTTGTTTGGTTGAAAGGTCATGGCAACATGTTTATAAAACTTGCTTGAGAATGTATATTGGATTCAATGGCAAAGAAAGAGAGAAAAGACGACGAAATATGGCTTATGAGGAAGCTGCTGAGCAAGCCGAATTACGCCGTTCTGAAGCTTTTGATGGTCAAGTCTCCGCGGACAACAAGAGAGCTTTACAGCCTTCTCGGCAAGAGCTTTACAAGGAAAACGCTCATACTGACCCTGAGAAATCTTTCCATGACGCTTAATATACTTCAGCCTACGCACATAAGGACCGAGCGCGGCTATGACCTTGGCTATAATATAAACCCCAAGCTTAAGGAGATAATTAAAACCTTGGAGAAGCATGAGAAATCAGTTGAAAGCATAACAGGGATCAAGAATCCGTAAGCTTGCCTGACGTGTTTTTGCAGAATCACAGGTGCAATTTTTGATAATTAAAAGACCGTATGTGCTTAAAACTATTAGAAAGGTAACCCCGCTCGTATCATCTTTTGTTTTTAAGGCACAGGACAATACAGCCATAGATTTCGTGCCAGGCATGTTTGCAATGCTTGAATACAGGGACCATGCCACAGGAGAGAGCATATCAAGGGCCTTTTCCATAGCGAATCCCCCTCCGTCCAATGAACTCGAGTTTCTGATATCGCTTATCCATGGGCGCTTTACAAGCAAGCTTGATACGGCAAAGGCAGGCGATGTCTATTACGTGTCTGCGCCGTATGGCCAGTTTAAATTTGACATAAAATCCGGCAGCAAGTTCCTTTTCCTGGCAGGAGGCACTGGCATTGCGCCGTTTCTGTCAATGCTCAGAATGATAGACAAGAATAACATCGGGATAGACTGCAGGATGCTGTACAGCGTGAGGTATCCGGAGGAGATCATAAACAAGGATGAGCTGGAAGAGATGCAACAGAGGATGGGCGTAAAAACAGTTGTCACTGTGACAAGGGCGCAGGAAGGCGGCGAATGGAGTGGCGAGAAGGGTCATGCCGATTCTGCCATGATACTCAGGCACGTTTCTGACGTAAGGGAACGGTCAAGCTATATATGCGGCCCGCCTGCATTCGTGAAGGCGCTAAAGGATGCGCTCGTTTCCTTAGGAGTAGATGAAAAATCCATACATGCCGAGATGTGGGGGGAGTAGAAGGCAAGAAGCTGATTCAGGCTTTTGCTATTTTACCTTACTGCACCGCTTGTTATTACAAAATTTGGATTCAGGACAATATAGGTTCCATTCTGCGCAAATTCAGCAGGTGCAGAAGTCTTAACTGCTGAGGAGTAATCCTTAAAGCTGGGATTGAATGAGAAGTTGAACGGCACGTCCTTGCCGGCCAATACAAAATGCACGGCCATATCCTCAAATGCTAGCTTGTACGAGACCGGCTTTTCTGAAAGGTTCTTATACGTCTGTTCGACTAGATTGCTTGGTTTAAAGCCTGGATACGACACTGTTTCTGTCATTATGCCGGTAAACCGCGAGGTGCCGTTGGCTACGAATGTGTTGCCTTTTCCCATAAAGCTGGCCCTTGATGCGGCGCCGGTGTTTATGTCTTCAGCAGACATGTCCACTTTTCCGTTGTTTATGCTCAGCGACAGGTTTACCTTATCATTCTCTGCCACATTGCCCGAGAACGGAATAAGCCCTTTTCTTACAAGTACGTCTTTATTGTTCATTATGCAGTAAAACATTGTAAATTTGCCGAACCTGTAATTTAGCCCTGTCTGGTACCAGTCGCCGTTTTCGGTACGGCCGTTCAGCTCGTATGCCGCATTTGACACCCCTTGCTGTTTCTTTGCGGCTACCTGATAATTCAAGGCATTTGTGTTGTTTTTAAACTCGATTCCGAGCTGCGTGTAAACCGGCACTACAGGCACACCAGTGTACACGGCCTCTCCAGTGTATATGCCTACGAACGAAACCGCCATGAACGTGCATGTGTAAAGCAGTTTCTTTGCTGTGCTTACTGAACGCCTTAGCAATGTGCTTTTTTCTTCTGCTGGTGCCGGCCTCTGCATCATCTTGAATTCTGAGATGTCCTGTTTCTGCACTGCAGGCTGGCTTTCCCTTGATGCCTGTTTGGGCGCCTGCTGCATTGACCTTGCGCCTAAAAGCGTTATTATATATTTATCCTTGCCATTTAGCTTTCTTATGCGTGCCTGCGGGGAGTTGTACTTCAGCCCAAGTTGCTTGGCTTTTTTGCGCCCCTGCCTGTCGATTTTGCTAAAAAGCAGGTTTATCCTTTTTATTTCCGACAACTCCGAATCCAGATAAGACAAATTTATATAGCTCAAAAACCTGCTTAGACTGACATTGAAGACTTCAAGCGAATCATCAATATCAGAGAGCGCGTTGAGCGCCTTGAGGTGTTGCTCAATGCCGTACAACACATCCTTCGCTACTGCGCGTCGGTAGGCATACCTTTGCATGATATTTCAAGGAGGGATGGATATTTATTACTTAAGTTTGAGCTAATAAAAATACATTGTAAAAAGAGCTTGTGTTATGATCTTGAAGGAATAACTGTGGACTAAGGCTATGCCCCGATCCTGTCTCCGAGGCACTGATTTAAATAAATTAATAGCAAATACAGCAGTATGAAAGATAGGTATGATTACAAAGAAACAGAACAGAGGATAGCCAAGTTCTGGGAGGACGCCGGAATCTATAAATTTAACGGCTCTTCGAAAAAAAAGGTCTATGCGATAGATACCCCGCCGCCTACTGTGTCTGGAGAGATGCACATGGGCCATGCGTTTTCATATTCACAAGAGGACTTTATAGCAAGGTATAGGCGAATGGCAGGCTTCAATGTCTTCTACCCGTTTGGCACTGATGACAACGGACTGCCAACAGCCCGCCTGGTTGAAAAAAGGAAAAACGTCCGTGAGAGCGACATGCCAAGAAGTGAATTCATAAAGATGTGCATCAGCTTCCTTGACGAGGAGCTACCCAAGTTCGTACAGGATTGGAAACGGTTGGGGATATCCTGCGACTTTGATGCATATTACTCTACAATAGATGACCATTCAAGAAGAATATCGCAGTGGTCGTTCCTTGACTTATATGGAAAAGACAGGATATATAGAAAGGACGCTCCTTCAATGTGGTGCCCCGAATGCAAGACTGGGGTTGCACAGATAGAGCTGAAGGATAAGGAGATTGAGTCTACATTTAACGAGATAATATTTGACGTTGACGGAGAGAAGATAGTGATAGGCACAACCCGGCCCGAGATGCTTCCTGCGTGCGTTGCTGTATTTTACAACCCATCAGACGGCAGATATTCGAAATATAAAGGAAAGAGCGCAACAGTGCCGCTTTTCGGCGACAGGGTAACCATAATCGAGGATGAACGCGCAAAGCCGGATTTTGGAACCGGACTCGTGATGTGCTGCACTTTTGGCGATCAGACTGATATGGAGTGGCAAAAGGCGCACAACCTTCCGATAAAGACAGCTATATCCAAAACAGGGGAGATGACAGAGCTTGCAGGCAAGTACAAAGGCATGAAGATTAAATCGGCCAGGAAGGCCATACTCGAAGAGTTGAAAGCGCAGGGGCTTTTGAAATCGCAGAAGCCGATAAAGCACATGGTCAATGTTCATGAGCGCTGCGGCACTGAGATAGAGATAATAAAAAGCAAGCAGTGGTTTGTTAGATATCTTGACCTCAAGAAGGACATGCTGGAATGGGGAAACGAGATAAAATGGCACCCGGATTACATGAAAGTGAGATACGAGAACTGGGTAAACGGGCTGCAGTGGGACTGGCTGATATCCAACCAAAGATATTTCGGCGTGCAGTTCCCAATATGGTACTGCAAAAAATGCGGCGAGATAGTCCTTGCAGAGGAAGAGCAGCTGCCTGTTGATCCGCTTAAGGATACACCGAAAACAAGCTGCAGGAAGTGCGGCTCTTCAGAGTTTAGCCCGGAGACCGACACGCTCAATACATGGTTTACCTCATCGCTGACGCCGCAGATAGCAGTGCAGCTGATGCCAAAAAACCTGCAAGCGGAACTGTTCCCGATGTCGCTCAGGCCGCAGGGCCACGATATAATAACATTTTGGCTTTTCACAACAGTGTTAAAATCGCATCTGCACTTTGGAAAGAGCCCCTGGTCAGATACTGTTATATCGGGCTTTGTCACTTTGCACGGAGAAAAGATGAGCAAGTCCAAAGGCAACATAATAAGACCGCAGGACGTCATGGATAAGTTCGGCGCAGACGCAATACGTTACTGGGCCGGCTCCTCGAAGCTAGGCGAGGACCTGGAGTATCAGGAAAAGGATGTTGCAACAGGCGCAAGGATTGCAAACAAGATGTGGAATGTGGCAAAGCTTGTGAACGGCATAAACGAGAAGTATCCAAAATATGAAAAAACCGCGTCAAACCCTGTCGACAGATGGATACTCGGAAAGGCTGGCATCGCAGCTAAAAAAGCAGCGGAGTATTTCAGCGAGTATAATTACAGCGCAGCAAAGAGGATCATTGACGAATTCTTCTGGTCTTTTGCCGATAATTACCTCGAATTCATAAAATATAGGGTATATAACGATGACGGCACGCCGCTTTTTGCGCTTAACTGCGTTTTCCTGTCAATACTTAAGATGTATGCGCCTTTTATGCCGTACATAACAGAAGAGATATACCAGGAGGTTTATGCGGCAGCAGAGGGCATAAAATCCATACATATGTCAGAATGGCCTGCTATAAATGAAATTCATGCAAACAGTGCTGATATCGAAGCAGGGGACAGGCTGCAGAGGATTATCGCATTTATAAGGCAGTGGAAGCATGATAACAAGATGGCGCTAAATGCTGAGATAAACGAGGTTACTATTGATGCTGACGTAAAAGGCATTGATGATATAAAGGGGGCAATACGCATAAAGAGGATAAACATAGGGAAAGGCGCTATGGAGATCCCAGAGACAGGTATTAAGATAACAATAGCCGGAAACTAGGCAGCTGGATATGTTAGAGTGCAATGAGGAAAGGCTCGTTTGAACTATATTGTAGAAAATACAATATTTATAGAAAGGTATATATATTTGATTGTATAACATATAACAAAAGTATAGCATGCAGTGGTAACGCAGGCTATGCTTTAAAATGATGGTAATACAATGTCAGAGAGAATAATACACGAAAAGGCCGTACGGCAGCAAAAAACCGCAGCGGGAGCAGTTTACGACATGGATATTCAAGGCATAAGAGATGCTTTTCGCAGTGAACATATAGTACGCTTGGTAGATGCTAAGCTTTTTGAAGCAGCAAAGAACTGCGATACGAATTTAATGGTAAAACTGATACACGAGGATAAAGCAGACACTAATTCATTACAAAGAAGCAGGAGGGATAACTCGATGGTGCCCATGGTTGTGGCTTTGATAGAAAGCAGCGATAACCATCACATCAGCAACAGCGTATTTGCTACTCTTATAGAGAACGGCATGAAGCCTGTCGGAGCAGAGTATGGCGATCTGATCACAAAGCTGATAAACAATGGATTCGGACTTGAGACTGTAAAGCTATTCAATGAGAATGGGTATGGCAGCGTACAGCCAGACACGGACAAGTTCACAAGGCTTATGGCAGCTTCATATCATGGCAGATTTGAAATTGTAAAGTATTTGGTTGAATTGGACCATGATAGTATAAATAAAAAAGACGACGACGGCTTAAGCGCTATATACCATGCAGCAGAGAGGCCCAATGACTCAAAGCCGATAGTAGTTTATTTATACAGCAAAGGTGCAGAGCTTTACCACAAACAGATACCAGGCGACAGTAGAGCAGCGTATATTTACAAGTCCAAGAAGACGGAGCATTATGACTGGGATAGGCTGGAAGAGCTGGGTCATGAAATAGACGATATACTGGACAGCGTAAGATCGCGCGACCAGTACTCATATGACTGTGTGCCGGAAGACGTGCTTGGCGGATTCTTCGAATTCGAAGCACTGAATATGCAGCTCAGGCAACAATAACCTTATAAATATTCCTGATTAATATATAAGAGTATTTGCAGTGAGTCAGCGTTGCTTTCTCTTAGCAGGCAGATAAGTCGGTATGTGGTTTAATGGCAAGAATGCACACAAAGAAGCATGGAAAATCTAAATCAAGGAAACCTGAAGGCGACATGATTACGCCAAGTAAAAAAAGCAAGAGCGAGATAGAGGAGCGCATAAGGGAATACATGAAAAAAGGTTCTGGGCCAACCTTTATAGGCCAGAAGCTAAAAGACATTGATGGCGTGCCTTACATAAAAGACACTTTTGGAAAACGCCTCGTAACTGTGATGAAAGAGCAGGGTTTTGTTCAGGAATTCCCGCAGGACATGCTTGACCTTATGAAAAGAGCAGTTAACCTTCGGAAGCATATAGAAAAAAACAACAAGGATATGCACAACAAAACCAGGCTCATAAGAGTCGAATCAAAGATATGGAGGCTTACAAAATATTACAAGCGCGAGGGTATCCTGCCGCAGGAATGGAAGTACGATCCTGTAAAGGCTGCGCTCATAGTAAAGGGTTGATCTGATGGCTGCAGGAAAAGGAATGGAAAGCTGGAAAGCAAAGAAGTGGTTCAACATACAGGCACCCGAGATATTAGGCAGCAACACAATAGGCGAGATGCCTGCAACTGAGGACAAGGATACACTGGGGCGCATGATAAAGGTAAACATGTCCTGGATAACAAACAACCCGTCGCACTCGTTCATAGTCCTCGGATTGAAGGTTATTGATGTCAATGGGAATTCAGCGCATACGCAGCTTAAGTACCTTGAGCAGACATACAGCTACACGCACTCACTTGTAAGGAGGTATGCAAGCACTATTTACACCATAGATAAGGCAAAGGACAAGGACAATAAGAATGTTGTACTCAAGCTTATAGTTACAACAACAAGACGCATAACCACCCAAAAAAGAAAGGCATTGAGGAAGGAGCTTGCAGCATTTGCAAAGGAGTACATAAGCTCCAGAGACAGCGCACAATTTATAAAAGACGTTATGGATGGGAACCTGCAGAAGGAGGCAATGGCTAAGGTACACAAGATAGCAAGCATAAACAGGCTGGAAGTAAAGAAAGTCGAACTTTTGTAATCAGCACCAGATTTGTACCTAGATTTGTGCAGAACTCATGTCGCCTAACTTTTAAAACATATGTATACGTGACGTTAATCGTTAGATCACTTGTTGCATTGCAGTACAAAATCCGAGATGCTCCAAAAGCAAGGTTTTTATTGTTTCACATTCAATTCTTGAACCATGCTAAAACCACCAGCACATCTAAGAAAGCAGTCACAACGCCATAAGAAACACTTAGAATCTTCTAGGGATGTTTTGACTGCAGAAAAGAAAGGCTTCGGTTTTGCTGAGAGCAGATATTCACAAAAAGCACAGAGCGCAATGGAGTATCTGATGACTTATGGATGGTCGATACTGGTCATTGCAGTAGTGATAGGGGCGCTGTTCGAACTCGGAGTGTTCAACAGCGGAGGCAATGCGCTGCCAAATGCGTGCATTCCACAGTCAGGTTACATATGTTCAAATCCGCAGC
>JAJZOD010000007.1 GCA_021852055.1 Microcaldota archaeon
GCTGCGGATTTGAACATATGTAACCTGACTGTGGAATGCACGCATTTGGCAGCGCATTGCCTCCGCTGTTGAACACTCCGAGTTCGAACAGCGCCCCTATCACTACTGCAATGACCAGTATCGACCACCCATAAGTCATCAGATACTCCATTGCGGACTGCGCTTTTGGTGAATATCTGCTCTCAGCAAAACCGAAGCCTTTCTTCTCTGCAGTCAAAACATCCCTAGAAGATTCTAAGTGTTTCTTTTGGTGTTGTGCCTGCTTTCTTAGATATGCTGGTGGTTTTAGCATGGTTCAAGAATGGAATGTGAAACAATAAAAGCCTTGCTTTTGAAGCATCTCGTAGGGACTTGAAGCGGCAGACACTCGGAGAGGTATAGGCCTTCTGCAGCAATCTTATAATTGTATGACCAGTTTACCTTGCAGCTGTATTCTCGACAAAATAATTGCCCATAAAAAGGTACCTTGTGCCTGTTTCCTTCGCAGCACGTATTACGTCATCAGGAGTCATGGCTATTGGCATGCCATGTATATTCAGGCTTGTGTTGAGTATTACGCCATAACCCAGCTTCCTCTTAACATTTTTGAGAAGATCCATGTAGCTCTTGTTCTCTTCTCCGACCATCTGTGGCCTTGCCGTCATATCTACATGCACGGCCGATTTCATCAGAGCCCTGTGCTCTTCCTTGACTCGGTAGGCCATGGTCATGAACCTATTGCGCTCTGCTGCACCATTAAGGAGTTTTGAAGCATCATCGGCAAGCATTGAAGGCGCAAACGGCTGGAACCATTCACGTTTTTTAACATATAAGTTCAATCGGTCCTTTACATCATCTGAACCGGATTTAGCCACTATGCTCCTGTTGCCAAGCGCCCTGGGCCCGTACTCCATGCGGCCCTGAAACCAGAATAGGTAGTTGTCATCAGTTATCAGCTCTGCTGCATGCCTTGCCTTGTATTTATCAGGATAAAAGTCGAATGCCTTGTTCTTCTTCAAAACCTCTTCTATCTCTGTATCGCTGTAGCTGTTGCCAAGGTATGCATCATCGAAAGGGTAGGTGCTTATGCCGTTCAGCTCGTAGTTTACCTGCATGGCTGCGCCCAATGCTATGCCGCCGTCGCCCATGTGCGGAAATATATAATGCCTCTTGAAAAGGCCTTTCTCGCGTATGCGCATGTTGGCCTTGACATTGGACATTGTGCCGCCGGAGATTGCGATAGAATCGAATCTGTACTCCTTTGACAGGTTTTCAAAGTACTTCTGCAGGGTTTCCTCAAGAACCTGCTGCGCCATATACGCAAACTGCTCCCTTGGAGTAGACCATGAAAGTCTGCCAAGCGCCTTGTACTGCGATATAGGGCCATACCTTGCCTTTATAGATGTGCCTTCAACAGCGAAAAACTCTTTTAGCTTGTTTTCTGAGTACTTGAACGGGTACGAGAAATCGGCCATCGCCATTATCTTGCCCTCGTCCTCCAGTTCGCGCATGCCTAATATGTTTGTCACCTGCTCGTAGAATATGCCTATGGAATCGCGTGCTGGAATTGATTTCAGCAACCTGAGATCGTTGTTTTCGAATGCGCTTACTGTGCCGCTTTTCCCGTCTCCAAGGCCGTCAAGAGTAACCACTAAGGCGCTCTTCATGCCGGATGTGAATGCAGCAGTTGCAGCATGCGCCCTGTGATGGTCTACAGGATAGAGCTTAAAATCCCTAAAGCCCATTGACCTAAGACTGTTGCTTATTGAGCTCTTGCTTATTGCACTGCATAGTGGTAGAACGCCTATGCCTGTCATGAAGTATTTCTGGTAGTGCATAAGCTGCTCGAACCTCGGCTTTGGCATCTTTCTTCTTCTAAATTGGTAGTATGCCTCCTTTTGCGCAGGGAATACTCTTGATAATGTTTTAGTAAATTCCAGTGTAGGAAATGCAACTGCCTTTATGTCGAAGGGTGTTATTCCGGCAAACCTCAGTGCAGCGTGTATCGAATTATAGGGAAACTTCACTTCTAGCTTGCGCTTTGTGAAGCGCTCCTCATTGGCAGCGTATATTATCTTATCGTCTTTTATAAGGGCTGCGCCAGAATCATGACCGTCCCAGAGTCCCAGTATATACATTAAATCAACAGCAAGCAGCAATTAATTTAATATATTAACCACATTATTAAATAATGTGGTGATTTTAATGGAAGGTATTAAATTGGATAAAAAGAAGACGGCGCTTGTTGTAATAGATCTGCAGAAGGGCATAGCAAACTCTGGCAGGAACACGGCCCCAAATTCAGTGAAAACAGTAATCGATAATGCAGTAAAGCTCGCAGATGCATTCAGGTTGAACGGGATGCAGGTAATTCTTGTTCATGTGAAGTCTACAGGCAGGGATCGCCTGAACGTAATATCCGATACTCAATTCAGCATGCCAGGCAAGATGCCTGACGACTGGGCTGATATAGTCCCGGAGTTAGGTCCGAAAGAGGAGGATATAGTAGTCACCAAAAAACAGTGGGGAGCTTTCTACGGAACTGACCTTGAACTTCAGCTTAGGAGAAGGGGCATAGACACCATAGTTCTTTGCGGCATATCCACCAACCATGGCGTGGAGAGCACAGCGCGCTTTGCATATGAATTGGGCTTTCAGCAGATATTTGCAGAAGATGCTATGTCTGCAATGTCTGAAGATGCACACAGGACAAGCATAGAGACTGCATTCAAGCTCATGGGCAGGGTAAGGAGCACAGAGGAAATAATCAGTGTGTTATAGTAAGCAGTTTATGTTACCAGGGCAGGACAGCACGGCCAGGCATTATTACATACAAGGTTACACTGAAGTGCCTATCTGAAAACTGCTTTTATGAACTCACTGTTTGTATACACTCGTACCTTTAAGCCGGATCTTCTTGCCAGTTCCTCAAAATCATCCTTGTCCATGGAATGTGCGCGGGCCATCCTCGCAGGACCCTTGAGATTACTCTTATTGTATTCGTATATGCGTATCTCGCCGTTTTTAGTTAGGAACCCCTTAAGGTACAAGAGCGCCTCATCCCTGTTTGCCCAGTGATGAAAAGACAGCGTGCTGACTATCAGGCTGAATCTTCTTTTAAAGGGTATGTGCCGGCTGGACCCCAGAGCAATCCTGATGTTGCTGCAGCCTCTTGTACGGAACTTTGCTATCCTTACCATGGCTGCAGAAGGATCCACTGCAAAAATTTCAAGATTTCTGCGGGCACCAAGTCCGAGCGGAAGTTCCGCAACCCCGGTGCCGATATCAAGAATGCTCTTTGACCCACTTGCAATTATGTCATTAAGAGCAAAAGCGTATATCGCCTTAAGAGCGCCAAGCTTTGTTACTATAAGGTAGCCTACCGAAGTGAGCCAGCCAAACTTCTCTTCTCCCTTCTCGTATCCGTCGCCCATAACAGCAGCGTGATGTTTCATTTATGCAGCCCGAGGAACCTGTTGGCGTTGTTATACATTATGTCTTCGGTCTCGCTTTCTCTGAGGTTCAGCTCCTTCAGTATTTCCTGCTGCTGCTTCAGTATATGCTCGCGATATCCGTCTGGAAATATGCGCGTGTCAGTGCCGAACATCACATGCTGTATTCCGAACACGTCTACTGACTTCCTGAATATATCTTTCAACGTGAGGAAGTTGTCCTGGTGAGGCAGCCAGTTGTTAGTCCCAGAACTCTCTATGTATAAATTTTCGCGCTTGTACTTCAGCATAAGTGCCTCACGGAAGAAACCCGCGCCGAAATGCGCTATTGCCACCTTTAGTTCCGGGAACTCGCTGAGCACCCTAGAGACATGGATCGGATTGCCAGTGTACAAATCTGCAGTCGGACCTATTGTGACTCCGAAATGTATAGTTATAGGTATCTCGTTCTTTTCGCAGTATTCGTAAAACGGCCAAGCCTCCCTTGCACCTACGTTGAACTCGCCGCTTGTGGCGTATAATTTTACGCCTTTCATGCCCATTGCCATCTCTTTTTTAAGCGTGTCCACGGCATCAGGCAGTGTTGGATTCATTCGTGCAAATCCAACAAACCTTTCGCTCGAATTTATGAATGATGCAAACTCATCGTTAAGCGATGCTGTAGACATAAAAATTGTTTTTTCTATATTCAGCCTGTCCATGGCTTCAAGCCACGCACCCGTATTCTCGCTTACTGAATGCTGCAGTGAATCGGCCATCTTCTGAGGCACGTTGCGCGGCCTCGCGCCCGCCATGCCCTTGAACATACCGGCAGTTATCATATGTGCATGCGCATCTATTATCATGTTACCACGAAATATATATGGCAAAATGTGTTATAAATGTAGGCTTGTGCTTTGCTACGTAGGGTATAGGATGAGTTCTGACGGCAGGCAGCGTACTGCCAATCAGGCCTCAAGTATATCCCTGAATGACCTCAGGAAATACTCCTTTGCTGCTTTAACCGACCTCTTGCCTTTCGGAGTTAGGGAGTACACCACTGTCTTTCCCTTCTTTTCTCCCGATATAAGGCCTTTTTCATGAAGGTACCTGAGTGCAGGATACAGTGTTCCGGCCTTGGGCTTCTTGCCTCTCCTTTTCTCTATCTCCTCGGCTATCTCCTCGCCGTGCATGCTATTCTTAGACAAAAGCCACAGTATCTGAAAAGACAGCATGCCACGCATATCGCAGCCATAATCCTTGTTCATTTTACCGTTATAGCATAGGATGCCCTATATATTTATATATTTATGTTGCGTTAATATATAGGATGTCTTATACATCTATTGGTGAATAGCATGGGATGCGATTGTGGAACGTATGGATTCAGGAACTTTCTGACAAAAGCCGAGAGAATAGAACTCCTTGAAGAGTACAAGGAGAGACTGGAGAAGGAGGCGAGGGGCGTGGAAGAGACGATAGAAAAACTGAAGAAGAACAACTGAAAACGGCTGGACGCGGGTTTTGGGTTTTGTTTTTTTTGTTTTTATTATTTGGTTTGTTATTGTTTAATTAATGTTTGATATAGTTTTCATGGGATATTGATTTTAGTTGGTAATAGGTTTTAACTGGTGTATGAATGGCATGGGATAAATTAGCTGATGACAAGACAGTTGAGAAAGTTGCTGAAACGCTCAGGGGCAAAGGCATAGAGGTTGTTATAGCAAAGAACGGAAAAGAGGCATTGACCAGACTGCTGGAGTCGATACCTGAAGGCTCAGAGATGCTCACTGCAACATCAACAACAGTAGATCAGATAGGTGGAACACAGGAGTTGAATGACAGCGGAAGATTCAGATCGCAAAGAAAGGCTATTAACGAAGCTTCTGATGAGAAGGAGAGGCTGCGTTTGAGAAAGCTCTCTGCAATTACTCAGTATGTGACAGGCAGTGTGCATGCTGTTACAGAGGATGGAAGATTAGTTGTTGCAACAGCTTCAGGAAGCCAGATCCCGCCATATTCGTACACTGCAGAACACGTCGTCTTTGTTGTGGGCACACAGAAGATTGTCAGGGATTTGCCTTCGGCACTTAAGCGCATAGAGGAGTATACTGTACCCTTGGAAGAGCAGCGCATGCGGAAAAACTATGGCATAGGAACTTCACTTAACCAGATACTTATAATCAACAAAAGCATGCCAGGCCGCATAAAGCTCATTTTCGTAAAAGAGAAGCTAGGCTTCTGATAAACTTGACATTCTGGAGCATGTGATATATCTTTCATTCACTCCTGAGGCCAGCTTGCAGGCGCTATTTTGCTGCAATGCTTTGAGCAAAATCTTTTTTAATCTTTGCCACTTTTGGCCTTATAACGAATATGCAATAAGGCTGCAGAGGGTTGAGCTTGTAGTAGTCCTTATGATAGTCCTCTGATGGGTAGAATGCATCGAGCTTCTTGACTTCGGTTGCTATTGGCTTCTTGAAATTGCCTACTATCTCCTTTATGTAAGCCTCAACGGTTTTCCTGTCTTCATCATTTGAATACAATATTATGGAGCGGTACTGCGACCCTACATCTGCGCCCTGCTTGTTCACAGAAGTCGGATCGTGCGCCTTGAAGAATATCTCCAGCAGCTTCTCAAGGCTGACTACCTTTGGATCGTAGATTACCTTTATTACTTCAGCATGTCCTGTATCACCGGTACATACCTGCGCATATGTTGGATTTTCGATGTGTCCGCCAGCATATCCCGGTGTTGTCTTTATGACGCCCTTAAGCATATCAAAGATAGCCTGCGTGCACCAGAAACAGCCGCCACCGAGTACTATTGATCTTGTTTCAGCCATTGCATCGCCAGTTTTGCTAATTCGTAGAGGTTTATTCGGTGCTATATTTATATTATTCAGGAGGCTGCAGTGCATAGTGCTCCTCAGTAGGACTTTTTGCTGGAATCTTTCTGTTAAGATGGCTGGCCCTGTCCTCCTTGCCTCTGATGAATGATATTACACCTGCGAATGCGAGAATTATTATCATTGCTATAAATGCCACATGCATGCCTGCGACAAACGCTCCGGCTACGCTACCGGATATTTTTGATGTGCCTACAAAGATCTCGAACGCCTGGGCGCGTAGTATTGAAAATGCAGCAACTACAAAAACGATTATGAAGCTGGCCATCATTCCCATGCTTGAAAAGAGCCTTGAAAGCCCTGATGCTATCCCGAATCTGCGCTGATCTGCGTGCGCCATAACCGCACTGCTGTTTGCAGGCCAGAACATAGAACCGCCTATACCCATTATCAGAGAGCCGAGTATTATCAGGTATATGGATGTGTAAGGCGTAAGGAACAGGTATACAATAACGCCAAGCAGCTGTAGGACTATGCCTACAGTGGCGACTATCCTTGAGCCGCTTCTGTCCGATACCTTACCCATGTACGGCGCCAGGATTCCGCTGGCAACGTATCCCGGTATAAGAAGCAGCGATGCGTAAAATGGCGTGAAGCCGCGAACTCCCTGAAGGTACATTATAAGCATGAATATGACTCCGAGAAAGCCCATGCCCTGGAACAGGGCCGCAAATATGGAGTTTTTGAATATCTTGTTTTCAAACATGTCAAGCGGCACAGTAGGACTCTCTGCCCTCTTTTCTATGAAGTAGAATGCTATAAGCAGCGCAATGCCTATTACCACAAAAACGGAGTTGAGAACATCTGTTCCTGCTGCGGCGATTCCTATGCCACCGTACAACAGAAGCGACAGCGCAACAGCCAGGGTAACCATTCCGAGCATGTCCAGCTTTGCTGCGAATTTCTGCTTGTCAGCTATGTACTTTATGCCCAGTATAAGTGCCACTATGCCAATCGGCACATTTATGAAGAATATGTACTGCCATCCTATGAATGTTGTTATTATGCCGCCGAGCACTATACCGAGTATTGCACCGATGTTGTAGGCCATGGCGATGAAGCCGAACGCACGGCCTATCCTGTTCCTGTCGAACGTATCTGCAATTATTGCCCCGCTTGTTGCCGATACCATTGCGCCGCCAAGGCCCTGTATGGCCCTGAAAAACACAAGGAGTACATCAGAGGGGGCTACTGCGCACAGGAATGATGCTGCAGTGAACACTGCAAGGCCCAATATGAATATCCTGCTCCTCCCGTATATGTCGCCTACTTTCCCGAACTGCGTTGTTGCAACTGCGCTTATAAGCATGTAAATAAGTATGACCCAGATTATTGTTGCAAGATTTGAGTGCAGCGACGTCACCATGGCAGGGAACGCCAATAGCACTATTGTTGAATCTATGGCTGCCATGAGCACAGCTACAAGCACAACTGCCAGTATTATGTTCTCATGGATCGGTTTCCCTTCTTTTACGCTGAGCATAAAATCAATATTAGTTAATTTTACAGTTTTGCTGGAGTGCGCTATACGCTATACTAATGTATATGTATAGGATGACCTACATCATTTAGAATAGAAAGTATTTAAAAGGATCTGTTGCAGCGGTAACACTTCAAGATTTGTACGGTGACGAGGGAACACCGTTTTTGAGGATATTTGACAGATTTTCGAAATAATCCTGTCCTTGGAGCTTCGAAGTCATGTACAAGGACATCTGCATCGCATAACTGTCCATGTTGTCCTTGCTTCTGCTCTGTTGGCTTATCCTTCTCTTTATGACCATGGGTCGCAACGCTCTCTCTGCCCTATTACTCGTCGGTTCCGTGTCCTTATACTGAAGGAACGTGAACCATTCTCCGTCGAACTTCATGATGTAGTTTACTATCCTTGCGAAGTTTCTGCCTTCCTTCGGAGCCGATTTCACAAGTTTCCAGAGTCTCTCGTCAAATTCATGCCTGAGCGCCTCGGAATGTCCTGACTTCTTCTTTGCCACCTTTGCGTCGTGGAAGAGCTTTGCTAACCTCTTTGCCCACTTCTTGTATTCTGTGTACTTCTCGCCCCTGCCGAAGTCGTGGATCGGTTCTTTCGCCCTCCTCAGCATATGGGACCAGTCCCTCTGTACATCGGATTCGAGTTTGTTATATCCTGCGTATCCGTCTACTACGTCGACTCAAGACGTGCTGCCTAACTCCCTTGCAACTTTGTAACTACGGCTGTCCTCTATCTTGTAGTACACTCAATCCGTAGTCGCAATGACCCATACCCAGAAGTTCTTGCCGTTGAACCTGTGTGTGGTTTCATCCTTGTATCTTGTCGGAGATGATTTTATCCGTTCGAGAAGTTCGAGAAGTTCGTTTCAATTGGTCTGCCGTAAGTATTTTAAACTCTTACATTAAACTCTTACTGGATATCATGCAGAAAACAATACTCGTCCTCGCGACTCTTGTGGTAGTAGTGGTTGTCATCGGCGCATTCCTGTTCATGTCATCAAACACAGGGCACTCAAACACGTCTGGCTCTACAAATGTTACAACTACATCAGCCACTACTGGCGGTTCCGTTGCAGTGACAACTAGTGCTTCTACTGCAAATACAACCGCGGCGGTTACATCCATTCAGGCTACAACTGTAAGTGGACCAGTCATTTTCCCTTCCCAAACCACATATTCCCTAAACCAGAATGGTTCCGCCAAATATGGTTGGAACACAGGAGAGTACGTATCCAGAGAGATTCAGTCCAATCATACAACGCTTATTACTGGAAGCTATTCTACTACAAACCCGCCATGGACTGCCCCAGGCCAAGCCGGGCCAATATTTGTAGGTATTCTCACACCTGCGCAGTTCTCAAACTTCACGGCCGGCAAGGATACGCTGTTTAATGGCTATCCATATCTGCAAGGGCCAGGCGGATCCCAAGCGTGCGTATATTGTGGCCTTGGTATAGATTTGGCCACTGCGGTGCAGGCTGGAACGTATTATATGGTCTTGGCCAATATCAACTACGTAGGTCAGTACAGTGGTCAATACAATGTGACTATAACAAAATCATATGTGCAAACGCCGTCAAGCAATGTGAAGATACTGTTCCCTGCAGGAAGCAGCTACTCTACAACGCATTTCTTAAGTGAGATTACGTTCGCCCAGAACACTACCATAACCGGTACGTTTGGAGGAGGCACCTTCGTTGTTTATACTCCTGGCCAGTATGCAAACTACAGCGCGGATAATTACGTCAATTTAACTGTTACCAATGACACCTACACTGTTGGATATCCAAATCCTGCCAACCTAAACATCAGTTTGCCCGCAGGCGAATACTACTTTGGGTTCTCTGTCAGCCGAGGCATCGGCGGCAATGCCGGTGTTCTGACGAATATCGTAGCCATACCTACACAGACGATCACATGAATCGGCACTCAAAGACCGTAACAGTTCAAGAATCGTACGGCTTCGACGGCAGGGTTTTCGTGCGCTTTGCGGTTTTCTGATGATTGTCATCGAATGACAAAATTTGCCCGTAACAATCTTAAACTCTTACGTTGCAGCTATTGCCGCTTTGGCACGAACTTTAGCGATATCGAGTTGACGCAGTGGCGCGTGTTCTTCGCAGTAAGATGCTCGCCTATAAAAACGTGGCCGAGATGCGCACCGCATCTTGCGCACTGTATCTCTGTGCGGATTCCGTCTTTGTCAGGAATACGCTTCACTGCTCCTTTTATCTCTTGATCGAAGCTCGGCCAGCCGCACCTTGCATCAAACTTGTCTTTTGAAAGGTAAAGAGGTGCATCACACCTCTTGCATACATAGATGCCATCACGGGTTTCGCTTTCATAATCTCCGGTAAAAGGAGCTTCGGTGCCTTTGTATATTATTACCTGCTCCTCCGCTTTGGTAAGCTTGTTGAGTCTTAGCTTGCCTTCTTCTGGATTTTTTCCTGCAGCCATTTTATCCTGTTTTATATTGATTCGCAAAATTCAGGCAGCATTGGCAGCCTGCGCATCCTCCTGCACTGCTGTCGTTTGCCTGCGTTCCAAGTATCTAAGGACAATTAGCGCCTGCTTGTAAGCTGCATGCGGCGTTTTTGCCATACCAAGGCGCAGCCTTTCATCATTACCTTGCGTGATGGTGTCGTTGCCCCTTAGCTGAAGCTTTAGCTCAGCAACAAATATGCCATCACGGGTACCCATAACTTTTATTCTATCGCGCATGCTTTTATATTTAGACATCTAGTCAACTCGCACACCTTATCTCTGGTCGCGGGGATTACTGCGATGGCACATATTTAAAGCCTTTGCCTTGCTGCATCTTTACCGGAACTACCAGGATTCCACAAATAGATATGCAGCCACAGCACTACGGCAGAGCAATCGAAAAAGGCAGGAATTAAGCATTTACGGGCATTTATTTCTATCGCGCTTTTTATTGTAAACCCGCTCGTCCGGCGCTCGCTTGAAGAAAGGAGAGGTTATTGTGGAGAGAGTAAATCCTACAGTAGGCACTATCGCATTGGGTGCAAAATCAAGAATACTAGTAAGTTATACATCATCTCAATATAGTCTGGTTGCACTGCTGCACTGCGCCAAGCTGCCCTTTTATTATCAGTGAAGGATACCCTAGATACGGTATATCAGCGAACATGTAGCCGACAACATCATTTGCGCTTGCAGGGTAGTTGCCTGCCTGTATGTCTATCACAGGGTTGTTGTCTCCTTTTGTTATCATATAATAGCTGTTGTTTACGTCTATCGCAGCGTAGATGCGGTGTATTATCTCGTAATCGCTATAAAATGAATCGTTTGGAATGGTTTTGTAGATTATTATCGGATTGCTGTAATTCTCATATACTGTTGTGTTTGCTATGGTTATGCTGCTTATTTCAGGTATCTTGAATGAGGAGGTGCCTACAGTTACATTGCCGGCCGTATAATTGTATTTTATCAGGTTCCTTGATTGCTCTGCAGCGCTTACATAGCACCTTCCAAGAAGCTGCGACTCTCCTGCTGCTTCCAGCCTTCCGATGCATGCTACGTTGTATAAACCTATGCTGTAACTCTTTATGCTGCTGTTTATGTAGGGGGCTATTATATCACCCTTATTCTCATTTACGTATGCCAGAGGCTCGTTGAATTCTGAGCTCATGTTGCTTTCCATGGCGCTGAACGCCTGCCTGCTGACGTTTATGACAGGTATTTTGTTTACAGTTAGAAACTGGCTCATGTTGCTTATTCCGTGGACAAGAACTAAATCTCCGCGATGCAGTACAGGCAGCATGCTGCAGCTTGCGACAACATTTATCGGGCTGCTGCTCTGAAGCAGAACAGCAGGCACGACCCAGACTACAATAAGCACAGCAACAAGTGCTATTATCAGATCCTTTGCCGTTTTTTTGGCGCCATCGGAACGTATGCTGCTCCTGAATTCAAGTATTATGGTCAGCAGAATGGACACGAATGCCAGCATGCCGATAATAATGTTGTTCTGGATTATGTATAGCACTACAAGCACTATCACTACGGCGTATAGTGCATAAATCAGCCTTTCATCATGCGGCGGCCTTGCCGGCTTAGCTTGCTCTGAACTGGGATTGTTGTGCTTTCTCGCCATTGATTCACTTCTTGTTGCTCAGCCCTGCCATTTCAAGGCCCACAGCCTTTGACTCTTCGCCTGTTTTTACAACGCCTATGGCGGCGTCTGCATTTGTTATAAGTGAGTCATTGTGGCTTACAACTATAAACTGCGCATTTGAGCTCATCTGCTTTATTAGCAGAGACAGTTTTTTGGAATTGTTTTTGTCAAGTGCATTATCAACTTCGTCAAACACATATATTGCTGCTGGCCTGCACATGTGTATTGAGAATACAAGAACAAGAAGAGCGAGGGATTTCTCGCCTCCTGACAATTTATGCAGATGCTTTCTTGTTTTTCCCTCTACCACGCTTATGTCGAGACCGCTCTTAAACGGCTCCTGCGGGTTTGTCAGGCTTATCTGCGAATCTCCAGAAAGCACGTAGCCTGAGAACTTCTTGAAGTTTATAACAACATCATTGAACGTGCTCATGAATGTCTGCAGCTTCTTTGAATCTATCTCCTCTATCATCCGCATTACTGCATGGCGCTCTGTTTCAAGGGTTTCTACCTTTGATCTTGCCTCTTCCACGCCTTTTAGCTTGTCGGCATAAAGCTCCGGCGCCCTGAGGTTTACATTTCCAAGATCTGCAACCTTTGATTTGAGTGCTGCAGACTCCTTTTCCATGGCCTGCGCATCGGCTTTTATAAGCTCGATGTTCTCGCGGTATGCCGCAAGCTCTGCAGTAAGGTCGTTGAGTGTAGTCTCAAGCTGGGCGCGCCTTACGTTTATCTCACCTGCCTGCCTCTCATTCGAACTGAGCTCTGCAGTAAACTTCCCCTTTTCTGCACCGGCCTTCTCGATCTCTGAATCAAGCTTGCCGATGCGTTCGAATATCTTTTTGCTCTCGCCGCTTGTCTTGGATATTATCAGCTCGACCTCCTTTCTTCTTGCTGCAAGCTGCTCCCGCTCTGAGTGCTTCTTCTTCATTCCAGATTCTATGTCTTTCAGCGATGATTTTGTGCCTTTTATCTGAAGCGCAAGCTCATGCGCAGCACTCTCAAGAAGCGAGTTCTCCCTGTTCAGCTCTGCTATATTTATCCGTAATGCTTCCAGGCTCTTCCTTGCCGATTCCGCTTTCTCAATGGCCTCCTGCGATATGCCGCTCTCTGCCATGCGCTTTGTCATCTCTACAGTCTCGTTCACTGCACTGTCGAGAGCCTTCTTTGCATTTTCAAGCTTATCCTCAATTGAGGATTTATCAGACTCAATCCTTTCAAGCAGCTTGGACAGCCCTGATTCTTTCAGGGATATCTCTGCGAGAGATTTTGTTATTTCGGATATGCTTTTTTTATGCGCCGCAGCTTCTACCGAAGACAGGTTGAGTTTGCCTTTGAGGGAATTTATATCCATGTCGGCATATGCCTCTTCCTTTCTTGCCTTGTTGAGTTCTGCTGATGCAGTTTCGTACTCAATCTTAAGGCGGTCTTTTTCATCTGAAGACTCCTTAATCTGTGCGTTTATAGATGCAGCGGAAAGTTTTTTTGCAGATGATCCTCCTGAAACGATGCCCGCCTGTTCTATTATATCGCCGTCTGTTGTCACGTAACGCCGCTTTCCTACGCCATGGCGTTTTGCGTCATTTATGCTGCCTACGACATAAGTGTTATTGAACACGTAAGAAAACACCTTGTTAAACTGCTGATCGAAATCAACAAGGTCTAGCACGTGTGTAAGCGACTTCTCGCGGGTATCTGATTGCTGTTTAAGCTCGCGTATTGGTATAAATGTAGCGCGCCCAAGGCTGTTGTCTTTCATGTAGCTTATTAGTATGTCTGCGGTGTCTATAGTGTCCACAACAAAATATTCGAAGCGCGCACCTGCAGCTGCTTCTATGGCATATGCGTGTTCAGGCTTGTATGAGCACAGATCTGATACCCTGCCGTGAAAGCCGTTGCTTTTGCCGAACCTTGAGCCCAGCTTGTCTGAGAGCGCTTGTGTCCTTGGCTGCACGTACGCCTTCTTTTCGCGCAGCTCTATAAGTTTGTCGTCAAGTGCACTTATCCTTGAGTTTATGGCGGAAATGCGTGAAGAGATGCCGCTGCACATTTCAGATATCTCTCCGCGGCGCTTATTCGCTTCCTGGTAGGCTTTGTCTAGCTGGAGAACCTCGTCGGATTTTTTCTGGAGCAGCTCTTTTGCGGAGTTGAGCTCCGTCAACTTTGATTCTGCCATGTTTTTTATTATTGAAAGCTCGGCGCCTGCCTTTGAAGACTCTGCAGATTTAGAGGACAGCTCGCGCTCTAGCGCGTCGACATTTGCACCTAGCTCCTTGATCAGCTCGGGCTTCGCATCGAACTTCTCCGCTTTTGCCTGGACACGCCTCGCCTCCTCCTCAATCTGTGGAAGCCTCTTCTTGAGCTCGCTAAGCTTGGCTTTGTTCGACTCGATTGATGCCAGCTTAAGTGCTTGCTCTGTTTCGATGGAGCCGAGCTTGCTTCTGCCTTCGGAAAATGATGAGGACATGGCTGCTATCTCCGCTTCGAGCCTTGCAATTGCTATGTTAGTCGATTCGAGCTCTGCATTGACGCTGCCGATGTTTTCTGTGCTTTCGCTTAACTGTTTCGTGAGTTTTTGCCGTTCGCCGTTAAGTTCTTCAAGTGCAGCATTTATTTTATTAAGGCGCTGCATTATGCTGTTCTTTGAATCTTCAAGGCCCGCAAGGCTTTTATCAAAGCTGCTTACAGCAGTTGCCGCAGCCTCTTTTTTGTATACCAGTATACTGTATGTCAATGACCGTATCCTTGAATTAAGCTGCACATACTTTTCAGCAGCCTCTTTTTCTGCAGAAAGTTCACTCAGGAAACCTGAGCGCTCTCCGAGAAGCGCCCGGCTCTCACTTATCTTCTGGTCGACTTTTTCAAGCTCGCGCATGGCCTCTGTTTTTTTGTACTCGAACTCACGTATGCCCGAAGCAGCATCTATAAGCTCCCTTAAATCTACGGCATTTAGCTGCGAGAGATTGCCGATCTCTCCTTGGGCTATTGTGTTTGTCTCCTCTGCCTTTATCCCGTACCTGGCAAGAAGGTCAAGCACCTCATGCCTTTTCATTGTTTTTCCGTTAACGACGTACTTGCTCTTGCCGTCGCTGCGCACAAAACGCGTAACTGATATGTCTGCATCTCCTGTAAACTCAAGCCTGACATACGCTTTTTTGACTTTTTCTCCCTTTGCCTTTGCGGAGCTTCTTATGAGATCATCAAGCTTCTCTGCACGAAGTCTTTTGAGCGACTTTTCTCCGAGCCCAAATAGCAGTGCATCGCATATTGTGCTCTTGCCGCTTCCGTTCGGCCCCACTATGCACGTAAAGCCCTGGTTGAACATAAGGCTGGCATGGTTGAATGACTTGAGCCTGTCTATTGTAAGCGATTTCAAGAACAGCATATCCGCATCAACTGGTCGTTATAGGATAGCTCACTTATCTTTTATATTCCTTCCTATTTTTGCTTTTTAGCATGTGCAGGTATATGAACGCCTGTATCTTTGCGGTTGTTATTATACCGACCACTTTGCCGTTGCTGGTAACAGCGCCTATTCCGGAGTTCAGCGCGCTTATCATTGTAAGCGCATCGAATACATTTGTAGATGATTTCATCACAGCCACAGGAACAGCAAGCTCTGCTATACTGGATACGCGCCCGGAGCGCCCCCTGAACAGGTCTAATGCCATCAATGTGCCGTTCAACCTGGTAAGTATTATATGCTCTTTTTTCTCCAATGCTATGCTGTAGAGATGCTCTATGCTTGCGCTGCTGTCAACTACAACAAAACTCTTGCTCAGAAGCTTGCCTACCTTTAACCCAGAGGTCTCCATTTTCATTGTTGCGCTCTGCATCTCAGCCTGGGTTCCGCCGAACAAGAATACAGCTATTATAAGGAATATGAAGAAATCTATCTCCTTGTAGAAGAACGAGGCATTTATTGTTATTACGTATATAAGTGCAGCAGCTACGATGATTCCAGTTATCCAGTAGCTCACTTTTACGGTTGCCATTGTTGCATCGTAATCGCTCTTCGATTCCTTCAGCCAGCTGCGCAGGACCCTGCCGCCGTCCATGGGAAATGCAGGCAGTATGTTGAATACGCCAAGAAGGATATTTATCTCAAATAGGAATTGCAGGACAAACGTAAGCTGGCTGACACCAGTAAAAAGCACAATGACGCCAAAAATGCTGCCGAGGAAAATGTTAGTAAGAGGACCCACTATTGATATCCTGAACTCAACTTCGGGGTTTATGTTTGTAGTATCTATCATTGACGCCCCGCCTATTATATTTAGCACTATCTCGCGCACCTTTATGCCGTTCTTTATTGCAACCACAGAGTGCGCCATCTCATGCACAAGCACGCATATGAAAAGCAGCAATACCACAATAAACAGCAGAAGGTCGGAGGTTGAGATTACAAGTGCAAACAGCAGCAGGAGAAGAAGCGTCCAATGCACGTAGATGTCTATGCCAAGAAGCTTTCCAATCTTCAGTGATCCTTGCGCCATAGACTCCCCAACATTCAGCATTGATTGCAAGCATAAGCAGTATGTATATACTATGGTATAACATATATACCTTTTAAACTTATTTGTGATTTATGAACACTGCATTTGTTGCAAATCCCCCCTGCATATTTTTTAAAAAGGAGAGGATTCTTGCTGTTGGTGACCTCCACATAGGCTACGAAGCTGCTCTTGTAAGAGACGGAATCCACGTTCCAGGAGCGGAGAAGGGCCTGGGAGCAGACATTTTATCGGCATACAATAAAACCAGGGCTGTGAGGATAGTGTTCCTCGGAGACGTAAAGCACAGCATAACATATCCTGATTTCATGGAATATAAGCTGCTCGGGGAGTTTTTCAGGCAATTTTCAGGAATTGAGGTGCACATAGCAAAAGGCAACCACGATTCACATCTGTACTATGTTTTAAAAAAGGTAGGAGCCGAAGCCGACATCGGAAACGAGATAATAATCAATGGCATTGCATTTATGCACGGCACATCGCTGCCTTCGGAGCAGGCAATGCAGTGCAGGTATCTTGTAACTGCGCATGCGCATCCGCTTGTTAGGATAGCCGGCAAGCAGAAAAGGGCGTGGATAGTTTCCAAGACTGGGACAGGCGCAAGAAAACGCTACAAAAAATACAATAAAGATATACTGCTTTTTGTTGCGCCTGCAGCAAACAGCCTTGTCGGAGGCAGGGAGATAAGCCCTGACATGAAAAAATCTTCGGTGCTTTTCAGGAACGGGATTTTTAACCTTGGCAACTCGAAGGTGTACTCTACAGAAGGGAAACTGATCGGCACTGTACAGAAGATAGCAAAGCATTATACGAAGCATTACATGTAGCTTGTTCCACTGTTATAGTTATCAGAAGTTCGGTTTTGACTTCAACTATAGTGTGTATTTTATATCCAAAGAAGAACTCCGTATTCTTTTTGCTGTTCTGTTGCTGTTTCTTTGGTATTGTCCTTACACTGATTCTTGCGTCTCTGTCATAGTTTGAGTATGCAGGGACATCAGTGCTATCCTGTGCAACAAGACGACCAAATCCGTCTACGGGAGAGTTACCTCTCACTATATCAAAAAGGGAGAAGAGAGAAATAAAATTTATAAGACCTTAAGGTTTATAATTTGTCAGGTTCCTACAATTAAATGTGATTCCATGGTGGACCCGTTATCATTAAAAACATATATAGTTGAGCTAAAACTGTCTTCTTTCAATAAACTTCCATTACAATTCAAAGACAGCAATAATAACATTATACTAACTGCAGGTATTGGACTGGCAATACCGCATATGGCAATATCCATTGAGAATCCTGTCACAGGAAATACAGTATGTACTATAGTAGAAAAGCCACTTGCTGTGCCCCCGCAGTTTGAGGTTCATGAAGGAGACAGCTCAGGCAAGATAATAAGCATAATAAAACGTAGTGCGAATCTTGGCAGCTTCCTTGGAAGAGCACTGGGTGTTGCAGGGAATCTAAATATAGCGGATAGTTCTGGAAATGTACTAGCAAGCGTTACGGGAGATTTCATGACGCATAATTATACAATAGCAGATGATAAAGATAATATCATAGCAAATATTTATACGGATAACGAAGGTAGCGTAGGCAGTCTAATCAGCGGATCATTAAAACACAGATACTCCTTAAATATAACGGATAATACAAAGATATCAACGCTTGATATATTAAGTTGCATTGCCGTAATAGAACTTCTTACTAATAATCGTTAAGTTGAAGCCGAGTGCACCATTATGTTTATTCGTTTGCGGAGTGTGTGTGGGGTTGAGGTATGCTACGAGCTTTGGCTCGTAGACAAGAATTGACCTTACACCCCCTGCGAATAAAAAATATGCTCTTACTTTAGGTGTGTAAAGTCGTTTACAGTAACAAGCGATATTTTCCCATCATTGCCTACTTCGCACTCTGTTATCCCGGTATTTGATATGTAGAATTTGCGCGCTAACGACACAGATAGAGTTATCGGTACATCCATACCAATAAGCATTACCGAGAGCATCATCCCTATCATGTTTCCATGGGTTACAACAAGCACGTACTTTTCCTTTCTCCTCATCAGTAGTGAGAGCGCTTTTGCAGCACGCTTCCTCAATTCAGTATAGTTTTCCTCATCGGAATAATGGTATTCAGGATCAGATACCGATTCGATTATCGAGGCTTTTATACGTTCAGAAAACGGCGAGTTATACGGCTTGCCATGAAGCATCGATGGTCGCTTGAATTCGTACAGTATGTTGCTGTAAACTATGCGTGATTTTGTGGCTTTTGATATTATTTTAGCAGTCTGCACTGCACGCGGCAGTCTGCTGCAGATTATTATGTCTGGCCTGACGCTGCTAAGCCTTAAACCGAGAAGTTCCGCTTGTTTTATCCCAAGTTTTGAAAGCTTTGTATCTGGGTATTGGTGCCTGCCTCTTGCATTCAGCACAGTTTCTCCGTGGCGGACCAATAACATTTTCATTATAATCTGTATTATATTGGATTCGGTTTGAAGCGCTCTTTTACCCCTGACATCTCCGCTGTTACCATGCCCTTCCATGCAGAAAATTGCGCCGGGCTCTTTGGATACTCCTTGTATATGGAATTTAGCTTCTTCATTTTCCCTACAGCAAATAGAAGGTTTCTGAAAGCGGTTATGTTGGCTATGCCGCTGAGCAGTTTGTTGAACGTGCTTGAGAGCGTAAGTTCAGGCACACGGCCGTAGCTTATCTCTATCGCCTCCTCTTTTGTCAGGAAGTGCGCCATGCCGTAGTTTATAAGGTCATTGTTCAATGACTGCAGATATACGCGGAACACCTCAAGCCCTGCAGTCTTGTTCCCATAGTCATTGTTGTAGCGTATGTTGTAATCCCATATTGCATCGAGGCTTGTATCGCCTTTTGCGACTGCTTCTCCGGCAACCTGGCCTGCAAGAACGCCAGATACCATAGCAGGGCCTATGCCGCCGGCGCTTATAGGGTTCGGCATCGCCATGCTGTCGCCGGCACCCAAGTATCCGGGATATACAAGGCTATCGAACTGCCTGCGCACTGTAACAGACCAGTAGCCTTTGCCATTGCTATCGGTTTCATCGATGCTCGTGCTTTTTATTATGGGATTCCATTTGACGTATTCATCAATCAGTATATGGAGTGTGTCCTTCTTGTTAAGTTTTGCATTCCTCAATTCAAGACTCTTCTTCTCCACGCCTATGCCTATATTCATCTTGTTGCCTTTTTTTGGAAATACCCAGCCGTAGCCGCCGGGAGCAAGCTGCTGGTTCAGATGAATAAGTGCGTTTTTGGGATCATAATACCTCAAGTCATCCTTGTTTGCCTCAAAATTGAATATGTATCTGCCCGTCGATTCTATATCATCAGTGCTTACTTCACGTTCAATATAATCATTTGCAGGCAGCTTGCGCCTAAGCATGCTTGAGATTCCAAGCGCATCTATTACAAGTTTTGCCTTGTGCCTTTCCTGCTCGCTGTTGCCATTTCTGCCGTGAACCCCAACTATCCTGTTATCTTCTATTATCGGGCCTTCTACATTGAATTTTGATATGTATTCGACGCCGTTTTTAAGCGCATACTTAAGCAATTTACGGGCGAGCTTCGGCCTGTCAAGGCTGTATCCCTCTCCATCAAACAGAAATCTGTTCTCAAGATCCGGGCTGAACGCGTATACCCCGTCTACCTTCAGATCAAGTTCTGGCTCATCAAATTTTATATCTATCTCCTTTGAAACGAAATCGAGATGGCTCTTTGCAACTGCATCGCCGCAGACCCAGCCCCAATTTGTTTTTCTGCCTACAATGCTCTCGTCGTTCCTGTCAAGCATCAGTACCTTTGCACCTTTCTGCGCTGCAGCCGAAGCAGCCAGAGCTCCAGCTATGCCGCCCCCTGCAACAATTATGTCGTACTCTGCCAAGCCATCTACCGCTGTTACTCTTTTTCCTTTATAACCACTATGGGTATTATGCCTTTGTTGAACTCCAACTCTGCCAGCTTTAGAGGATCGCTGACTCCTTCAGGAACCTCCATTAATGGCGGAGCGCCATACGCCAGCTGCAATGCTCTTGCACCTATGATTCTAGCCTTTTCAAATCTTGTGTAATCCATGATACGACCTATAAGTTTAAGCATGTCCGATAAATGCAACTGTGCCTTAAAGTAATTAAAGTAAGCAAATTATTATGTATTAATGCTGTATTAAGTTTAATAAACGTATTGCTTGCTCCGGCTAAATCAGGTAAAGAGCACATTTGGCTTTCAGAGCCATTGACGCAGTGCAAGATGCCCGTTATTGCAATAAATAGTTTTTTTGAGGTTGCAAATATATAAATTATGCAATAAAATAGACCAGCATCTCGCATAGAAAAAATGCAGTAAAGACAGTTGAGAAATTAAGGGCTGACGTAGGACACGGGAGAGGTTCCAGACAGATGCCCGTGTATGCATCAACTACAAATACGGAGGTCTGCAAAGCAGAAGACATTATGGCACATAAGGAAACCGCAAGATTCCTGAAGCGCATTCAGAATGTAAACATGAATATGTAGTTGCAGAGGCTGTTGAGACTACGTTCTCACGTACTCATCGTAAAGGCTGTATAACACATATATATCTTGCGAAATAAATCATCTTACTGTGCCTTGGTAGTGTAGTGGTCTAGCATACGAGCCTGTCACGCTTGTGACCCGGGTTCGAATCCCGGCCAAGGCGCCTTCCGCTTATCCGAAGAAAGATATTTATATCTATTAATTCCATATTAATATGGTGTTAATATGGTTAAGGCATTGATAAATATAGATGAAGATACGAATAGGTTATTGGCAATGATAAAAGCGCAGTTTGGGCTTAAAGATAAATCTCAAGCGATAGAGGTACTTGCAGAGGAGTACGAAGAACTCATTTCTGAACATCGGGTAAGACCGGCGTTCTTGAAAAAGCTAAAAAAGATGGAAAAAGGCCGCAAAATTAGGATAGGGACTATTAAAGACTTCAAAAAAATGTATTCAATAAAGTGACTGGTGCTTTTTTCTGTCTGCTTATACTTTAGAAAAAGATGAACATCTAATTAAAGTATTTGACAAATTGAAAAGAAGGAATTCGAAGCAGCTTGAAATAATAGCAAAGAAGTTAGAGCAGATTCTAGACGATCCTTACAGATTTAAACCTTTGAGAAGGGGCATGAAGAACTACAGGGAAGTCCACATAGACAAACACTTCGTCTTAGTTTATAAAATCAATGAAGATATGAAAGTTGTAACAATAGAGGAGTATGACCATCATGAGAATATATTTGAATAAACAGACTTTGTTGCGACCCTGGTTCGAATCTCGGCCAAGGCGTACCTTCTTTAGATGATTGCATGCTATTAGAAAAAGAAATACAGGAAAGTCTGCCCAAGCATTCAAAGTTTTATGTGAAAAACGGCAAGCATGGACTTGGATGCTTTGCCTCTCGCTTTATCAGGAAGAAAGAACGAATTATGGTCTTCAAAGGTCCTCTGATAACCTATGCTCAGACAAAGACAAAAGAACAAAAAGAACATTACTTTCAAATAGGACCTGAGAGTTTTCAGGGAAAAGCACCGCTCAGAAGACGGCCAGTAAATCATTCATGTAATCCTAATGCAGGCATAATAGGCAGCGAGACACTCATAGCTATTCGTAATATAAAAAAGGGTGAAGAGATAACCTTTGATTACTCGACAACTATGTATAATGATCCTGCTACGCTTAGATGCAGCTGCGGCAGCAGGCAATGCAGACACATAATAAAGGAATTCAGATATCTTCCTGAAAAGACGCAACAGAAATACATTGAAATCGGTGTGGTGCCAAAATGGTTGCTTAAAGCCCTGGCAATCAAGCTGGAAAGTAAACGTATTATGTAGGTATATTATCTGTATCTCAATTCGTGATTCTTATCCTCTTTTTATAATACTACAAGAAGAGCCTTCTCTATAGACGCTTTGACGTCTTTTATCTTCTGTATTGTCTCCTTTTCCCCAGTTTCCAATGAATGTATTTCTGATATTACCTTTTCGTAGGAACTCTTGCTCTGCTGAATATAGGATAAATCTGTTCTTAACATTTTTATGCTTCTGTCAAGCTCTGATCTTCTTCCTTCAAGAGCTCTCCGGGTGTACCTATTTTAACAATGTGAGCGAGAAATCTCACACCATTTATGGGTGGGATGAAAGCGAACTGCATAAATAAGGTATATAAACATGAATAATGATGTAAACAATATGGATGTCACAAGAGCATACAAATTCAGGCTCTATCCAGATGCAAAACATCAATCAGAAATAAATCTACAACTTGCTTTATCAAGAGAATTCTACAATTTGCTTCTCGAAAAGT
>JAJZOD010000006.1 GCA_021852055.1 Microcaldota archaeon
GTTCTGGGTAATTTTCCCCTCAAATATGGGGATAAAAACCTCAATCTGCGTTGGTAAAAGTCGATTTGGCGAATTGAGTTAGGTCACAAAGTTAGAGGAACCGCTGTCATAAGTGGCGAACTTAAGTCCTAACTAAATATTTAATATGCTGCAGACAGTAAGCACCATTGGTGCTTTCTTGCAATCTCTTCAGGAACATAAACAACTGCATAGCTAACCATATTCAAAACAAGTGGTTACTGCGCATATTTATCCAGCCATAATCCCGCAATTCTTTCTTCGGTTGTTAAATCGAGGTTTTCAATCTGATAGAACTTGTTTTTTAGTAGACCTTTTTTAATTTTTTGCATAATAACGAACATCTCAGAGAAAAGTAGATCTAGCACCGGTTCTGGAATGGATTCTGTGTTAAAGAAATTTACCGGATAACCATAATTGAGCAGGTGCAGTTTTTTATTGTTATCAAGTGTGTATGTTGTAATACCATTGCCTGATACTTGGGTCTTTATGCGATGTTTTATACTTTCAAAAAAGAATTCTTTTTTCCTTGTCGACCCATTTACAAGAATTACGTTGTTTTTCAACCTAAGGAGTTCATTTTTAAATGGCGTTTCTCCAGTTGCACCGATTATTAGATCGTATTCATTTAAGTTGTCAAGCTTTTGAATTATCCTTAGCCCCTCAGCTTTTGCTCTTGCAAGCCTTAGTTTAGCTATATCATAAACGCACAGATTGCAATTCATCTTCATATCTCTGGATATTGATTCGCCAATAGTTCCATAACCCATTATCAATACATTAAATCCAGAGATGGTGCGTTGTAATTCATTTATTATTATGTTTTCTGTATTTCTAATTATTGACCTGGCAACAAAAGTGCTTTCTAATTCTTTAAGTTCAGAACTGGCAATCGAAACAAGCGGGAATGAAAACTTAGCGGTTTTGTCAAACCATAAGCCGTTTTTTGTATCTTCTATCAATCCAATTGGTTGTGACTCAGATCTGTTCTTGTAGAAGTATCTACTAAGATAACCGCCAAGATCCAGACAGATGAATTTTCCATTAATTTGAGCTGTTGCTTTATTTACAACTTCAAGGCTTTCCATTTCTTCGTAACTAGGTATTATTAATTTACATAATGTGCTCAGCTCTCTTGCTGCAGTCTTTTCTACAGAGTACGGTTTTCCTATTACTACAATTTCTTTGAACCGTGCATTCTTTAAAGACTTTATAAATGCAACGGTGTTTTTCTTTATGTGTTGCACAACTAGTAATGAGGTATCAGAAAAATCTACGTCGTTTGTATTTATAATTGATTGCAATACCATAAGTTTATCAGTTAATTCTGTTTCTTTTGTAAGTATACGATTACAAAAATATTTTACTTCGCCAGGAACATTTTCAAGTGCGTTAATCTCATCCAAAGAAAAGAACCTTACCTCTTTTGACTCTAAATTTCCATTTAATTTGCCGCCAACAATTCTACATAGATAAACGAGATCTATATGATAATGGTCGCCTTTTATATCTTCAACCTGTATGTGATTTGGATTCTGAATAAAGGCAACATTGTACTCTTCAGGGTAGCTAACTGCCTGCTCTATTTCTATATCATATCCCGTTTCTTCTTTCACTTCTCTCTTGATAGCCTCATCAGGGAGTTCATTCTTTTCAATGTGGCCACCCGGCGGAAGCCACATGGAAAGTTTTTTATGATTCATCAGCAGGAGTTTACCGTTATTTATTATATACCCCTCAACAACGAATTGCTTCTCTTTATCTCCAACATTTAACATCGACACCACACTAAACATAAGATTGGACGTTTTGTTTTTAATTCTTTGTTTTTTGTCGTGGCACTTAAATATCCGGTCTCATAAATTCGAATGCTTAAATTCGGCAGTTTTAATATTTATGGAATTCCTCCAACCATCTTAGAATTTACGAATTTAGTAAATAGAAACCGAGTCAGAGTAATCGACATCTTTTGGGCACGAACCCTCCGCCACGAGATCGAGAATCGCAGGCGGATTGGCCTGAGCTTAGACATAAGGCTGATATCATGCGAACGCCGGGATTTGAACCCGGGTTCTTGCCTAATTGCGCGAGATCATGGCAAGGCAAAGTCCTACCAGGCTAGACTACGTTCGCAGGAGTTACTGTCTACTTATAAAGAACAAAATAAATAAAGGTTTGCTATTTTCCTGTTTTTACTTTCACTATTCTTTCACTATTGTGTAAAATCTGCGTTTTCTGCAAAACCTATGCATTGCGCAATGAATTTAAGCTCTTTTATCCAAGTAGTATGGTGATAGAATGAAGACGGAACATTATACTACCATAATTGCAGTCCTTGCAATACTTGTAATGGGCTCAATACTCGGACTCGGAGTGCTTTACCCAAATGGGTTATTGCAGACCAAAAAATCAGTTGTAATATCAGCTACTGGCTCAGCTGCATCATTGCCAAAGGAGGGTATCATTGACATATACGCCAACGGAACAGGCAACACTACGGCTATAGCTGTTGCGAACCTTTCGCTTACCATTGCGAAAGTAAATGGAACGCTGTCAGGTTATACCGACAGCAATAACATAACAACGCTTTACTATACTGTATCAAAAGAGTATAACAGCAGCTTATATGTTGCTACGGAGGGCATTCAGGTAGTTATACCAAACATCAGCAACATGACCGGACTGCTTCAGGCATTATCAAGCAATAAGGACATTTATGTTCAAAATGCGGCGCCTAAGTTCTCTGCAGCACAGGAATCGCTGCTTATGCGGCAGGCGCTCCAGTCGGGTCTTAAAAATGCAACGGCACAGGCAGAGGCTCTTACAGGAAACGCTACGCTTACGGCATCAAACATAACAGTTACAAATTATCGAATCATTGCGCCGTTTGGCCTAGAAGCCAGCGTCATGCCTTTGGCAAAAGGAGCCGGTTCAGGTTCATTGTTCTTCAATGGAAACGAGAGCATAACCGAAAGCGTTACTGTGGTGTTCACATACACCTAAATGCTGCCGTGAAGCTGTTCGATATGCTTTTTGAATGCAGTGAATGCAAGCATTCGGTGTGAAATTTTGTTTTTTTCTTTGGCTGTCATCTCACCAAATGTCTTGGAAAAGCCCTTTGGCATGAATACAGTGTCCCAGCCGAAGTTGTTTTTGCCCCTGGGTTTTTCTGTTACATTACCATCTACCCTTCCTGAAAATACGGCAGTGCCTTTATCATCGGCATAGCATACGCACGTTTCAGCGTAGGCTGATCGATCTGAGCTTGCATCAGCAAGCCTGCACAGGCTTTCCGTGCCTGCTGCATCTACAAGCCATCTGACCAGTGCCCCTGGGAAGCCTCCTAATGCGTTTATGTAAAGGCCCGTGTCTTCTACTATAACTGGCTTGTGCAGCATTGAGTAGGCAGCTTTGGCTTTTTCGACTGCGACTTCGTGCACCCGGAGCGCCTGTATCTCATCGATCTCCAGGTTTATCTGCTTGATCCTAAAGCCCAATATTTGCGATGCCTCGTCAACCTTATGCCTGTTCGATGTGGCAAAATATAAATCCATGCAAGCACCAGTTTATAATACTTCTACTATTATATCAATTTGTCAATCTTATAAATATAGTGCTTGTGACATTATGGAAGGTTTAAGCTGCAGGAATCTGTCAAAGACTTATGGGAACAACACAAAGGCACTTCGTGGAATCAGCTTAAGCTTCAAAGGCAACGGCATACTTGCAATAATAGGCCGGAACGGTGCAGGAAAGACCACCCTTGTTCGCATACTTTCAACAGAGCTGATGCCCAGCAAAGGCAGCGCTGAGATAAACGGCATGGATGTAATAAATGATCCTGGCAGCGTTAGGAACATAATAGCAATAGTGCCGCAGGAGTCGCGTGCAATACAGTGGCTTACGCCGATGCAGTCCGTAATGTCCTACCTGCTTTACAGGGGTTTCGGGTACAATGAATCAAGGAAAAAGGCATCAGATGCGCTGAAGATGCTGGGCCTTAAGAGTAATGCAGACAAACTGAACAGGCTTCTCTCCGGAGGCACCAAAAGGAAGGTAATGGTTGCCACTGTCCTTGCATCTGATGCAAAGGTAATATTCCTCGACGAGCCGACTACAGGCCTGGACCCAATATCGCGAAACGATTTGTGGAACCTTCTTAACAAGCTGAAGCGCGATTATCTAATAGTCCTCACAACTCATTATCTTGAGGAGGCAGAGAAGCTTGCAGACAAGATAGGCGTAATGGAACAGGGCAGGCTCATGGCATTCGGTTCTATGGACGAGCTCAGGAAAAAGGTAAGGCATCAGTACAGCATACGCATAAACGATCCAGGCGCTGACATGCCAGCTACAAAGGAAGGTACGCTTATAAAAGGACTGGACGGAAGCAAACAGATCCTTACAACAGAGAAAGAGGCATTCGGAATATCACAATACCTAATCAAAAAAGGAGTAAAATTCTCAACAAATCCGGTTTCGCTGGAGGACATATTCTATTATATCGTAAAGAAACCTATAAACGAGACGTCTGAAGGTGATGAAGATGAATGGTAAGAGTACGTTTAGCCAGCTTCTTGCTTCAGTTCTAGTCAATGCAGTATACGCAATGATAAATTATCCTATAATGATAGTAAATACGCTGTTGGCTCCGCTTTCGATACTTGTGGTCATAACATTTGTGAGCCATGGCGCACTTGTGGGCGTAGGCATAGAAGGGGCACTGATAATGACCATGGTTTCAGGAGGGATAGGACTGCAGGGCGATCTGTCGCACCTGAAGAATGATTTCAAGATGCAGGACATGGTAGTGAGCTCTCCCACTTCTTCGCTTACGTACGTTGCAGGCATGGCCTTATCAGAACTTGTGTTCTCGCTTCCGGTTCTTGTGCTTCTGTCGGTTCTTGCGGCAGTGTATCTGCACCCTACGCTTCTCCAAACAGGTATAATAATAGCTGTCATGTCTTTAATGTTCATATTCTCAATAGTGCTGGGTTTTCTTCTATCAACGTTCACTTCAGACATAGTGCAAAGTTGGGGGTTCTCCGGCATAGTGTCAGTGCTCCTGTCTACAATACCTCCTGTATATTATCTTATAACATATATCCCGCTGCCGTTTAGGTATATAGCATATATCTCACCTACAACATATGCTGCCGAGATAATACAGAACGCCATGGGCTTCCTTCAGATAAGCAGCATCAATCTCGTTGCTGACTGGATTGTTGTAATAGCTGCAACAATATGTCTTATGTATCTGTCGTACAAAAAAGCACGTTGGCGCGAGCCGTAAGAGCTTAATCCTCTTTGTCAAACCTTTTAAGCACCCGCGGTATGCAGTCCACAACATCGCTTGAAAGTATATGGTTTCCTATCTTATCATGGAGTATGTCTCCTATTCTGGAGTGCACATACGACCCTGCAACTGCAGCATCAAATGCATCTGAACCGGCTGCCATATATCCACCTACGATGCCTGACAAAACATCTCCGGTTCCCATTGTAGCAAGTGCCGAAGATCTCGATTTAATTACCTTTATCCTGCTTCCGTCTGCAACAACTGTATTGTGCCCTTTTAGAAGAACACAGCATCCCAACCTCTTCGACAATGTTGATGCAGAATGCGCCCTTTCCTTCAAAGAGCGCCTGTCTGGCACGCTTCCGAAAAGCGATGCAAACTCCCTGTCCTGTGGCGTAATCAATACGTTTTTGTTCAATTGCACAGTATGCTCCAATGCATATATGGCGTCTGCGTCTACGACTATCTTTATGCCTGATGAAACTGCGCAATCTATGGTCTGTGCAGCACGCTTTATTGCATTACTGCTTCTTCCTATGCCGCTGCCTATGACTACAGCGTCAACATTCTTCAAGCAGCGTTCTGCATCTTTTTTACTGCTGCTGCCGATGTTCTTATCGCCTAGTTTTCTGATTATTGTATTTGGTGAAAGGGCCCTAGCTGCGTGTATTATGGATCCAGGCACATAAAGGTATGCATATCCGATGCCAACCCTAAGTGCTGCAAGGGTGTTGCAGACTGCCCCATAAGCAAGCACAGGGGCGCCATGATACCCGTCGCTCCCTCCTATGATTGCTATACGTCCGTTATCGCTTTTGCTGCTGAATCTACTACGCGGCCTTGTTGCTTTTGACACATCTTTTGCAGTAGCAGTGCTCAATGGTACCATATTACTATCTAGTGCGCCAAGATATTTACGCCTTTTCGAAGCATGCTAATATGCAAAGCCTTGAAAAGCGCAAAGTCAAAACCAAACCCTGCGCATATATAATAACTTTAAATGACTCTATTTTTTGCAATTATTGATTGCCGCTGGTCGGATTTGAAC
Source organism: Microcaldota archaeon (assembly GCA_021852055.1). GTDB lineage: Archaea > Micrarchaeota > Micrarchaeia > Micrarchaeales > CABMGC01 > JAJZOD01. The sequence continues at coordinate 6,366 of JAJZOD010000006.1, forward strand.
CGACGGCATTCCGGTTTCTGCTTCAGCTTGCGATGAAGCCATTCTCAAAGGCTTCTCTTCAGCCGGACACTCTCCCGGACTGAGTTACAGCGGCACGTTGCCCAAAGAGTGCTTTTAGGCTTTTATGTATATATTGTTATCATATTAAAAGCTTGATGGTCATGGATGCAATGTGGAAGGATCTCGGGAAAGCTGCTGAGTACATAAACACCGAAGGCATTGCCCTGCGTGATTATCAGTTCAACATAATCCGGTCGGTGCTCTCCCACGGGAATACGCTAGTGGTTCTCCCTACAGGTCTCGGGAAAACGCTCATAGGTGCAGTAGTTATTGCAGATTCTCTGTCAAAAGGCAGGAAGGCGATATTTCTCGCTCCGACAAAACCTCTTGCCGAGCAGCACTACGCGACTCTTCAGAAGCGCCTGCGCCTCGGCCCCGGAGAGCTGCTGCTTCTTGTAGGCTCTGTGAACAAATCAAAACGCGAAGAGCTGGAGCGTAATGCGAGGGTAATAGTCGCAACGCCGCAGACCATATCCAACGACCTGAAGAACGCTATTTTTTCGCTTGACGAGTTCTCATGTGTTGTATTTGACGAATGCCACCGAGCAGTAGGCAAGTACGCTTATACCTATCTCGCAAACGAGTGCCTGGTGCGCGGCATACTTGTCCTTGGGCTAACGGCCTCTCCTGGAAGCAAAAAGGAGCGCATAAATGCGCTTGTAGAGGCGTTGGGCATACAGCGCATAGAACTCAGGTCTTCAGGAGATCCTGACGTTGAAAAGTATGTTATGTCTAGGAACATGCATGTAATAAATATAGAATTAAGCGATACGATAAAGCAGATATCCTCTCTCCTTGCCCCTGATGCCGATGCTGCTTTGCGCAGCCTTAACAAAATAGGACTGCTCCACTTCAGGAATTTCGATAGTATACCAAAAGGAAGGCTTATCCGAACAGGCGATGACATAAACAAAATCCAGGCAACAAATTACAAGTTTGCAGCTATATACAGCTATGTAAAGCTGCTTAACATAACGCATGCGTACGACCTTTTGCGTTCTGAGGGCATATATCCGTTCAAGTTGTATTTCGATTCGCTTGATGCCAGGGAGAAAAAAAGCAGGGGTCTGGAGAACCTGCTCGCAAGCGACGCAGTTAAGAAAGCAAGGAAGCTGGCAGACGACGCCATAAAACTAGGCGAGGAGCATCCAAAGGTATTTGCAGTGCTTGACACGCTAAAGGATTATCGCAACAGAAGTGCAATAATATTTGTACAGTACAGGTCTACGATAAAGATGCTTACCGAGTTTATAACAAACAACGGCTTTACGGCAAAGGCATTCGTAGGAAAGAAGGAGGGCATAACGCAGGAAGCGCAGAAGGCCATAATCAGCGATTTCAGGGAAAGGAGATTCGACATACTTGTGGCAAGCTCTATAGGCGAGGAGGGCCTCGATATACCTAATGTAGATGTCGTCATTTTTTATGAGCCCATACCCAGCGAAATACGGAACATACAAAGAAAAGGCCGGACTGGGCGGTTCAGGGACGGTGAAGTATATGTGCTTGTTGCAAGAGGCACAAAGGATGAGGTATACATGTATATTTCAAGGCAAAAAGAGCTAAAGATGGCAGCTCTGATTAAAAGCATAAACAGATCCCTTGAATTGAAATGGAAAAATACTATCAGCTCTGATAAAAACCAACAGAGGCTCTAAGCCTGCTCTTATCGGCTTTTTTCTGTGTATGCTCCAGTGAACAAGCCCATCAATACGGATTAGGAGCTGCATAGTAGCTTGGCTTCCTCAGCACCATGACCAAAGACAGTATAAAAAGCAGAACAACTACCACATGCACTGTGGTGCAGTATATGCATATGTGTCCGACCATGTACTCGGCATAAAGCAGATATACCACAAACGCAAGCCCGAGCGCGTTGTATATCATACGCATATCATTGCCGTCCCGACCTTTGAATTTTGCAGAAGTCAGCCACAGAACCACAAGCTCAACAACGAAGAACACGACCCCATAAACCGCAATCGGTATGCCGAGCAGATATGCATACGAACTGTTAAGAACGCTGCCGCAGTTTATAAGCCCTGTATCGGAGCATACCAGCGGAACAGAGGTATAATGCACAAGAACAAGGTATATTGAAACTATGAGCCCTATTACTGCAAGCACTATCATTGCGCTTTGTATTCTGGACATCTCATGAACCTACAGTCTTCCTTATCTGGGTAACATAACCCTGTGTGCAAACGCTTGCCGGTGTGTTGTTGTCAGCACTGCATATCTGCTCTGTCAAAAGATTGGCAGAGCCTATTATCGACTCAGCCTGCACAGAAGATGAATTGTAAAGCTGTTTTATTATAGTGCTCCAATTCTCTCCAGTAATTATACCCTGAGGGTCGTATGTCGCTCCTATAACAACGGATTTGTTTGCAAACAATATGAAAGGTATTGTTCCCTTAGGATCATAATCATTGCCGAGCGCTGCCTCACTTGCAGTTGGCTGCTGAAGCGTTGCATATTTGTTTGTAGTCTCCTCTACCTCTGCAAATGTTATATACTGGCTCGTGTAAGTAGAGTTGTAAAAAGTGAAAGTAGGCACTGAAGGCGGTATATCTGTTGCAGATGACGTCATAAAGTGCAGGTCAGAGAACTTCCCAAACCGTGACAATGCTATGATCATCGCCCATCTCTCGGCAGCGCAGTAAGGACAGAACTCGGCTCCCATGTAAAGTATCTCGGGCTTGCCGCCTGATACAGTCTCAGTTTTGTTCTGGAGTTTGTACAACACCTCTCCGTATTGTGCAGTTCCTATGCCTACGCTGTTGCTCAAATTATTTGGTATGTTCAACTGTGCAACCAGTGCACTCGGCACCGCAACGCTGTCATAAGATACCAAATTTGTGTTTGCAGCATCAGACTGCATGCTTATAAGTACTGCTGCAACAAGTATCACAAGAAGTATTACCCCGACATAAAGGAACTTCCTTCTGCTTCCTGCAGGTTTTCCTGCAACAATTTCTGATCTGTTTGCATCTTCCGCCATAATAACATCCAAAATAGCTGGTCATTAGTTAAGACTTATGATTTCATGTGCCGTTATCCGCTGCAAAGTGCGCCTCTGATTTACACATGCAGGCTGAATCCATTAATCTATTATGTAATATGCAACAAAAAGCTTATTAATCGTTCACTGCTACCAAAACTATCAGAATCTATGCGGAGATCAATGCAACATATCTTCCGGTTGAATCCTGCGCTGTGCTGCCGACAGCTCTAACAGCCTTCTAGCAATCTTAATTATAGCTTCAGCTCTCGAAGGCTCATCTTTCAAGACATCTCTAATATGTGCCTCATTCTTCATAACTTCCGGTGCAGCACTGCGGTGCTTTTGTATAGCATATTCAGCAAGGTAAGACATGTTGCTGCACAGCAAAGTGTAACACCACGGCTTTCCGTACAATGCAGCGGCAAATTTTCTATTGTGATCTACGGCCTCCTCACCAACAATCCGGCCATCCTGGTCTGATATAGACAACAGCTGCAAGCCTTCTTTGGAATCGAGGTTAAGCAGTTCCAGTGCAGCAACACTATTATATTTAACAATTTCATGAAGAAGTGTTCTGCCGTTGTCATCCACTTTCATATCAAGACCTATCCGTTTGTGCACCAGAAACGTGGAGTAAAGGTCATCACGCAAGTTTTCTCGGAGCGTATTCAGTTCTCCTTTTTCTATAAGTAACTCTATCTCCTCCTCAATCTCTAAAATCGGATCTGCTTTAAAAGTTCCAGCACTTCCAACACTTTTGCCTGTTAAAGGAGCTGCAGGTTTTTCTGCATGCTCATTTGATGGTATCTTACGCAAAGTTACTTCATTTCCAGACGTGCTTTGCTTTTTGATAGGAGCACTTGTGCCGGCATCATGGTGATCTGGTTCCCCTCCTTTTTGTTCCTCTCCCTTTAATGCCGCTGCAAGTTCCACCTTCTCCAAGCTGTCTGCTTCATCATTTCCTACGCTTTCTGCTTCTCCGTTATCCTTCTGCACTTCTATTTTATGCATTGATTCTCTAATGATTCTTATGGTTTCTGCATAAGCTTTGACGCTGTCCTCTTTTGTGTGAAGTATAAAATCAAGTATGCTCTCTTCATTGCCGTTGCGGACCCTCTTCGGTGAAAGCATCATCAAAACAGTATTCCTATCTTCTATTTCGAATATTGTAGGTATAAGATCTGGGTGCTTGATTACAACAGTATGGCCTACGCTCCAGCCCTGCAAATCCGTCTTGCTCCATATTTCCAGGGCTCTTTTACTGACTTCGGGGTCTGCGCTTTTGCATGTATTTATAAGTTCAACTGCGCAATTCCTATGCTCAACGAGCCTGTGTGCTAATGTGTCTCCAGTGCTTGAATCATATACGCGCAGTGCGTATTCCGGCGTATCGATTATCCATCTGGCAGTTTCATTATCTCTTATGAGAACAAGAATTTCTCTTGCAGACCTGTTTTCAATTGCTTTGTTCAGCCTCTGTTTAACATCTGTTGTAATCATTGCTTTCCTTATCATAAAATCCACATGTAAAGTTATAAAAATTATAACTATTCTGGCTCTAATTTGATATTTAAATCTACCGTTGTGAATGATATAACTGCTGCATTTACCTTCTCCACCATCTGGCAATCTTGCGCAAGACACTGCATTATGGCCGTAAGAAATCAGGGAGCTATGCAATAATAAATTAATGCCTATTTAAGCACAAGCGGCTCCCATGTAGGGCATGTGCTGCTGAGATTTGATAGTGCCAGAAGCGCTGCGCTGCCGTTTACCGCGCACAATCCATATTCGCTTACGTTGTCTACTGTGTTGTTTACTATAATAGAGTATAAGCCCTGCAGTTGCCCCTGGCTGATCGAGTTTAGGCTTATATTCAGGTTGAAATCGCTAAGGATATACTCTGGTTTGAAGTAGTATATGTTGGTTAGCGTAAGTTCTAGATACTCCCTGTTTATGAAGTATGGCATAGTGAAAAACGGCACCATCACTGCTGCGTTTTTTGGTATATAACCCATAACCCAGTGAAGCTGCCTGGTCTGATTCATCACGCTGCCGTTTATCTGAAACAAGAAGTCCTGGGAGAAGTTGTTCACGTTTTTCGAGTATACAAATATAGGAGACAGCGCAAAGATTATCAATACAGCTGCAATGCTGCTTATGTAAATCGTTCTTTTCGACCATGCCCCAAGCCTGTTTACAAGTTTTGATATCAGCGTTTTATTGCTGTTGAAGGCCATAATGCCAAGGATTGAACTGACTATAATCGGGCCCAGTGCAAGCGAAAAGTAGTAGTTAAATATAAAGAAAAGGTTGATATCCTGGCCTAGAAATAATCCTGCAAGCCACGGAAGCTGCAGCCACAATGTTATCAAAGGTATTGATATCCATGCTGTGCCAAATGACAGGAAAGCAACAACAAGCCCGTATATAAGAAATATGCCTAAAGGCCCCGAGAAAGTTGTTCCTGCAAATGATAGTGCAGAGCCTATGCTGCTTACGCTTGAGCCTCCTCCTGCAACATCGTATCCCATAGCCTTAAGATAAGGTGGAAGCTGGGCATACGCTCCTGCAGAATACCCGCTTAAAAGCGAGTGCAGTATAAGCCAGTACGCAGCCAAGACTGCAACAGAGGCGATTATGGTATAAATGCCAAGGCGAAGCCTGCGCTGCCTTAGCTCTCCCCCTTTGTCTAGGAAAAACTCATATGCTATTATTCCTACTGCAAGGCTTATCGCTATGTACGGCCCCTCCTCTATGCTTCCCAGAAGCAGTGCAAGCGAAACCGCCAGCCATTTTCTGTCGCATTTCATAATAAAGTAAAATGTAAGTATGTATGCGAGCGGGATAAACATCTCAGTATGGTAGTCGAATATCAATATGCCATGCATGCCTGGATTTAGGATAAATGCAGCAAAAAGGAAAAATGGAAACCACTTGCTTTTAAGGAGATCCTTTGCAACAAAATACACTGCAAGCGCAGCAAGTGTCACCACAAAGTCCTGAACTATAAGCAGTGTCATCGGTGACTGTGCCATGTAATAAAATGGCATTACAAGCAGATTGTCCGGAGATAGGTGATTGCCGAATATAAGCAGCTGCAGGCCGTTCGATATCTGTGGGAAGTGTATGTCATAATACATGCTCCAGGCGTATACGCTTACATCAGTGTACTCGTGAAAAGTGAACATTGCATTTGCAGCAAACCCGGCCCAGTACGCAAAGCTTATCACTGATATTATGACAACTGCCCAGAAAAACTTATCCCGCTCCATCGTTTTCTATCCTATAAAGCCAATCGTAAAAGTAATTAGACCTGGAAGCTTAATAACGCTTCTGTTGGGATTAGGGATGCAACGCTTTTCACCACATCAGGTTTCAAGTGCCGCACGAACCAACTCAATTTCATTGCAAGTTGTTTTCCATCTGCAAATTCGTGATTGTTCAGAAATTTCCGCCGGTCGTGACACCAAACCAGTTCCTGCGGATTCAAATCCGGGGAATAAGGCGGCATCCACCTGAGCTTCACTTTTGGGTGCAATGACAACCAAAGTTTTACAAGTTTCGACTTATGGACCGGTCCGTTGTCTAGATAGACCCAGATTTCCCGTTTGTTCCGATAAGTATTCGCCACTTTCTCCAGAAACCTTACCATGGCAGGTGCCTTTGCGACTTTTGTGGCCAGTTGTATGCGCCTGCCACTCAGAGGATTCGTAGCACCGAAAACGTTCAGCCTCTCCTTGTGCGACTGCTTTGCCTTCACGATGAGCCTCTGGTTGAACGTCCACCCATAACTCTTGTGTGGCGACGTGCCTGCGCCATAGTGAACTACGATTTGATGTCGCCAAAAGGAAACAGGTTTAATGCAGATGTAGCTGAAGTCTGGAAAGCTAGAGAAGATAAGTTAGTCTCTATAGCAATATACTTTGACACTGCATACTTCCAGAAGTCGATGTCCTAAGCGGGTCATACCTGAATGCTATCGTCCGAAATACAAGGTATGCGTCAGGCACATCTTCGACAATCGGTTTTCACTGGATATGCTACCTAACCTTTCAACGATCTGAGTTTCTTAACGAATTCCTCAAAAACAAGGTGTTTCTTCTCGGGACTTAATTGAAAGACAGTTTTTATTATTGCACCGTCTGTGATTGTGAATATATAATTCAACTTTATCACACTGTCTTGGGCTGCTCCCTCATTTGTAGATATGCGTATCCCTTTCATCTGGAGGTTTGTAGTTATCCCTGCTATGATTATGTTTCCTAGCTCCTCAAATAGCACCAATGCAGGTCTGATCTTTGAGCCTTCGCTATCTTCAAATTGTACCCTTGTTATTACCACATCTCCAGCTTTAGGCATGCTCCCATGCCGAGTAATCGCCTTCTCCCCATAGCTCCTTCATCTTGGTTTTTTGGGATTCCTGAACAAACTTATCGAATTCTTTCATCTCATTGGCGCTTTCTATAAGACCCAATATTATCTCGCTATAAGTCTCCCTGGGGTATTTCTTGATTTGTTTTAGTGCCTTAACAACTAACTTGCTTAGTTGTATGGTCGTTACTTCCTCAGACATTATATAACACCTATAGTTAGTATATAACATACTATATATTTAAACCTTTGCTTGGAGGAGGCTTTGTAGTTTAATTGTTTTTCTGTAGTTTTATTTTTAGGTGGTTGTAAGTGCCTGAGTTTCTGAACTCGAGTTCTTAATAGAGTAGCCCTGAGAGGGAATCGGACCCTCGACCTCTTGTTTTCCGGTATTCTTGATTAAACTTCATTCAAGAAGTTTACAAGACAAGCGCTCTACCACTGAGCTACCAGGGCATGTTATCCTATTTGTGATTAATCTATAAAAACACATAGGAAAGTCAGGTGCTAATCTGGCTCCTGTCCATAACGAATGCTTTATGGCGTTTCGGTCTCAATTTGCTCACAATGTAATCAAACGCCTTGCCGGGTTCTGTCTCTCCGCCGAACGTAAAGATGTCAAAGGTTACGTAGTTGTCAGTATGCCATGCGTGCAGTGCAGCATGCCCTGTATCCATAAGCGCTATAACTGAAATGCCGCCTTTTCTGCCGCCTATCTCAACGCTCTTCATGTCCATGAGCTTTGTGCCTGAAATGCCGATGCACTCCTCTATTACCTTTTTCAGATAGTCAACGTCATCTATGGCATTCTTATCTACATTATACATGTCGCCGAACACATGCTTGCCTATGAGGTTATCATTCTCTATAACCTTTACGCTATCCATGTTCCTTAAGATGTCGTCGCTTTTTATCCTTGCCTGCTCTTTAAAAAGCAGCGGATCCTTCTTTTTTGTAAATATAGCCATAAAACTACCGATTTGCATCTCTATACAAGCCAATAGTATAAAAACAATGTATAAAGTTAAATATTTTCCTGCATTCACGTACGCGCCAAATAAGCCCTGTGCTGTGCATTAATCAGGAAATCTGGTTTCTGATTTTCATCGGGCTCTAAAAGTCCTAAACTGCAGACAACTCCCTGTACAGACTAAATACCAAAACTATATTAATTTAGACGTGCAACCTCTAACAAACAAACACCGTGATTCTGTGCTTGAAGGCATAAAACTTGACAAGAAGGAGTTAAGGAGGGAATTCTCAAAGGATTATAAGTCCTACTACCTCACAAAGGTCTTCGCCGAAGAGGGATTTGAGCGTTATAAATGCAGGATATGCGGCAAGAACTTCTGGAGTGCTACTAAAAGGGACACATGCGACGATCCCGAGCATACGGAGTACTCGTTTTTCAAGGACAAGCCAAATCCGATAGGCTATGTGGACTTCTGGAAGAAGTTCTCAAAATTTTTCGAGGAGAACGGCCATGCCTCAATAAACAAGTATCCGGTTGTCAGCAGATGGCGCCAGGATCTTTACTTTACAATAGCTTCGATACAGGATTTCCAGCGCATAGAGAACGGAGCAATGAACTTTGAATATTCGTCGAATCCTCTTATAGTTCCGCAGATGTGCCTCCGCTTCGGCGACATCGAGAACGTCGGAGTTACCGGAAGGCACCTGACAAGCTTCATGATGGCCGGGCAGCATGCCTTCAATTATCCAAAAGAGGGCTACTGGCGCGACCGCACCATAGAGCTTAATTACAAGTTCCTTACAAAAGAGCTCGGTGTAAGGAAGGACACGCTTACGTATAATGAAGATGTATGGGCCATGGGCGATTTCTCCGAGTTCGGTCCATGCCTGGAAAGCTTTTCAGGAGGTGCAGAACTAGTCAACAGCGTTTTCACGCAGTTCGAGAGCATAAACGGCGAGATAAAAGAGCTCAAGGCGCAGGTCGTTGATGTAGGCTGGGGTTTTGAGAGGCTCATGTGGTTTTATACAGGATATGACAATGTCTACGAGGCAGTTTTCCACGACATAATAATGCGTACAAAGAAGAGCCTTCCGTTCGAGATGGACGATGCTCTCTTCAGAAAGTTTGCGAGGTACGCCAGCGAGCTCGATGTGACTGAGGTAAAAGGTTTCAAGGAGAAGGAGCGTGAGCTGCTGAAAAAAGCAGGCATACCGGAGAAGGAGTACGTCAGCAGGGTGAAACCGATGCAGGCTTATTACGCCATACTGGATCATGTCCGCACACTGCTCTTTGCAGTTTCCGACGGTGCGCTTCCATCCAACATAGGCGGCGGCTACAATCTGCGTGTCATATTGAGAAGGGCACTTGGTTTCGTAAGCGAGTACGACATGGGCATTGATCTTATGGGCATAGCCGAAAGGCATGCAAAAGAGCTTAAAGGCCTGTACCCTGATCTGGAAGAGAACATACCCCTGCTTTCGAAGGTGGTAGACATAGAGGCAAAAAGGTACGCAAAAAGCACAGAGAATGCAAGCAGGATAATAAATGCCATCCTACACAAGGGCAAGCCACTCGGAAAGCCAGAGCTGCGCACACTTTACGAGAGCAATGGTGTTACTCCGGAGCTTATATCTGCAGTTGCACGCAAGGAAGGCGTCAGCATCGAATTGCCTGATGGCGCATACGAAGACATAATCAAAGGCGATTTCGCTGCAAAGGAGAAGGCAAAGAAGCTGCAGATAGATTTCAAGGAAGAGCTCCCAAAAACGGAACAGTTGTACTATCAGTTCAAATCAGATGCTGATGCAAAGGTTCTCTGGTCACAGGGAAGGCATGTCGTACTTGACAAGACCCCTTTTTATCCTGAAGGCGGAGGCCAGGCGGCTGACAGGGGCACCATAAACGGCCTCGAAGTAGAAGACGTGCAGAAGGTCGGCAATGTAATAGTGCATGTAATGAAAGATAGCGCAGATGCACAGCTCAAAAAAGGCAAGGCAGCATCGTGCAGTGTCGACATGGATAGGCGCAACAGGCTGATGGCGCACCATACTGCGACCCATCTTATAAGTGCAGCATCACGAGCCGTGCTCGGAAAGCATGCATGGCAGGAAGGCGCAAGGAAGGACGCTGACAAGGCTCACATAGACATAGCGCATTATGACAAGCTCAGCGATTCTGATGTAGACGCCATAGAGAACTGGGCAAACAACGCTGTATTCAACGGCATAAAAGTAGAGGTCAACGAGATGGCACGCGGCGAAGCTGAAGACAAATACGGCTTCACAATATATCAGGGCCATGGTGTACCAGCTAAAAAGATGCGTATAGTTGTAATATCGGACAAGCACGGAAAACTGATTGATGCGGAGGCGTGCGGCGGCATGCACCTGGCAGGCAGGGAAAGCCTGGTAGGCATGATAAAAATAATAAATACCGCAAGGATCTCCGACGGCGTAGACAGGATAGAGTTCGTTGCAGGCAAATCGGCTCTCGAGTACTTCCAGAAAGAGCACACAGAACTCGGGCTGGCGGCCGGGATTGCCAATTCGGAAAGATTTGAAATACGCTCAAGAATAGAGAAGATGCGCAGCGATTATGCCGCAGTAAACAAGAAGCTCCAGGAGCGCGATTCAGAATTAGGCAATGCCATAGGCAGGGATATATTATTAGGGTTAAAAGGCAGGGAGCTTGAAGCTGCAATCGAGAGGGACGAGAATCGCGAGGTGCTCAGGAAGGCTCTTGCCTACGCTGTTTCTTATAATCCAAAACTAATAGTGCTTGCGAAGAACAAGGCCGGCGAAGTGGTGTGCATGTCCGGGAAAGAGTCAAAGCACAGTGCAATAGAGTTTGCAAAGAAGAAGTTCGGAAGCGCATTCAACGGCGGAGGCTCAAAGGAAATTGCCGAGGGCGTAATAAAATTGTGATTCTCTGGAATGGTATCAGGTAATTTACTCAGTGATACTTTTTCCAATAATATACATCTTCCCGGCGTATGTGGCTAATGGCGCGCCTGTAATATTCGGTGGCGGCACCCCTATAGATATGAATAGAAGATTCAGGGGCAAGCCGATATTCGGCAAGCACAAGACAATACGCGGTTTTGTATTTGGAGTAGCGTCAGGCATAATAATAGGGGCCCTTGAGTCTGTGGCTCTCCCATACATGCTCGCAATCGGCATTGCACTAAGCTTCGGAACACTTTTTGGTGACATGCTCGGCAGTTTTATCAAAAGGCAGATGGGTTTCAAGGAGGGAAAAGATGTATTTCTTATGGACCAGTACCTCTTCCTTGTTGTAGCAATGCTTTTCGCATTGCCGCTAGGCCATCTTCCGGAATTATACGGCATAATCTTCATAATACTCCTGACCGGCGTGCTGCACAAGCTGACAAACTACATTGCGCACAAGGCCAAACTTAAGGAAGTTCCTTGGTAAAAGCCCCACAGCTTATAATTGCAAAAAGAGAAACGGCCGGTTTTGTTGCATGCGCAGTTTATTGCAAAACTGCCTGCTTCTTACCGCCTGCACATTGTATTCAGTCTTCACGATCTTTTTCTTCGCCGCCTGCCAGCTTCTCATTATTCCTTTTTCTGGCTTTCTGTATCTGCTCCTTCAGCGCATCTGCTATAAAGCGCTTGCTTATCGCATCGGCTCTTGCAGCTATGCATATCTTTGTAGCGTAAATCCTTGCCATGCGGCCCTTGTCCTTTTTGTTCATCATGGCCAACTCTGGCAGCTTGAACAGGAATCCGTACTTCGGTGGCCTTGATCCATACTTCATATGCTTGAAAAGCGCACGCTCTGCACCCAGAAGCTGTATAGTGCTGGCGGGCATGTTGGCAAGCCTGTCCAGCGAGCCGGCCTTGCTGAGCATCTCTGCAGCTATCTTATAATCTATAAGATAAACTATATTCGGCATTACCTTCTTCGTCTGCATCTCAATGAAGGCATCAAGGCCTTTCTGGACATCTGCAAGCCTGAGCTCGTACTCAGCAAGCTCCTTCAGCGCCTTGTACTCTTCTATATCTATACTGGGAAAGCCTGTAGATGACCTTATCTTGTCTGCTATATGCTGCGCCTCGTTTCCCAATACCTCCACCAGCATTGCGTCATCGACATCTCTGCTGCTCACCTTCGAGACAAGCCTTGCGAAGGTGTCATGGTTCTCAAGCCTCACATTTGGAAAATATGCGCCGTACCACTCCTCCAGGCGCTCGTATATGGTATTCCTTACGCGCTCAAGCTCGTTGTAAGCGTTTATGGCCTGTATTATCGAGTGATCTGCAGCCGATGCGACATACGCAGTACTGACTCCGCTCCTGGCCTTGCGCATGAATCTCTGCCGCTTTCCATCCATGTCTTTTTTAGAATCGTGCCTCCTGTCGTCTCTCCTATTCCTGCCGTAAAATCTGCTGTTGAATTTATTGTTTCTATTGTCAGGCAACAAAACACCATAATCAGAAATTATTCCTTGCGTTTATATTCTCCGTGAAGCAATTTATATGTTTGCAGCAAACGGCCTGACTGCTGAATTATGCTGCATGCTCTGTGCTATAGATTAAGAAGGGCAGAAGTAATCTCTTTAAACAACGTCTCCAATGCCTCTGCTGCAGGCGTGCTTGCGGTAAAAGGCCCCGAGCCCATCTCTCTCACTCCCTTACTCCATGTAAGCTCATACCTATCTCCGCTGATGTCATCAAACCTGTAAGTGCCTACTCTCTGGCCAAACATAAGCATGTCGTATTTTCTAAGATTGCTTACAGTCTCTTTCTGAAGACCGCGTATTCCCACAAGCACACCATGCCTTTCCACAGAAATCAGCATAATGCCGTTGCCTGCAGTTTCCTTAGTTGTATATCCCTGCGGCACTGCATATCCACCAAAATCCAGGTGCATTTTTTCCATGTCCTCTATTATCCTGTGGATCAACTCACTGAATTTTACTTCATATACGTAGCCTTTGTGACTTACCTCTATATTGTCTGCATATAAAGGATCCCTAAAAATATTGTTTTCGTTCTTTTCAAACCATTTTCGTGCTGCTGCTTTTGCTGTAAAGGCCAGGCTGGCTCTATCTGCAGATGATTCATTATCGGCCAAAACTACTGCATTGCGTTTGCGATGTCCTGATTTGTGGGTTGGCATGTTTATCACTATAAGTGCCGTTGATGCTGCTCATCAATCAGCTGTGAGGAGAAGAATGAAAATTTACATATATATACCTTTTTAGATATAGTAAACTAGTCATACGTATCCGAAGGCTGAAAGGCCGGCATATAAATCAGTAAGATTGCTGTGATCAAATGGCAAAAAACAACACCGATGAGGACAAAATCTACGAGATAGCAAAGCGGAAGGGATTCTTTTACCCCAGCAGCGAGATATATGGCGGACTGACAGGATTCTATGATTATGGGAACATAGGCACGGCCATAAAGCGCAACATAGAAGGTCTGTGGCGGACTCACTACCTTGGCCTTGGCGACTCGTATTGCGAGATAGAGCCTGCAAACGTCATGCACGAAAAGGTGTTCGTTGCAAGCGGCCATCTGAAGAACTTTACGGATCCGAGCGTACGCTGCACAAAATGCGGCGCTTATCATCGCGCAGATCATATAATCGGGGAGGCGCTTGGCAAAAGCGTTGAAGGCAAGAGCGAAAGCGATATGACGCTTCTGATAAGGCAGAATAATATAGTGTGCCCGAAGTGCGGCGGAAGGCTTGGGGACGTAAAGGTGCTGAATATGATGTTTCCAACAAGGCTTGGCGCAGAGGAAGATACGCTTGCGTACCTTCGCCCGGAAACAGCGCAAGGCGATTATGTAAACTTTCTGCGCCAGTTCAACATACTTAGGAGCAGGCTGCCAATGGGCCTGGCAATAATAGGCAAAGCGTTCCGCAACGAGATATCTCCGCGGCAATTGATAATACGACAGCGTGAATTTACCCAGGCTGAACTGCAGATATTCTTCGATCCGGAAAAGATAAATGAGTGCGAGCTATGGGAAGCGGTAAAGGACTACCAGATACGCGTTCTTTTTGTCGGTGACGACAAGGAGGTCATGCTCACCTGTGAAGAGCTTGCATCAAAGAGGGGGATGCCGAAGTTCTATGCTTATCATCTTGCAAAGCAGCAGCAGTTTTTCACTGAAGTGCTGAAGTTTCCTATAGAAAAAATAAGGATGCGCGAGCTCTCCAAGGAAGAGCGCGCATTCTACAACAAGATCCACTTCGATGTCGAGGTATACATTGACGTGTTCAAGGAGTTCCGCGAGGTTGGAGGCACTCATTACAGAACGGACCATGATCTTGGAGGCCACGGCAAAATCTCCGGAAAGTCGCACGAGATATTCTATGAAGGCAGGCGCTTCGTGCCGCATGTCCTTGAACTTAGCCTGGGCATAGACCGCATACTTTTTGCTTCGATGTCTCTGTTCTACAGGGGCACAGAGGGCCGTGAGTGGGACTGGTTTGCATTCCCCGAAAGCATAGCACCTTTCAAGTATGCTGTGTTTCCGCTTGTAAATAAGGATGGCATACCTGAAGCTGCAGAGAAGATATACAAAGAGATCAAATCAAGGCACACTGCCACCTACGACAGCTCCGGAAGCATAGGCAGGAGGTATGCCAGGACCGATGAGATAGGTGTGCCGTTTGCCATAACAGTAGACTATCAGACACTTGAGGACGGTACTGTAACTGTGCGCGACCGCGATACCATGTCGCAGGTGCGCAGGAAGGTCAGCGAGATAAAGTAATTTCATGAACACCGACTACATACAAGAGCGCAGCATCATATCAAATGCCAGGGATCTCAACCTGCGGGCCAGCTTTGAGAGCGGACAGCCTCTTGCATTCTACGCCGGTTATAAAATAGACGACGGCACAGAACGCCTTGAATATGTTACCCAGCGCGGTGCCATAACCGTTTCAAGGAAACGGCTTGAACCGGGAAGGATGGCATATTCGTTTATAGGTGATTACACAAGAAGATCGGCTTACGAAGAGATAAAAACCAGATTTGCACTCGACCATGATATGCGCAGGATATACTCCCACATAAATACAGACCCCTTCATGAACATGGCCATAAATTCCTTTTACGGAATGCGCATTACAGGCAATCAGCCATGGGAAGCGGCGTTATGCTTTATTGTATCACAATTCAACAATATCAAGAGGATAAGAATGACAACGCTTAATCTGATACAAAGATTCGGCGAAAAGACAGAGGCTGAAGGTGTTTCTGTCAGGCTGTTTCCTTCCCCACAAGCTATTGCAAATGCGAGCACTAAAGATATTATGGCATGCGGCACAGGCTTCCGCGCCAAGTACATAAAAAGCGCAGCTGCGGCATTCGCAGAAAACAAGGAGTACTCAGGACTTCATCGCATGGATTATGCTGAATTAAAGGAGCGCCTGATGTCGCTGGACGGCATCGGGGACAAGGTTGCAGACTGCATACTGCTTTTCGGCTACTCAAAGCATGAAGCATTTCCTATAGACGTATGGATAAAGCGCATTGTAGAGAAGGTATATTTCAACGGCCGCACAATGAGGGAATCGCAGATTCATGATTTTGCAACAAACCGCTGGGGAGCTTATTCTGGATATGCCCAGCAGTACCTTTTCTGGCACGGCCGCAGCATGAAAACCGGTGTTAGTAATGATAAATGACATAGAGAAAATAGAATCCGAGCTGCTCAAGCTCCAGGAAACAAAAGACAAGGTCATGGACCTGTCAAGGGAGACGGTTCGCCTTGCTGGAAAGGCCATAACAAAAATACATGCTGGAGATTCCGATTCCGTCACCAGGCTCCTATCAGAGCTGAAAAACAACGTCAAAAAGCTCAAGACCATCGAGAAGGGCTTCGAGTACAACTCGATGCAGGCTCACCAGGAGTATGTTGAGGCATACGCGCTCTATATAATGGTAAAGGAATCGAGAGTTCCTACAATGAAGGAGTTGGATACTGATGGCATAAGCTACCTTCTTGGCCTTCTCGATTCAGTAGGCGAGCTGAAGCGGCACTCGTTTGATTATCTCAGGAAGAACGACAGGAAAAGCGCCGAGAAGTGTTACGACCTGATGCTTGAAATATACGATTCAACTGTTCCGATGCGATTTGCCAACTCATTAGTTCCGGACTTCAGGAAGAAGCAGGATGTCGCCCGCGCCCAGATAGAGAGGCTCAGCAGCGAACTTCTTCTTTTCAGGCTCTGACGTCTCCAATGAATAATTCGCAGGCTTCTTCTTTCGGATTGGAGCCTCTTCAATTCAGAATTGCTTATTTATCAATCTTCTTAAGTGGCAGAGCAACAGAGGAAAACACAGTAAATTTCTTACGTATGGTATACTATCACTTATATATACTATCACAAATACAAAATTAGTAAGTTAAAGCTGTGTTTTATGCCTGTTCAAACTTCGCAGACCGACTCCGGGAATAATGGCGTTCCTAAAGGTTCAGATGATAATTCAGTCAATGAACAGAGTGCTGTTCCTCCTGAATCACAGGTGTCTTCACAGCCTTCGCGGACAAAGAGGGGTTCTGCTACAATGAAGTATATTGCAATAATAATCGTAGTTCTTGCAGTACTCGCAATTGTTGCATATTTCTTGATTTTAAAGAACAGCAGCATGGCTGTTGGCGGCGCGGGCTCATATTCCGCTCTTGATCATAACCAAAGTATATTTGCGCTTGCCAGTGTAATAAAACAGGGGTACAGCAGTCAGCAAGCATTAAATGCCAGTTACAACGGCATAATATCCATGTATTACTCCATATACCATATAAATGTGCCATTTACATTGACAATGCAAAAATATGGCAATGACAGCAGCGAACATATATCAGTACCGCTTTCAGGTTTATACACTCTTCTGGGATCTCCATCATTCAATTCAAAGTACAATTCTACTCTTAGTCTATTCATGTACTACATAAATAACACATACTACCTCTGTGTGCCTGAAGATTCCATTGCGTCATTTATTTTTGTATCTATTCTTTACAACGGCAAATCCAGCTATCCCAAATATGCGACGTCCCCTGGCTCACCTGCAGGTTGCATAAAGGCAAATGGAACTTCTATTGCACAAGCGCAAAACTATGCAATTATGAACGTTTCTCTTCTACAATTCAGTAAAATATTTAATATTTCAGTACTTAATTACTCGCTAGTCCAGGGTACTTATTCTGGGAATTCGTGCAGCCAGTTTTCAGAAAAAATGAAATCTGACATAAATTTTGCCTTGCTGTCAAGCTTATCTAGCGGATCCGGAAGCACATCTCTCTCCCTGCCGAGTTTTCCTGTTAATATAAGCACCTGCTTATCCAATTCGTATTACGGCATGCCTTACAGTATGAATATATCACTGCCGGATATAGTTATTCCTTCATCATATCAACCATCGCAGCAAAATAGCATGTCTACGACACAGGGCACCGCATTTTCTGTATCTTTGCTGCTAAATTCCAATTACATAAACAACGAAGTAACACAACAGGATGTATCGGTGCTTCCGTATCCTGTGGTTAACATGCCATCTCAACAAGCAGCATCTTATTTAGGCATAGTAACCTCGCCGATTACTACAATATTCATATCTTTGTTTGAACTTGGAGCGTTTAATAACGGATCACCGCCAAATGTTTGTGTTGGCCAGCCAGGGTTCGTGTGCACGCTTACCGCAATCACCAGCACCGGCAATCTAAATATAACTTTTGGCCAGGTTTCATCAAACACATGGACAAGCGCTAACTTCATGATGTTCAACAGCAGCATGTCGCTCAGTGCCGTCGGGACATTCTCTTCGCACCCTAGTACTAGTTCCAATGAGATTTTGAATCTTACACCAGGTACAACTGTATCGCTTAATGTTCCTGAGCCTTGGTTCGCATCATCTTCTGCAGGTACTACAGTGTCTGGGCAACTGTGGGTTCAGTATGTAGTAAATGGCACTACTTACTACGCTGAAGTAGGAACCATAACCGGAACATTGCCTGGTTGATGGAAAGCGAATAAGGCAGATCCCTTCTCTCTTTTTGTTTTCGGATTTTATTGGTTTTATCCTTCAGGCGCCTTCCATCCCAGCGATCTCATCATCTGCTTTGCGCTGATGAAAGCCTCCTTCTCCAATATCATTCCAGTGCCATAACCAACATAAATTTTCGTCTTCAAATCGATAAATGCAAATGCATAAGCAAACATCTTCTTCTTTCCGTTGTTCTTCTTGACGTTGGATGCGAAATGTTTCTTTATGGTAAGTCTATATCCTGTTCCATCTCCGGATATATCAACATGCTTGATTTCTTTCCTTCGCATCATGAAGGTCTCCCCTTGTTTACCAACTGCTGGTTATACAAATTCCAATTTCTATTATTCTCGCACATACTGTCGCCAAATCAGTATGTACGTTAGGAGTTTTAACCCCTAACAGTTTTCAAGAATAGCGAATGTTTAAGGAATTATTGGACAACTTCGATGTAACGATAAATATAATAATATGAACAACCTAAATATATCACACCTATGCCTGCACAGTAGCTTGTGCTGTAGGTGGAAAAATGCAAGAGTCTAAGAAGATAGCAATAATTACGACAGGGGGCACTATCTCCAGCGTTAGCACAAAAGACGGCATAGCCCCGCGGGAAGGCATAATAGAAGAGATGCTTGTCAAAGAACTCGGATACTCAGCAAGCGGCAGCGGCTCCGGCTTTACATCTAAAGACGGACGTGTCAAGATAGACGTAATCAAGCTTTTCAACAAAGACAGCACAGACATAGTGGCAGATGACCGTGTGCAAATAGCAAAGGAGGCATTCAGATGTTCTGAGAAATATGATGGCGTTGTTATAACCCACGGAACTGATTCCCTTGAAAAGACCGCCTACGACTTATCACTATGGTTTCAGTATCCGATAAAGCCTATAATAATCACCGGCTCGTTCAAGACTATAGAAGACACAAAAAGCGATGCGTACGAAAATCTTAGGGATTCCATTGCGTTTGCATGCGAAGGTGTATGCGGCATTTTTGTAGTTTTCCACGGCAAGGCTCTGGAAGGAAGCTTTGTATATGAGCATATAGTTCCATATCTCAATGATACAAAAAATCACCAAACATTCAGAAGCCTGCGCAGTGAAGTGGCCACCATATCAGAAAATGGCATCTCTTATTCAAAGGGTAGGGATCCCATATGGAAATTTCAGGAGTTTCCGCAAATATTAGAAATCAGGCACAGTACCGGAATAGTCGAGATAGGCCACCAGCTAACTCCTGACAGGCTTGAGAGCATTGCAGAAAGCGCAAAAGGCATTATAATAACTGCAACAGCTTCCGGGGGAGTGCCACAAAATCTGCTACCTGTTCTAGGCCCAATAGCAAGGCGCAAACCTGTGCTTTCATCACCCAACTATTATCTTATGCAGGACAACATATTCCACAAGTATGCTACTGCAAACTATCTCCGCGAGATGGGCATAATACCTGGCACGCCACTTCAGAAATTCGACAGGGAGGCACTGGCATTCATTCTGGGCAGGTGCGTGGGTGTTCCAGAACCGAGCCATGTTGGAGACATGTTTAACTCAATTATAGGCGAAAAGATACGCCAAAAAGAGCTTTACCATCTTCTTAGGGAGAAGGAAGGCGAGCCTCTAATTTTGACTAAGGAGTTCGGGAGGGCAATAACCGAAAATATAAAAGCAAATAAACCAATCAATGGCAAACCAATAAATGGCAACGCCTCGCGGCAAAAAGCTTAAATTAAGGTAAATACTAATCTTTTCTGCCTGTGCCAACGCACCGACGCGGCTATGCAATGGACGATTCTGAGTTTAGCAGATTGCTCAAGATATGCAGGATTCATCTCAGCGAGGATGAACGCCTGGCAATTAAAAAAGACACGAATGACATACTTGAGTATTTTAACAGCCTTTCTGAAGTAAGCACAAAAGAAGTCCACGAAGCGTACCATCCTATCTCTGTGCCTGAAAAGATACGCAGCGATGTGCCTTTGGACTTTCCTGATGTGCCCCTCCTGCTAAAGAATACGAAGACCTACCGGTTTTATGTTGTGGGGCCTGACATATGAACAGCATCAAAGAATTCATGGCCTGCGACAAGCCTGATGGCTATGCTGAGAAACTTTTGTCAGAGCTCAGAAAGGCCAATGAAAGACTCAATGCATTCAACAACATAACCGAACATCTTGCAGATGGCATGCCGTTCAGCGTAAAAGACAACATCTGTGTCAAGGGTGTTGAGACTACGGCTTCCTCAAAAATTCTAAAAGGCTACATTCCTGCATTCAACGCAACTGCAGTGCAGCGTATGCTTGACAATGGCTTCTCGTTCCTAGGAAAGACAAACATGGATGAATTCGGTTTCGGAAGCTTTGGCATAAATTCAGAAAATCCTGCACGCAACCCTTTTGATGAGAGCTATGCGGCAGGAGGCTCAAGCAGTGGCGCGGCAGTGGCAACGTCTATCCTAAAGCACCACGTAGCAATAGCCGAGTCGACAGGTGGATCCATCTCAGCTCCAGCAGCCTTCTGCGGCGTAGTAGGATTTACGCCAACTTATGGTGCAATATCACGTTATGGTTTAATAGACTACGCAAACTCATTGGATAAAATAGGCATTATGGCAAGAAGCGCTTCAGATATAAAATATGTATTCGGCATTTTAAATGGCCCTGACGCCAAAGACACAACATCACTCGACATCAAATACAAGAGCGAGAACAAAAAAAGCATAATCCTCATAGATCAGCTTATAAAGAACATAGACAAGGATGTCGAATCGAATTTTATGGGATTTGTAGACAGGATTGAGGGCATGGGCTATGTCATAAAGCACCGGAGTATGCCTTTTATAGACAAAGCCATCCCGTCCTATTATATAATAGCAATGGCCGAAGCCTCGACAAATCTTGCAAAGTACACAGGTTTCAAGTATGGTTTTAAAAACGAGGACTTCACATCAAACTACAACAAGTTCTTCACAGATGCAAGATCGGCTTTCGGCACAGAGGCCAAGCGCAGGATAGTCCTCGGCACATTTGTGAGAAGCGCAAGCGTAAAAGACAGGTATTACTCGCAGGCGCTTAAGTTGAGGGCGCTTCTTCTGCAGGAGTTGAATAAATTATTGTCAGAAGGTTTCATTCTGTCTCCTACAATGCCGATAAAGGTGCCTAAGCTTGAAGATGTCAAAAAGCTCTCCGCTTTGGAGAATTACAAGATGGATGTGATGACCATACCGCCAAACCTCTGCGGCCTGCCGCATATCTCATTTCCATACGCGTACAAAAATGGAATGCCCCTTGCTGCACAGCTTACGACAAGCCATGGGAACGACAATGCTGCTCTTGATTTTGTGCAGGAATGGGAGCGTTCTTTCAAGTATAAATTCAAGTACAACATAGGTGAACTGCGATGAAAATAGGACTTGAGGTTCATGTAAGCCTGCCTACAGAGTCAAAACTTTTCTGCTCATGCAGAACCTATGCAGAAGAGCCGAATACTGCAATCTGCCCCGTATGCACAGGAATGCCGGGATCAAAACCCGTGCTTAATGAACGTGCTTTGTCTATAGCCGTAAATATAGCCCGAGCTTTGATGTGCAAGGTACCTACTGCCACGTCATTTGTCAGGAAGGTATACTTCTATCCTGACCTCCCCAAGTCGTTCCAGATAACGCAAAAGGACGGGCCTGTCGGAGTTGATGGCAAGTTATTCCTTGAAGACGGCAAAGAGATAAGGATAAGAAGGATTCAGCTTGAGGAAGATCCAGCCAAGATACTGCGGCAGGACGATTATACACTCATAGATTTCAACAGGTCTGGAACGCCACTTGTCGAGATAGTCACTGAACCCGACATATTAAACGAAAAAGAGCTCAGGGAGTTTATGACAGAACTTAAAAGCATACTGTACTATCTCGGCGTAGACATAGACCGCGAACTGAAGGCAGACCTTAACATATCCCTTTCGGATGTCCGCGTAGAGGTAAAGAACATCACGGGCACCAAGAACCTCCTAGATGCAGCCAAGTACGAGATAGAAAGGCAGGAGAAGGCAATAAAATCCAAACAGGGCATAATCCACGAAACACGCTCGTACATCGAAAAGGAGATGAGCACTGCTCCTTCACGCGAAAAAGAAAGCGATGAGGAGTATGGTTTTATATTCGAGCCTGACCTGACAATCTACAGTACAAAACGCACCAATCCTGTAAAAGCAGTTTATGCAAGCAAGCTTGCGAAAGAGTATGCAAACAAGTACAAAGTAAAAGAAGCGGCGATGCGCGAGCTCATATTATTCAACAGAGATGCACTGGCGCTTATAGAATCGTCAAAAGGCAAATACGACATGAAGGCCATAATAACTGCGATAGAACTGCTGCAGAGGTATGTCAAGGGCAAATCAAGAACAAGCAGCGAAACGCTTGGAAAAGTCGCATCACTTGTAGAAAAAGGGATGTACCCAGATAAGGAAACAATACTTCAGATAGAGGCAGGGAAGGATACGAATTTGGGAGGCAATGCGGCAAGCACAGCTGAAATAGACAAGGAGATAAAGCAGCTGATCAAGGAGAACAGCGCTCTTCTCAAGGAGTACAAGAAGAACACCAAGGTATTCAACTTCATAGTCGGCAGCGTCATGAAAAAGTACAAGGCAAATCCAAGGCTCGTATCAGAGCGCCTTGAGAAAATACTAAGCAGTTTCAGGCAATAATATTTGCAATAAATATTTATATCATAAGTATTCAAGCATGAATGATAACATGGCAAAAACGGCAATTAAACCAAATCCGCGAGTTGTTGCCAGGAACATAGTGTCGCTTGCAACTAACGAGCGGCCTGTTGTTGGCCAGAGGCAGCAACTGGAGCTGTTTAATGATTATTCCGTATCTATTCCAGTGATGGAGGGCAGCAGGAAGCCCATACTGTGGTCTATATTCAACAGCTGCTCGTGCCTATCAAACTCATCTACGGAGGTACAGCTAAGCAATATGCTTTCTGTAGCTATTGGCAGCCTCTCCAGTGACTCTGACATAAGGCAGTTCGCCAAGGAGTTCGTATCATTTCTTCACGAGAGGGGCGAAGCGGAGCCGGAGAAGTTGGTGCGCAAGCTGCTTGGCAGTGCAATCGAATTTAATCTGAGAAACGGGTTGCTATACATAAAATGGCACATAGCATTCAGTGACGAAACGCTGTCCCAGAAAGAAGGAGCGATAAACAAGCTCCTTTTGCGGCTTCGATGGGGCAAGGGAGAAGCAGACCGTTGGATAGGCAAAGACCTTGTGTATTTCAAAAGAGGCTAGCAGCCTGTGCTATCTTGAGAGGCAAGGCATATGCCAGTGCAGCCATGCAGTGTACGCAAGGCATTTATGCCTTCTATTTCATATCATTTCAATTTCTCTGGTGCGTTAATGGAGCTTAATTGCGGTTCTTTGAACGAGAGCCATGTAGGCAAGAAGGCAGAGCTCAAAGGCTGGTGCAGATACCGCCGCAACCACGGCGGCAAGATGTTCATAGATCTTGCTGACAGATACGGGACAACGCAGCTGGTTTTCGAAGGCAGGGCACTTAAGGAAGCAGAATCCATAGGAAAAGAGTTCGTTCTGGAGGCGCACGGAATAGTGCGCAAGCGCGATCCAGATACTGTAGACAAGAACAATCCGACAGGAACCGTTGAAATATACGTAGAAAAAGTTAACATAATAAACAAGTCAGCTTTGCCGCCGTTCGAACTCATAGAAGAGAAGAGCAAGTTTCTGGCAAACGAGGAGCTGCGCATAAAGTACAGATACCTTGACCTTCGCAGGCCAGAGATGATAAAAAGGATAGTATTCCGCGACAGACTAACAAAACGCATTAGGCAGTTCTTCTGGGACAACGGCTTCCTCGAACTGGAAACTCCGACCCTCGTAAAGGATACCTACGAAACAGGCTCAAGAACGTTCCTTGTGCCTTCCAGGACAAACAAAGGCAAGTTCTATTCATTGCCGCAATCGCCCCAGGTCTACAAGCAAATGTGCATGATAGCCGGTTTGGACAAATACTTCCAGATGGCAAGATGCTACCGCGATGAAGACCCAAGAGAAGACCGCCAGCCAGAGTTCACGCAGATAGACCTGGAGGTGGCGTTCAAGGATGAGAAGTATATACAGGATCTTGTTGAGGATATGTTAAAAACAGTGTCTAAGGAGGTGCTGGGCAAGCCTCTGAAGAAAAGCTTTGCTCACATAAATTATTGGGACGCTATGGCCAACTACGGCTCAGACAAGCCAGATTTGCGTTTCGACAGCAAGATTGTTGACATAACTAATGAAGCCAAGGAATCGGGGTACAATATATTGAAGAGGGTGGTAGATTCTGGCGGGAAGGTCAAGGCCATTGCATTTGACGCTGATTTCGGCGCTAACGGCTCCAACACCGACAAGAACTATATGCTCAAGGTCATAGAAACTGCAAAGGAACTTGGGCTGAAAGGCCTCACATGGCTTTTTGTCAAAGGCAACAAAATATGCTCCGATCCGGAAAGCATATCCGAGTCATTGGGATCTGTGTCCGGCAAGATACTGAATAAAATGCATGCCAAAAACGGCAACATAATAATCATATGCTCCGACACATCAGAGCGTATGCTCCTCGAAGCTATGGGCAAGCTCCGCAAAATTATCGGCGACAAGATAGGCAAGTACACGGCAGAGTATGAATTCATATGGGTCGACAACTTTCCGCTTTTTGAAAAAGATGAGGTGACGGGAAAGATGAAGCCTGCCCACAATCCTTTTACTGCGCCTACTGAAGCTACTGAAAAATTTCTGGATGCAGATCCGGCAAATGTGCTTGCTAGGCAGTACGATCTTGTACTTAACGGGGTTGAGATAGCATCCGGCTCGATACGCATACGTGACCAAGATCTTCAGCGTAAGATCCTGAGAATGATGGGCATGTCAGATGCCACTATAGAAAACACGTTCGGCTTCCTAATAGAGGCGCTCGGTTTCGGTGCACCAATAGAAGGCGGCATAGCGCTTGGATACGACAGGCTTGTAGCAATACTTTACGGCTCTGGAGACATGCGTGACTTTATACTTTTTCCAAAGAACAAGAAGTACGAATCCCTTATTGATGGTTCACCAACTCCAATAAATACCAAAAGGCTTATAAATGATTTTGGATTTTATACTGAAAAGTAACAAACAGATGGGCAAGCAATATAAATCTTCTTCTTTATAGTACATCCCAATAATTTCCAATGGAATGTGTCCAGTGTAATACAACGGCCTTAAGCTTGTTCATATAAACAACGCGCATGCGCCTGAAATTTATATATCTTTATTAGGTGAATTAATGGAAGTAGTAGCAGTTGTCAGCTGTATAGACAGAAGGTTCAACGAATACATCAGCAGGATGTATCAAAACCAAGACAAGAACAAGGAGTACATATTCTACAGCGCAGAGGCCGCAAGCACCTTTGGCATAACCGGCTCTCTTGAAGATGCTGTATTCAGGAGAGGTGCAACTACGATCGAGGTGCTATGCCACGGCGACTGTGCAGCTATGGATACTGTGTCTCGCACTCTTGCCGGAGAGTTCAATGACCTTATAGACAACGAGTTTGTACGTAGATTTGAAGACGATATTATAAAAAAAGGCAGGCTTATAATGATGAATCGCAACGGCAAAAAAAGCAGAGAATCTCTGACCTATATGCTAATTCGTAATCATGTAGAGGAGAAAAATCCTGCAGTGCAGGAGGCTAACCTTTTAAGCATATTCAAAGACACTGTCGGATTGAAGGTGTCAACAAAAATGATTCACGAAAAGGATTTTAAAGATGATGGAATAACGCCAAAAGATTCTGTGAATATAGTAGTAACAAATGCAACGACAGATTTGCCTGGCGCGATATGTGCTTCTGCGGGCACTAATCCAAATACGACATTTATAATCAGGGTGGCATACCTCTCGGAGGTCGCGGAACGCATAGAGTTTGCCGTGAAAAAAGTAAATCAGCTTATAAACAAGGGTGTCATTGCCGATATCAGGGATATACGGTTCGTAGACAGCAAAATACCTGTATCTTACATTACCTCAGAGGCCCAGGCGCGCAACGTTAAACAGGATCCTCTCCAAAATGAAATGTGGTCGGAGCGCGCCCACATGATTATCTCATCAAAGCAGCTGCGGTTTCTTGATGGTTGGAAGTTATCAAGGTTCGTAAATGGGCGCGAAGCCACGTCAGTGTCAAGCGCTGGCGATGGGATTATATATCCTGCCGCTGCATTACGTAGCGGTGCACAGGTTCCAAATGCGCCAAAAACAACGGCAAAGGTTGCAGCTACAAGATAATTTACAAGAAATAAAAATACCAAGATGACACTATGGCAAAGCGTCTCGTATTGGCGTGCATGGACCGCAGGCTTAACAGCTATCTTGACGAGAATTACAATGATGGCAATACGCTTTTCCTGAGGAATGCAGGAGCAAATGCACATTGCCTGCTGCAGTCAATAAGCGAGGCAGTGAGCAACGAAATAGTAGACAGCATAGTAATCTTGGGGCATACGGACTGCGGCGCAATGAAGGTAGTGTTCGATGCACTGGCAAATAATAACATGTCATATAGCGCCGATATAACAAACAAGGTAATCCACCCTTTTTATGATTATGATTACCTAAAAGATGCAGGCGCAAAACTAAACGGGCTTGGTGCAAGCGAGAGAAAAGAAGCAGAGGCGGAAATCAGGCGGGATCTTGAAATAAAGAATGTGGAGATGCAGCTGTCATTCCTTAAGGAGCTTACAAAAAGCTTTCCAAATATAAATATAACAGGCAGCATAATAGACCTGTCAAAAATAAATGTTCCAAAAGACAATCCGCAGCATAAATACTCTGTTATATTTACGAGGGAATGCTTATCAAAATTTAGCGACATGTGCAATCTTGCGCATACAAATCCTTTTGATACCTACATTCTTATGGCGAGTACAATAAAAGAGGCACTAGTGGATTTGGAAGTCGCAGTTGGATTATTCCACATACGTGACATAAAGTTTGTTGTGCCTGAAAAGTCCATGTCAGAACTGATATCTTCAGATCTCGACTGGATTAAAAATGCTGCAAACGGCTTTTTGAAAGATGCACATATCTCTGTAGAACACGCATAATCCAATCCTGCAACTACGTGCAATGCAAATGCGCATCAGTTTCCCAGTCTCATATACTTTGCGCATGCCCCACACAGTGCTGCATTATCAAATATTATGTGAGGAGCCGAGGCACGTTTTAAATGCCCCAAGAAAAGATTGGGATATGGGTGGGAATATATAAATAAGAACCTTTTCCACTCCTCACATAAGTATATGGCACTTTCATTTTATATACTTTTCTGAGATTCTTTTTAATGGTATGGTAAGGGCAAAGTATGCGTCCGCTGATGTGCGATGCAAACGCAGGGATGTCCCTTCAATAAACAGTGCCTGATTTCTTGAATTCATACGCGTTATGGTTACTCTTTAACTGTAGTGCCGTTGATTTCACGCCCTTCAATGGCGTTTTTGAGCTGCTCTGTATCGTCGTTTACAAATCTTACTTCTATATTGCCGCGCCTTGCAAGCTTGCTTGCCATGAGGTCAAACACAAAGTTAGATCCTGCCTCCCTTGTATCCCACAACGATGCTATTTCTATGAGCTTCGCATGATTCAGCGACTTAAGTTTTTTTGCGCCATCCCTGTCTGGAGGCATATCATATACATAAGAACTGCTGCTCACGTTAATCAGAATCTTGCTGCCTACTATCTCGGCAGACATTGTTGCGACAGAATCGGTGGAAATGCCCGGAACAAGGCCTCCCATTATGGCTATCCTGTTGGTGTTTATTGCGCTCCTGAGCTCATCTATACTTGTTATAACGTTGGGGTAAACGTCAAGGTCTGATATGAGGTCCTTCAGTATCAGGGCGTTTATTCTAGTAATCGCTATGCCTATCTCGTCCAGCACTGAGTTGTTTTTTATTATCTGCCTGGATGAGTCGATGTACAGCCTGCTTGCATAGCCCCCGCCTACGACTATTATAAACTTGCTTTTTGAGTAGTCCTTGAGCAGCACCTTCAGCTTGCGTATGTAATCGACATTAACGCCGTCGTGCTTGGATATTATGCTTCCGCCTAAAGAGATACAAACAGTGTCCATCTAATCTTTTAACATACGGTAAAAACCCTTATAAATCTTTCAAATCTGCCTTCTGCTAAGAAGCAGCCGCGCCGAGTCGTTTGCCGTTATCTCTATGCCGTTGTCTGTCAATCTGGCCGATACAAACTCTGCCTTTATGTAGTCTCCGGGGTGCATCTCTCCGGCGCATATGCTGGAAGAGCCCCACAGCGACATCCGTATCTCTGCCTTTCCGTCGCTTATGCTGCAGTCTGAAACGCCGCTTTCCTTACCGCTCAAATCCCTGAAGTATCTTATGGGGCTTACAGAAACTACCCTACCCGTTACATCAATGTTTTTTTCTCCGCCGTGAAGCTGCGAGAAGTCTGTCACTGCGCTTCTCGCCGGCATAAGCCTTGAAATGTATGTTGCTGATGTGCTGTGAAGTTCTGTGTCATCTCCTGTTTTTTTGATGCGGAGGTTTGTGGCTATAACCCTGTCCTTTCTTTGTATCAATGCCGTATCTACAGCATCAGCGCTTTTATCCCAGAATACAATCCTGACGCTGCTACCTTCTCCTCCAAGCACAACAATCCTGTTAATCCTTGCCGAGCCGTTCTTCTCAAATCTAAGTTTGTTGAATACCCTGTATACGCTGTCTTCTATGTCTACAATGCTGCCATCTGCAGTGCTGCTTCCCAGCAGGCCCTGCACGCTAAGTTTCACGCCTCTCCTTGCGCTGCTGCTGGCTGCGCTGTCCTGACTATCACTGCCACTGACACGATTCTCCACAGAACCACTTACTAATGTTACTTTAAATACCTTTTTAGCATTTATGTATTTCAAGCTGGTGCATCAATGGCCTTGTCTTTACTTCCGCTTTTAATAATTCTTCCATTTATCTCAATACTCCCAATGCTTGCTCTCGGCAAGGAAGGCGTGCGCCGCGTGCAGAAGATAACTGCAGCTGCAGTGCTTCTGCTTTCTGTGCTCTTAATACTGTTCCAGGGCACTGAAACCTTTGCAGGCGTAAGCATAAGCTATATCTCTTTTCTGGGAGTTAACTTTGGGTTTCAGTCAAGCTCAATATCTGCGATTCTTGTGCTTATGTCTTCTATAGTGTTCTTTGCAGCTTCGCTCGTGTTCCAAAATTTCATAAAAGACAATGAGCGCATCTACGGTATACTGTTTGCGCTTGTGCAGGGCTCTTCAATAGCACTATTTTTATCATCAAACCTGCTTGTGCTTTACCTTTTCTGGGAAGTGGCAGAGTTTGCCATGTTCTTCATAATACTGATGTACGGCAGCACTAACCGGCGCTATGCAGCGATAAAGTTTATAATATATTCAATAGTATCCAGCATGCTGCTTTTTCTTGGGTTTATTGTAATATATCTGGGCGTAACCCCCCATACGTTTAATATCTCTGCCATAATAAACAGTTCGGCAACCATGCCTTTGCCCATGCAGCTTTACGCGCTTGTCCTGCTGTTCTTCGCCTTTGCCATAAAAACGCCCATCTTTCCGCTGCATAACTGGCTTCCGGACGCGCATACAGAGGCGCCTGCGACAGGAAGCATGGTGCTTGCCGGCGTGCTCCTCAAATTCGGAGGCTACGGATTCATACTTATGCTGCTAATGATCCCGCTTGCGTTGAAGTACAGCGTGCTTCTTGCAGCGCTGTTTGCCCTTTCATCTATATACTCCGCTCTTGTAGCTCTTCGGCAGTCAAACATAAAGCGTGCAATAGCATACACGAGCATAACCGAGATGGGGATAGTCGCCTTCGGCATAATATCTGGCAGCGCACAGGGCCTAAATGGTGCATTGTATGCCATGCTTGCACACGGCATAGCTGTATCCCTGCTGTTCTTAATAGCCGGAACAGTAGCTGAGACGTACGGTACGCTTGACATGAAGCTGTTGAGGGGCATAATACGCGGCTTCAAGCCTCTGGCCTGGCTTTTTATCTTCGGCACGTTTGCAGCCATAGGCATACCGCTTACATCGGGCTTCATCGGCGACCTTCTGATATTCATTGGATCGTATTCTGTATTTGGTGTAGCAGGGCTTGTGCCGCTTGCAGGCATACTTATAATAGGCGGCATGCTCTTCTGGATAACCGAAAATGTATTCTTGTCAGGGAAGGAGTCTGTGCCTGTGCAGGCAGTGCCTCATGAGGTTTACTACGCAGGCATTTTCCTAGCAGCATCAACAGTGCTTCTTGGCCTGCTTCCATTTCTAATACTGTAAGCTATCCCTCACTGCGCCTGCGAAACTGGAAACAAATATTAAGCTATTCCTCGTTATATGTTCATGCCTGCAGCTTATCTTGCCTTGTTTGTGTTTGTGGTGGTCGCACTGCTTGTGCCAGCGTCGCTGCTTCTGAGTTCCATACTCCTTAGAATAAGAAAAAGGCAGAACAGCGTATCCGGCCTGAACTTCGAAAGCGGAGAGCAGAGCACCGGTGCGCCCACAGGCATAATGCATGAATACTTTCACTACTTTACTGGCTTCCTCGCGTTCGAAGTGGTAGCGGCCATCTTCGTGCTATGGGTATACGTGAACGGCTTCCTATCCTCAGTGTCAAATGCTTATGTGCTCGGATTCATGGTCGCATCGCTTATTATGGAATATGCTGTTATTCTGCTTGCAATGAGGTATATCAAATGACTGCTGATCATGACAATGCAAAAAAGGAGATGGACCGGCTTACTGCAGGCTCAGTCCCAGGGAAGGAGATTAAGCCAAATGTTGCATTCGCCAAACTGTCAGATCTTATGAAACTCACATCAAAAGGAATTGTTGAATGGTCTAGGGTAAATTCACTGTGGCCGCTTCAGTTCGGGCTTGCATGCTGCGCTATAGAGCTTATGTCGTTCGGCTCAGCAAGCACAGACGCAGAAAGGAAAGGTTTCCTTCTTTTCAGAGCCACGCCGAGGCAGTGCGACGTCATGCTTGTCGCAGGCTGGGTTACAAAATCAATGATACCGGAGATAAAGCGCATGTATGAGCAGATGGCGAGCCCGAAGTATGTCATAGCGTTCGGAGAGTGCGCAACATGCGGCGGTCCGTGGTGGGAAAGCTACAACATAATCAAGGGCATCGATCAGGTGCTGCCTGTTGACGTTTATGTTGTCGGATGCCCTCCCAGGCCAGAGAATCTGTTCTCGGCGCTGATGAAATTGCAGAAGAAGATAGGTGGTGATATTGAAGGTTGAACGGGAAGAGCTAGGCAGGAACATCGAAAGAGCGAAGAGCAGCGGATACGACTATCTAATAAAGATAACTGCAGTTGATTATATCGACAATGTGACTGTGATATACTTCTTCAGGAATCTTGCAGAAGGCAAGGATGCAACATTCGAGGTAGAGCTTCAGCCGTCGGACTTATGGCTTGTGACAATAGAGCCGCTATTTCCTGCGGCTGACTGGTATGAACGCGAGCTTCAGGAGATGTTCGGAGTAATAATACGCGGAAGAAAGGCAGAGCGCCTTCTTCTTGAGAAATGGGACGGGAAAGCGTATCCGCTAAGGAAGAGCTTCGAGTGGGGCAAGGAGTACACGAGTGGTTAGATGCTTACGCGAATAAATATAGGACCTATACACCCAAGCACGCACGGCGTCCTCCATCTTGTCGTAGACCTCGACGGCGACACTATAGACAACATAGAGCCGCATATAGGGTTTCTGCACAGGGGTGTCGAGAAGCTCGTAGAGACAAGAATGTACATGCAGAGCCCACCGTATATGGAGAAGATAGACTATGTCGCGCCCATGAGCGTAGACGAGGCATATGTTGCTGCTGTAGAGGCTGCCCTCGGGATAGAGGTAAACGAGCGTGCGCAGTATGCCCGCATGATACTCCTGGAGCTGCAGAGGCTGGCAAGCCATCTGTTCTTCATAGGTGCACTAACAAACGATGTAGGGCAGATGTTTACAGGGTTCATGTGGGGATTCAGGGACAGGGAGCTCATACTGCGGCTTCTAGAGGAAGCTACAGGGCAGCGGATGTTCTACGTCAACATGCGCCTCGGAGGCCTTGCAAACGATTTCCCTAAAGACTTCAAAGAACATGTCCTCGATACCATGAACTACCTTTCAGGCAGGCTCAAGAATTACGAGTCGTTCCTAGAGAAAAATCCTATATTCATGCAGAGAATGAAGGGCGTCGGTGTCCTCACAAAGGAGGATGCCATAGCCTTCGGGGTTACCGGCCATGTCCTCAGGGCGTCTGGCGTTCCATACGATGTCAGGAACAACAACCCTTACTACTTTTACAGAAAGCTCAACTTCCGCGAGCAGACTCTTTCACACGGAGACAATTTCGCAAGGTACAGGATTAAAATAATGGAGATGCGGGAGAGCATACGCATAATAAGGGAGTCGTTCGAGGACATGCCTGAAGGCGATGCAACAGGCCAGATGGTAAAACTGAGGTCGCCTCCTGTAAAGAACAAGACAGTTACTGTTTCAAGGGAAGCGCCGCGTGGTGAGGTCATGATGTACCTGGTTGCAGGGGACCAGAAGCCGTACAGGCTCTCAATGCGCACGCCCACGTTCATAAACCTGCATGTTCTCAACCATATAGCGAAAGGGAACAGGCTTGCTGACCTATATTCAATTCTGGGATCTCTAGATGTGGTGATGGCTGATGTTGATAGGTAGCATAAATGCAGCAGAGGCGTTTATCCAGGCAGGGATCAATTCAACCAGCGTGCCTATTGCCATGCTGTTTATTCTGCTTTATGCAGTCCTTGTATCAATACTTATGTCGGTCTACGCCTATGTGTTCGGCTGGGTCGAGCGCAAGGTCATAGCAAAGATACAGTACAGGCACGGGCCAACTTATGTAGGAAAGTACGGCATACTCCAGAACCTTGCCGATTTTATAAAGCTTATAACAAAGGAGGTGCGCTACCCTGAAAATGCCGACAGCATTCTAATGCCGTTATCACTGGTAGCTCTTGTTTCAGTAGTAGTATTCATAATACTGATCCTGCCTCTGACGCCTTCACTGCTTGCAACAAACATGGGGCTCGGGCTTCTTCTTGTTTTTGTAATACTTGACTTCTCGCCGTTGCTGCTTTTCATAACAGGCTTCGCAAGCGGAAACAAGTTCGGCGAGCTAGGTGCCCAGAGGTCTGTGCTTATGCTTATAAGCTACAGCATACCCCTTACAATTGTTGTTGGTACTGTTGCCCTTGCAGCTCATGGTTTCAACATCGCCGGAGTAATATCCGCGCAGTCGTCCATTCCGTTTATCCTGTTAATGCCTGTGGGCTTTATCGTGTTTTTCATAGCAATGCTCGCAGAGCTTGAACGCTCGCCATTTGATCTAAGGGAGGCAGACTCCGAGCTGATTGCTGGCTGGCTTACCGATGTAAGCGGGCCTTATTACGCGCTTGCCCTAATGCTTGATTATACGCGCATGTTCATGGGCTCACTTTTGATAAGCATATTATTTCTGTCTGGATGGTATGGGCCCGTATTCCCGCCTCTTGTGTGGCTTCTTATCAAGGCGTTCATAGTGTCATTGTTTATAATTCTGATAAGAACTGCAGTTGTAAGGATGCGCATAGACAAGATACTGCGGATGGGCTGGATATACCTGCTTCCATTATCATTATTAAACCTTTTAATTACATTTATGTTGTTTAGGTAAAATGCATGATCAGACCTATGCTTGAAGTAGTCGGTGCCCTAGGAAAGAAGAGGTTCACCGTAGAGTACCCTGAGGAGAAGGAGTCGCTGCCCGACAGCTATAGAAGCATGTTCAAGCTTGACATGGAAACATGCATAAGCTGTTCAGCATGTGCCATAATATGCCCAAACAAGACAATAACCATGGTCGAGACGCCGACGGACAGGGGCATAAAGAAGATGCCAGAGATAGGGATAGAACGCTGCCTGTTCTGCGCCCTATGCGCAGAGGTCTGCCCTCCAAAATGCCTCACACTTACCAAGAACTACGAAGTGCTTGAAGCTTATGATAAAAGGGAGTTCATAAAAAGGCCCGAGGAGCTGGAGTAGCCTGCGTGTAATTATGCCTGAACCGGAGTTTGTGTTGTTTGTTGCAGTTGCCGTATTTACTGTAGGCGCAGCCGCGGCTATTTTCTTCCAGAAAAGCCTGATGCGTTCTGTTATGTCGCTTACCCTCTCGTTCACAGGAAGCGCAGTCATATTCTACATAATAGGCCAGAACGTCCTGGCCCTTATACAACTGCTCGTATTTGTCGGAGGTCTCTCTACATACCTTATTGTTGCTGTTTCATCAGAGAACAGAGAGCCCCGCAGAACCGGTGCGTTTGTGGCACTGGCTGTTTTTCTGTCGATAGGCCTGTCTGTTGCTCTTCTCGCCCCGATGGCCATCACGCAGGGCGCCGGCAACTTTGCAAATTATGCATCATCAGCATTTAACAGCTACTACGCCCTTCTTTATGTAATTGCGCTTGCACTTTTCGGGGCTGCAATGGCAAGCGTGCTTGTAATAAGGAGGTTTGTGAGGCTCATAGTATGATTCCCGTATATTATATACTATACATCTGCACCGCTCTTGTCGGTGTTGCCCTTGCCGCAATAGCCGTCGAGAGGAACCTCATAGTAATAATGCTTGCAGTGGAGCTTATATTCCTCGCAAGCACTGTTGCAGTGGTGGCGTTTATCGCGTACGGCAGCAGCACCGGCGGTGCATTGGGTGTCATGGCGCTGATTTCAATCTGGGCTGTGGCTGCTATAGAAATAATAACGCTTGTTGCCTTCTACGTATACATGAAGGCGAGGGGATACAGCTTCGATGTGTCGTTGCTCTCCAAAATGAGGTGGTAATGTGCTTGCCCTGTTCATAATTATACCGCTTCTGATTGCGCTGCTCGGAGTCGCAGTTCTGCCCGACAGCTACTCAAAGGCGATAGCGCTTGCAGGCTCTGTTGCCGGCCTTGCAATGCTGCCTTTTGTGCAATCTGGCACATACACTATGCCGTGGTTCTCTTCAGCAGGATTCCTTTTCGGGATAACAACAAGCGTAGGCGTGCTGAACATCATACTTCTTGTAATGATACTTTCCATAGCCCCCCTTGTGCTACTCTACTCTTTCGGATTTATGGACACACAGAGCCAGCAGCGAAGATTCTACATAGAGATGCTTGCATTTGAGGCCGCCATGGTGCTGTTTGCGGTCAGCGGCAACTTCATAACAATGTTCATAGCATGGGAGTTCCTTAGCCTTACAAGCTACCTGCTTATAGGTTTCTGGAGCGACCACAGCAGGGCCAACCGTGCAGCGAGGAAAGCCATAACGATAGTGTTCCTGGGCGATGTTGCAATACTTTCTGCCATAATTATAATAGCAGTCGCATTCCATAGCCTTGAGTTCTCATCAGTGCTGGCTGCCATGCCGTTGCATCCGCAGGCTGCGCTAGCTGCAGCAGTGCTGCTTGCGTTTGCTGCTCTCACAAAATCAGCCCAGTTTCCATTTCAGGAGTGGCTTACCGATGCAATGGAGGGCCCTGCGCCCGTATCGGCATTCTTGCACTCTACAACAATGGTCAAGGCCGGCGTATTTCTTATCATAATACTGCTGCCGCTTTTTGAAGCAACAGGCATAGCTGCCGTCCTGTCGGTAGTGAGCCTCGTAACAGTTGCAATAGCAACGGCAAACGCTCTCAAGGAGCGACACGTGAAAAAGATAATAGCATATTCGACAATACAGGAGCTGGGGCTGATGATATTCGCAGTAAGCTCCGGTGCAGTGCTCGCCGGCGTATTTTTATTCTTCGCACAGAGTTTTTACAAGGCACTCCTGTTTTTCAGCTCCGGGGCCATGATGAAGGCTACCGGAAAGGAGGACATTACCGAGATATCCGGATTAAGGAAAAACAACGTTCTTTACATAGCGACGCTGTTCGGTGTTCTGTCGATAATGGGCTTCGTGCCATTTGACGGCTTCTTCGCAAACAGCATGCTGGGAAGCGCATTCTCAGCTAATCTGCTTTATTACATAATACTCAACGCATTCGGCATTCTGACAAGCTTCTACATGTTCAGGTGGCTGCTTTTCACCTCTAAGAAGGAGAACTCGCCTGATACAGGCATAATGTATACTGCACTTCCGAGAAGCATGGTCTTAAGCGCTATGGCACTCGGAGTTGCAGCGCTCCTCGCGTCATTTGTGGTGCCGTACTTCAGCGCTATATCTCCTGCGCTGCCTTACAGCTACCTCGCATCTGCGTACTCCTTCTCTGTCGACGGAATTGTTGTCATCGCTGCAGCTGCAATCGGTATGGCTGCAGGCTATATAGCATTAAGGAAAAATATCGCAATAAAGTCAGCCGCGTTAAATGCGCTGCTATACAACAAGTGGATTTTCAACAGGTTTTACGAATACAGTGCAGCATTTGTGTGCGGCATCGGCGATGGGGCAGAGTTTCTGGAGCAGAAGATAAGCAGCTTTTACCGAGGCATAGCGATGTCGGTTTACGACTCCGCAGGTTTCATAAGAAAGGTATCTTACGGGAGCATAAACCTTTATGTGCTTACTCTTGCAACTGCAGTTGTTATTGCGGTTGTGCTTATCTATTTTGTCACGTGAGCTTATGATAATAGTGCCAATATTTTTTGCTGTCCTCGCCGCATTTGTAGCCGGCAATATAGCACTGCTTGCGTTTTATAGGAAAAGGGCGCAGTTTGCCCTGAACAACGCGCTTATCATGTTTTTTGTAGCTGCGCTGTCTTACATCTACGCCAGGGGCTACTTCTCCGTCTATTTCGGTTTCATCTCTCTTAATCCGTTCTCTGTGCTTTTCATGCTTATATTCAGCATAGGCTTGCTTCTCGCAAATATGCTGTACTACTCCTTTGCCGATGACTACTGCGAGCTTGCAATGCTGGGCTCCATCTCGCTTATTGGCATGTACACTGTTGCAGGCTCCACGTCAATGGTTACTGTGTTCTTAGGGCTTGAGCTTGTAAGCATGCCTATGGTGTTCTCCGTACTGCTTGCAAAGCGCAGCCTTGAGGCAGCTGCAAAGCTTTTCATAATGGCGTCTGTGTCAATAGCCCTGTTCTCGTTTGCAATGGCCCTTGCCTATGGCGGCTCCGGCAGCCTTGCCTTGAGTACAAACAGCTACAGCAGCCTACTGCTTTTTGCAGTTGTGCTGTTTATCGCAGCCTTAGGGTTTGAGACATCGGTCTTCCCGTTCAATGTACTGATACCTGATGTATATGAGGGCGCGCCTGCATACCTTACGGGCACTATGGGCGGCATAAACAAGACGGCGGGATTCATAGCCCTTGTCCAGATCCTTATACTTGTGTTCATAACCTACAGGTCGGCATTCATAGCAGTTGCAGTGCTCGCTGTGCTGACTATGTTCTACGGCAACATAGCCGCGCTAATGCAGAAAAACATGAAACGCCTGCTTGCATATTCGTCAATCTCACAGGCTGGGTACATACTGATAGGCATAGCCACATATACAGCAGGCGGAATCTCCGGTGCGTTGTTTCAGGTGTTCGCGCACATGTTCATTTTCATAGGCATGCTTGCAATAATCGCATGGCTTGAGTCAAGCAATCGCACCGATATAAAAGATCTTGTTGGTCTCGGCAGCGAGAACAGGTTTGCAGCCTTTGCCTTAAGCCTGTTCATGCTCTCTCTTATAGGCCTGCCGTTCACTACAGGGTTCATAGGCAAACTGCTCATCTTCCTGAGCGCGGCGGGTTCCGGCCTGCTGTGGCTTGCAGTGCTAGGAATAATAAACAGCATAATCTCAGTTTATTACTACGCCAGGCCTATGATCGCAATATATTCGCACAGCAGCCATCACAAAAAAGCCAGCATGCCTGTCTATGCGGCCATGGTAGTCGCCATATGCCTTGTCATTACCCTGGTGTTTGGCATCTATCCTCAGCCTGTCATAAATCTTGTTACCGGCGCGGCTGCCCACCTTTTCATGTAAAGGCAAAATTGACGAAAAGCAGTAGAATCTATTTGCGCTTTTTACATATATAATGCTAAGCCCAGGCAAAGTCTTTCAGCGAAGTTTTTCCAGGCACAGCAATGTTTATATATCATAAACTGAATAAATGTAATGTGGTGGTGCTGTGCCAGCAACAACACAAGCCGGAAGGAATTCCGACCACCCTATTTCTTACGGACATGCGCACTCGCAAAAAGAAAAAGAAGACGAGGAAGAGAGATTGCAGCTGAAGATTATAAGCGCAGCATCAGCGCGGACATCTGCAGATTCTCAGGAAAAATCTGCGCGTGATACCAAAGAGCGCGAAAAGGCAGATTTTGTTCCGCTGCTTCGGACTGACAAGGCACGCGATGCAGGTACATCTGTAGATGCGCAGTTAGTTACGTTAAAAGGCCACGAATCGCGCGGTGAGATGTGGAATCTTGCAGCCGGAACCGGCCTTGTTCTGGCTCCTATAAATGTCCCTGTAAATGCCGCATCAAATGCTGCAAATGCCCACCAGATTACTATTGGCATGACAGACGCAATATCAACAACGACCGGGCAGATATCACAGATGTTGGCCAACCTGGAGTTTGCAAGGCGCATAGAGAACACGCTTACTTACGTCTCATATCTCTCCAAAAACGTTGAGGGTGAACCTGCAGAAGAGGCAGAGCATACAGAATAAGTCTAAATAAATACCTTTTCAATACTGTCTGATGTAGTGGCGGAGAACATGCACGAACTTTCAGAAGCGGCAAAGAACGCAATCTCAAGCGGTTCAATAAAGGTTAGGGTCACGCGGAGCGGCATGTTTCAGCAGCTGACGTTTATTGTCAGAAAATCCAGGCTAGGTGATGTAGAGTACACAGAGCTTTACACAGAACGCCAGATAGATATGTCAGAACTTGTA
Source organism: Microcaldota archaeon (assembly GCA_021852055.1). GTDB lineage: Archaea > Micrarchaeota > Micrarchaeia > Micrarchaeales > CABMGC01 > JAJZOD01. The sequence goes on from JAJZOD010000006.1 coordinate 45,826, forward strand.
AGGATAGCCAACAGCATAGGGCTGCCTGTAAAGGCTCAAAATGCAGAGGCGTTTCCTGCAGGGACAAGCGCTGCGGACTTCAGGAATTTATAGATGCATAGCGGGAAATCCCACGTGCTTTAACGGTGGGATCAAAGCGAAATGAGGAAACAAAAGACGTATATCTCTTAATAGACAGGCAACACTTTACGTTTTCGCTTCTGCGCCTTCTGCTTATGCTGCTGACTTCACTATCCTTCTGCCGGATTTGCATGCACTGCAGGTACCTGTTTTGCTGTCGTAGTCATCGTCGCATACAGGTCTTCCGCACATCCTGCATGTCTTATCTGCTTTCTTACCGCACATATGGCACAGCATTGCTCTCATGCACTCCCTATCCTATATCAACATGCATGCCTATTAATGTCCTCGCTTTTTCAAGAGAGAGCGGCTTCATGCCCTTCTCTTTTGCATATCTGCACTGGTAGCGTATGTATGTCAAATTTATTTTTGTATCTGGATTTATCTCTCTGCACCTGTCAATGTATGCATTAATTACTTTCACTGCATCTTCTTCGCTCAGGCCTTTGACATTGACAAGATATGGCGCAAGTATAAGATTTACGCTCCTATGCCTTACATCGGGTATAGGGTTCTGAAGGAGCTTCTCTATCCAGAGGTACCTTGAGGCTGTTCCAGCATTAAGCGCTGGCCCAGTGCTCGCAGCCGGCAGCTTAACTGCCTTGGCAGACTCCACGGCCTCCCTTGGAAGCTCTCTCAAAGGTATCGGCAGGCCCTTGAGTATCTCTTTCCTCATCGCATTCTCAACAAGACCTATGGCAGTTTCAATGTTCATGTGCACGCTGCCTCTTGCCATGGGCTGTTTCGAAAGCGAAAAACGCCCGCTGCGCGGTATATTTGATATATACTCTTCGAACCGTACGGCAAACTGATCACTGTTGCCTGAGATGTGAATGCCGAGCTCGTCGGCCAAATGCTTGACCTCTTCCTGGGTCCCCTCCATCAATGCCTCAGCGGATCTGTGCGCCTCAGAATCTGCATATGCATTAAGCGCAGCTGTGTTCCTAATGCAGCTTACTATCATTCGGGCATATGCATAGCTTATCAGGTAAGTGAGCTTTATGCTGCTTATTGGTATCTTCCTGAACTCAAGTTTTTTGTCAATAGCATCCTGGACACGTTTCCTGCCGTTTTCAAGACCTTTAAGATCAAACCTCTGCTGCGCCTTTAATATTATGCCTTTCGACTCCTGTGAAAATGGATACTTGTACGCAAAGTCCAGCTTGTCATCATCTGAAGAGTAGGATGCCATGTTTTGTTATACTTCTTCAAATATAAAAACATTGCATAAAATCCACTGCCATTGTGCCATGCATAGCCGACACACGGGATTTGCTGCGACTGCATGCAATCTCATGCACAAGCTGCACGGTTTTGCGCTGCTTTATAAAAATATCTTTATACTTTCCTTGCTATGATATATCTGTGTTGACATGGCAATGCAGGATGTTCCCTGGGATGATGAAACAGAGATAATGATACAAAGCATAGATGCGCAGTCAGGCAGTGCAGTGCCAAAGCTTCGCGACCTTCTGCTTAATCCGCAAAAATATCTTCTGAAACCTGGCGCAGACAGCACCATAAGCAAGGCACGCTCAAATGTAAATATGTATTTTGATGCTTTATTGGAAGACCTGAAGGACGAGCAGGCGAAGTTTACACATGAGCTTGAAGGTATGAGTTCGCAGTACAACAGGATAAGCGAGGTTGTGATGGAAAAGACATTATCATTAAATGTGCCTTACATAACTCCATCATACGTGGAGCTTAACCGTGACGAGAGCGAAGAGATAACAATATCACAATACAACGACTCAGTAGATCAGCTTGTAGGGAAACTCACCAGCGCGTCCAAATACGTTGCTGATATCTCCATAAAATACAAAGAGTATACCCTGGGATCGTGGCTTTTCTCATGCGAGCGGCCATATATCATCACACTAGAACGGCCAAAGAATCAGCTGATGTACATCGAGTCAAGCAGGAAGGCCATAAACGACCTTCTCAACGATCTTGCAGAGCAGTACGGCTCGGGTGCACAAGAATAAGCGGCATAGATATAATGAAAAGCACAATAGTCATAACTGGCACGCCTGGCACAGGCAAAACTACTCTTGCATTGGCGCTATCCAAGGTTATAAGCGGTTCTTTGTTGATAGATGTCAATGCCATGGTAAAATCACAGGGTCTTTTCCTAGGCTATGATGCGTACGGAACAATGATTGCAGATATGAAGGCGCTTAAACCTGCTGTAGAGAAATCTATAGGCAATGCAGCAGGAACAGTGATACTGGAAGGCCATCTTCTGTGCGATATGAAGATACGCGGCGCAATAGCCATAGTCGTGCGCTGCCATCTCAAAGATCTCGAGGGGAGATTGTCCAAGCGCGGCTACACGGGAAGCAAATTATCCGACAATCTTGTGTCAGAAGCCCTGGACTACTGCGGCATACGTGCATCTGCAAACTATACCACCGTATTCGAGATAATGGGCTCAAGAAAGCAGCTTGTGGATGATGCCCTCCTGATAATCAAAGGCCAGAAGAAGCCTGGCTCAATAGAGTTATCAGATGAGCTTGTAAGCATATTGAACAAGGTTGTGTAATTTTATGAAGGCGATGGGATTCAACAGGCACGGCACTTCAGAAGTCATTGAGGAGGCTGAACTGAAGGACCCTGCGCCGGAAAATGGCGAAGTGCTTGTAAGGTTAAAGTCGACATCTGTAAACAGGCTTGACATACTCGTGCGCGAAGGCATACACGGCATGCAGCTGGGCATGCCACATGTACCTGGATCAGACATCCTTGGCACTGTTGAGAAGAACGGTGAAAATGCAGGCATGTTTTCACAGGGTGATCTGGTTTTAGGCAACACTGTGTACGGCTGCGGCACCTGCGATAAATGCGCTGCAGGCAATGAGAACCTATGTATGCAGTGGAAGTGCATAGGCCTTCATGTAAACGGCACGTACGGCGAGCTGATAAGCGTCCCAGAGCGCATTCTGTCTCCGGCGCCGAAAACCTATTCTGAGGACGAACTTGCAGCTTTGCCTCTTGACCTGTCTGTTGCGTGGCGTGCTCTGCATACGTTATCAAATGCGCAAACAGGTGAGACTGTACTTGTGCGCGGTGCATCAGGAAATGTCGGCATATTTGCAATAAAGCTTGCCAGAGCGATGGGACTTAATGTGATAGCAGCGACAAGGTCTGCAGAAAAAGAAAGCATGCTGAAAGCTGCAGGTGCAGACAGCGTAATCAGCGCTGCAGACGCAATATCCATAAAAAATGCTGTAATGTCGGCGACGCAAGACAGGGGTGCAGACATAATAATAGAGACCATGGGCCGTCCGCTTGACGAATCCGTAAACCTTGCGGCATACTCCGGAAGGATAGTGGCTTTCGGTACAATAGCCGGTGCCGAATCCTCAATAAACGTACGGCGCTTATACCTGAGAAACATAAGCATATTGGGCATGCACAATGCAAGCAAGCACGAATTTGACGACGCACTAGAGTTTGCAATAAAAAAAGGCATACGGCCGGCAATAGCCAAAAAACTGCCAATAACAGATGCAGCAGAAGCGCAGCGCTGTCTTGAGAGCTCGGCATATTTTGGCAAGATAATACTGCAGCACAAGAACTGGTGATAAAATGAAGATGAACAAACTAGATTACGTTTACTTCCTTCTGCCACTAATCCTGTGGCCGCTCACATTTATAGTATTCAGCAACTACTTTGTATACGCTATGTCTGTTTCTACAGTAATACTCGCTGCGATATCCATACTGCGTTACAGGGACAGGATATTTTTTGCTTCAAAAAAACATGCCGATATATTGTTGTACGGCGCCATGGGCGCTGTTGCGCTTTACGCACTTTTTGTCGCAGGCTACTATCTCGCACTGTTTACTGGGAATGTTGCATACGTAAAGGATGTATACACGCTGATATACTCCCAAGCGCAAACTATACTCCTTGTGGTTCTTCTGGCCATAATAGGCATCTGCGAAGAGTTGTACTGGCGTGGCGGCATACAGGGCTTTATAAAGAAAAATTCAAAGGTATTCAGGAATATGCCCTGGGTGGCTTCGTCGCTTTTTTATACAGCAGTTCACATATCAACCCTGAATCCGATACTTGTCATAGCGGCGCTGTTTGTCGGAGTAGTCACAAGCATAATTGCAGATAAGTACGGCATAGCTGCCTCTGCAATAGCTCATGTGGCGTGGATAGAGGCTATAATAGTATTTTTGCCAGTGCTGGCGATTTAGGCGGAGGCGAGCGAAATGAGCATGCGCATAAACAACATATTTTCAAGGATATCCGGAAGCTACGATGCAATGAACCATATCCTTAGTTTAGGTGTAGATATACGCTGGAGAAACAGCGCAGTGTCAGAGATAAGCTCTAAGCTCAACGGAATAAAGGAGGCACGCGTTCTTGACATAGCCACGGGAACCGGTGATCTGGCATTGGCTATTCTAAGAGGGTTAACAGGCAAAGGCACCGATGCTCGGGTAGTGGGCATGGACTTCAACAAGGACATGCTGGACATAGCAAGGAAAAAAGCAAAAAAAAGCCATGCAAAGATAAGATTCGAATACGGCGACGCGCTGCATACAAGGTACCCTAACGAGCATTTTGACATGCTTGCATCCGGGTTTGCTATAAGAAATTTTGATGATCTTGACAGGTTCTCAAAAGAGTCGTACAGGATACTGAAGAGAAAAGGGGGTTTTGTGTTTGTTGATATGGCGATGCCTGACGCGAAACTGCCTGGTTATTTTTTCTATGCGTACTCGGTGTTCATGCGCTTTGCAGGGTTCTTTGTAGACAATGAGTCGTACAAGTGGCTGGTGCACAGCATAAAGGTTTTTGATAAAAAAGAGCTCGAGAGGAAACTGCGAAGCGCAGGATTCATAAATGTACACTACAGGGAGCTGTGGCCAGGCATGGCTTACATAATAACCGGAGAAAAGCGCTAATGCACTTTGCTGGCGTGTTGCTGCATCAGCCGCCCTTCTGCGTGGGATTTCCCGCTCATGCTGTCAAGGATTAGTGTTCAAGATCATGCTGGTCCATCAACATCTGCGCTACGTACTGCTCGAATATACCGCGCCTTTTTGGATCTAGGGCAGCAAGCCCGCGTTTTATGTACTCTATGTTCATCTTCGCTGCCATGGCCAGCGCCTTCTTCTCGCCGGTTCCTGACTTCATTATGCTTCTGACCGCATTAGGGTGCAGCAGAGCATCCTCCTCATTTTCAATGAAATCATCTATGTCATCGCGGATCTGGAAAGCTATCCCGAAGTGCATCCCGAACTCAGCCAACGGCCTGACATGCTCTCTTCCTTTGTACATTGCAGCTATGCATGAAGATGTGCTTATCAGTGATGCACTTTTAAGCCGCGCTATTTTCTTATACTGTTCAATTGTAGGCACAGTACCACTCCTCTGGAACTTCGCATCAAGAGCCTCGCCTGCAGCCATTTCCATCGCTGTCCTAGCCATGGCATTTATCATATCCTGCCCGTATCCAGATATTCTTTGTATTGCGCTGGAGATAAGTGCGTCTCCGGCAAGTATCGCCAGATTGGTGCCATACTTGACATGAGTTGATGCCACTCCTCTCCTTTTATTGTCCTGGTCTATTATGTCATCGTGTATAAGCGACGAGGTATGCAAAAGCTCTACTGCAGTCGCTATGTCTACTACTTCATCAATGCTGTCATTGCCGGCGTAAATGCTGCCCATGAAAACAAGGGCAGGCCTAAGCATCTTTCCTTCTGCGCCCAATATGTATCTTGAAGGTTTATAAAGTTCTGGGATGATAAACTCTTCAACATCCAGACCTGCAAGCCTCTCCCTTGTCATGCGCAGTCCCGACACTACCTTTTCATGCATGGCTTCTGCTGGTTCGTGGTTGGTTATCATATCATCAACATTGCAAGAACATATGAAACCGACACAAGCAGCATGTAAACCATTGTAAGCGCTGCATTTACGCCCATCACCTTTTCATATGATTCGGCATTTTTATAAGCCTTCATGCCGCGCGATACGTACTGCATGGCAGGCATTAGCACAACCATTATAACGAAAGTATTAGGCAGAACCTTCAGGCCCATTCCAGCGACAAGCAGCGCATATCCTATGCCCTCAAAAATCAAGTACAGGTTGCCGGATTTTTTGCTGCTCTTCAGCATTACAACAAAACTCCTCCTGCCATACTTCCTGTCTGGTTTCATGTCAGGGATAGAATTTGCCATCCCGGCAACTCCGACCTGTATTCCACATGCTGCACAGGCAATTGCAATATAAGGAAGATTTGCAGCGCCGCCTGAAGAAACTATAAATACTCCGACGCCTATAATTGCAAAGCAAAATGCGACAAATGGTTCTGAAAAGAACGGTATGTGCGTAAGGTACCGCGCGTAAAATAATGTCGCAAGGCCGCCTATAACTACAAGTATGAAGATATATCCTGCTACAGGCTGCAATGCATATATGAGGTATGCGCCTATTACTCCTGCAGCTGTCAATGCGACTGCTGCTATCCGGATTACTGCAGCCGTGCTTACCTTTTTGCTTGCGACCAAAATGCTGCCGCCGCTAAATTTGGTTTTTTTTGTCTCTTTGTCAATGCCTGTCTTATAATCTGAGTAATCATCTATAAGGTTCACTCCTATCTGTGCGAGCACAACGCCGATTATGGCAAGAACGCCAAGTGCTACCTCGGCTTTGCCATAATACATGGCTCCTGCCAATCCTGCAAGGCCAGCAAAAACGCCAAACAGGAGCGTAGGCTCCAACACCTCCTGCAAATACTCTTTAAACATTACTGACCCTCAATAATAAATATACGCTATGCCTTATATTGTTTTGGTTTGCTTATATAGTGTTTTGCCATGCACAGGTACGAGGCTGCAGTCCTTACTGCACTGAAAAAAAAGCGCAAGATGAGCCTTGAGGACCTCATGTCAGAGTGCGGATTGGGCCGCGACGAAGTGCTGTGGGCCATAGAAAACCTTTCCAAAGGCGAGTATCTAGATTTTGAAAAAACAACAACACACACTGCAGAACTTACACAGGAAGGCAAGGCATATGCAGAAGAGCAGCTTCCTGAGGAGGAGCTTCTAACGCTCTTAAAATCCAAACAGCTCAAAACAGCGGATCTTTCAGATAAGCAGAGGATAGGCCTTCAATGGTGCCTAAAGCTAGGTCTTGCTGTTGTTAGCGCAGGCAGTGTAAGGATAACTCCCAAAGGCAAAGCGCAAGGCAAAGAAGCAGATGATGGCGTAATATTGAGGCGCCTAAAAAAGGATCCTAACAGCTACGACCAGCTTGAAAAGACAAGCTCTGAACAGCTCAAACGTCTCTTGTCCCGTGGGCTTATAAAATTAAAAGGCAGGTCAGCCATAGAAGCGATAATAATAACGCAGAAGGGCGTTGCAGCAAATGCCAATGAAGGCAGCACTTTTATAGACGTGGTCACAAAAGGCACAATAGCCAGCGAGTCATGGAAATCTCTGCCTTTCAAAAAATATGACATCGGGGTAAGCGTTGAAAAGGAGCAGATAGCTGCGCGCCATCCGCTGCGCTTGACTATAAACAGTATAAAAGACATATATGCGCGCATGGGCTTTACTGAAATATCAGGGCCCATAGTAGAACCTAGTTTCTGGGTTTTTGATTCGCTTTTCGTACCGCAGGATCATCCTGCGCGCGAAGCTCAGGACACATTTCATGTGTCGAATCCGGAATCCATGCCGATAGTCGGAGATGACTACTTCACCGCTGTAAGAAAGGCCCATACAAAATCCTGGCGCTCTGAATGGAGCAGGGAAGAGGCGGAGAAAACGGTCCTCAGTACGCATGCAACAAATGCGTCGGTGCGCTATATTCACGGATTTGTAAGTAAGCTGTTCGAAGACAAAGACTACGCGCCAGAACTGCCCATTAAGCTTTTTTCAGTGGGACGCGTTTTTCGCAATGAAAACATAGACTTCAAGCACCTTGCTGATTTTTATCAGACAGACGGCATTATAATAGGCAAGGGTTTGACTCTGGCAAACCTGTTCGATACAATCATAAAGTTCTATGGGGAGCTAGGCTTCAAGGTGCGCTTCAAACCTGCATACTTCCCTTTCGTTGAGCCCGGCGCCGAGATATTCATATACTCGGAACAGCACAAAGAGTGGATTGAGGTCGGCGGTTCAGGGATAATGCGCGCAGAAGTCACTTCACTCCCGAGAAAGAAGCTAACTGTCCTGGCATGGGGGCTTGGGGTTGAGCGGATACTGCTTCTTCAGGACAAGGGCATAAGCGGCATAAACGAACTGTATAACAACGGCGTGGGCTGGCTGCGCTCGAGGAACAAGTGATATAATGCCCAACATTACCTTAGAAACAAAGTATCTCAATGACCTTGTAGGGGGAAACATAAGCATTGATAAGCTGTCAGAGCAGTTGTATAAATTGGGATTTGAGGTAGAGCATGCAGATGCAAATGAGATAAAGATAGAGGTGACTGCCAACCGACCGGATCTGCTTGGCGCAGTTGGAATGGCGCGAGCCCTGCGCTATTTTATGCACCGGCAGACAAGCTTCATACACAAGCTGAAATCTAATGAACCAGAGCTGAGAATAGAGGTAGACAAGAGCACAAAAACCTATCGGCCTTTTATATCCGGACTTGTTGTCCATGACATAAAACTTAGCGACTCTGCGCTGTCTGACCTGTTCAATTTTATGGATAAGTTCTGCGACACATTCGGCAGGCAGAGGAGAAAGCTCGCCATAGGGGTTCACAACCTCGACGCGATAAAAGGCGGCCTTAAATATTCAATAGCCAAAGACGAGCAGATGCTTGCACTCCACGAGAATGAGTCCATGAAGTACAGCGATCTGATGGAAAAGAACGAGAAGGGCGTCAAGTACTCCGACAGCATAGATGCAAGCAAGGGATACCCTGTTCTGAAGGACAGCATCGGTACCCTTGCCCTCATACCAATAATAAACTCCGAAAGGACAAAGATCACAAGTGCCACAAGGAATCTTTTTATTGACATAACCGGAACCTCTGAGTACTTAGTAAGCAAAACAGCCGACATGCTGGCGAGCATATTCATCGAGCTCGACGGCAAGCCAAGCGGCGTTGAGGTAAATTACTCTGGCGCAGAGCCTAAGTTCTATCCCCAGATGTCGCATCAGGAGTTCATGCTGCGGCTGAGCGAAATCGAGGATGAGATAGGCGTAGAAATAGGCTTCAACAATGTGCTGTCACTTGCCAATAAGATGGGCTATGAGGCGTCTTTCATAAACAAAAAAATCCATTTCAGGGTGCCGGAGTACAGGCTTGATGTGATAAATGAGCAGGACATTATAGAAGACATAGCGATTGCTTACGGCTACGACTACATAAATCCGAAGCCTTTGCCGTCTAATGCGGCAGGCATGCTCGAAGAAAAAGATGCGCTTTTTGAAAGGATCTCATACGCGCTTGTAGGCATGGGATTCAGCGAGTCTATGAACTCGTACCTTACCAATAACTCAACTAACTTCGACAAGATGAACCGCAAGCGCAACATATCCGGGACAGTTGCAGTAAAAGATGCAAAATCATCAAATATAGAGATACTGCGCACATCCCTCCTTCCGTCCCTCATGAATAGCCTGTCGCTTTCAAAGCACGAAAAAATGCCACAGCGGATATTTGAACTTGACATGGCATTCTCGGTAAAGGATAAAACGCCTGTCGAATCCTACCATATTGCTGCCGTATCTATTGACTCTGAATCAAACTTCAACTACTCCAAATCAGTTGTATCTGCGTTGTTCTCTGCAATAGGGTTAGAGCTTAATGTGGCAGAGCATGAAGATGGCAGCTTTATACCCGGCAGATGCGCAGCCATAATAATAAACGGCAAGACAGCCGGAATATTCGGCGAGGTACATCCGAAGGTCCTGCGCAACTTCAGCATAGAAGAACCTGTTGTTGCATTTGAAATCGATCTAAACAGCGTCAAATTAATCTAATTGGGCAGCAGCTGCATGTTTCAACCAATCAAGACAGCTTCCTGCCAAGTATTATCTCCATGTCATCTTCATACAGGTTAAACTGCATTGAAATTATCTCTTTGGTCCTTTCCACGCCTTCTCTTTTTATTGAACCCTCTATTGCTGTCTTAAGCATCGGCATGTAATTGTGTATTATGTACTTTTTATTGGTATGCAAAATCGGCGCCAAGCGTTCAGCTATGCTGTTCATCGCATTCCTGTCTTTCTTCGAGGAGCTTAAGTAGCGGATGTTTGACGGGAAGTCATACTGTTTAAGCATTGTAACCCTGCCACTGTTCGACATTGAAACCCCCGAGGATGCAAGTATGCTTGCATATCTATAATAGCCGTAATAGCTTTTTCTGCCGGCCTTTTCGTAAAACAGACTGGCCTTTGAAAGATTTTGGTAGGCATTGCTTATATCGCTCCTGATCGGATACCTTTTCGGTATGTTCTCGTCAATCCAGTTGATAAGCATCCCGATGTCTATGTCGCTTTTAGCCACTGCATTTCTAGGCCTGTTGAAGTCTCCAGATGTGAATATCCTGTCAAGGACTCCAAAAACCTCAATCTTCCTGTCGCGCATGCCCAGACTCTCCAGCAGCGACGCATCGGCTCCGAGCATGGCCTCAAGATCGTTTATTGCACCGCGGATGTCTCCGTCGCTCCTTCTCGCTATCTCCTGCACCACATCCTTTGATATTTCGGTGTTCTCCCCTTTAACTATCTTCTCAAGAAGTTTTATTATTTCAGATGAAGTTGCCTTCTTGAACTCCACCTTGTCCACTGCATTCCTCAGGAAGCTTATCTTCTGGTCCCAGAAGTCTGTTGCAGTAAATACTATCGGCTGCCTGGATTCCCTAATGAGCTGGCTTATCACGCTTTCGGCTCCTGCGTCGAACTTCTTCGACAGTTCGTCTACCTCATCAAGGAATATCATTATATTCCTGCTGAAAAGGCCCCTGCTTCTCGCAGCAGGCAAAAGCACCTTCTTCAATGTTTCAGTGTTCCTATAATCTCCTGAATTAAGCTCCAGAAGTTCAAATCCATTGCCGTAGGCAAGTGCATGTGCTGCAGATGTCTTGCCTGTGCCTGTCGCGCCAAATATCATCACGGGCTTTGTGCGCTCCCCTTTATGTATTTTAATGGCAAACTCTTCGAGGCGTTTCACAGCGCTGTAGTTGCCTATAATGCCGTTCAGTGTTGTTGGAGCATACTTGTCAGACAGCAAGAAACCACATTATAAATATTCTAATAAAGGGATATAAATCTGCTAGTGCAAGATAATGCAGAGATGTAGCGGTGTAGTAATGCCTAAAATAAGCGTCATAATACCATCGTACAACGAGGAGAAATACCTAAATTATCCTCTAAATGCGCTTCATAAACAAACATTCAAGGACTTCGAGATCATAGTTGTAGATGGCAACAGCAGTGACAAAACGCGCGATATTGCAAAGAAGCATGGCGCACGTATCATAATAGAAAAAAGGAAGGGCATAGGCCTTGCAAGAAATACCGGCGCAAAAAAAGCAAGGGGCAGCATCCTGTTTTTTACCAATGCAGACACTGCGCCTTCTCCAGATGTGCTTAACATATACAACGAGATGTTTAAAGACAATGCCGTGGTCGCAGCTACTGGCCCAATGGTGCCACTCGAGAAGACAACGCACTTTATACAGTTCGGGTACAAATTTGCTTCTGTATCCCTGGCAAAATTCTCATTTAAACTGGGCATGCCTGCTATGTCCGGCTCAAATATTGCAGTAAGGAAAGCATCATTTGAGAAAGCCGGAGGTTTTAATGAATTGCTTGAAACCTACGAAGATATAGATCTTATAGCGCGTGTCAAGCGGCTCGGCTCTGTTGTCTATGCCGATGATGCGGTAGTGGCAACAAGTACAAGGCGCATAGAGGCATGGGGTGTAAGAAAATACATACTCTTTAATGCAGGCAATGTGCTGCGTTATAATCTCTCAAAGCGGTCAAAAAAGAACTATGAGCCCATACGCTAAGGCACTAAGTATCCCTATCTGTGTATCTGCAAGTATATGCAATATCTTCAATTCTTATTTTCTTGCATTCTCGGCCATCTCCTTAGTTATTGAGGATACTTTCCGAAATTGACGAGGCAATTGAATGTAAATGTCAAATCCCTGCGACATTTTTACCAAAACTTATTTAAACTACCATATGTATTAGTTATCTGGTGCAGTTTTGAGAAGCCAACGGTTGCAATCAGCAATGGAGTTCTTGTCGCAGTATGCTGCGGCTATACTAATACTCATAGCTGCGGTTATTGCCGTTTACATGTTTGCTGTGCCTTTGAAGCCATCTACATACAGTCCATCCTACTGCTACATAACTCCAAATCTGTACTGCTATCAGATGTTAATAACAACAAATTCAGTTGCAACAGACATTGAAATTGCGTTTACTAACAACATTGGCAGTTCCATATATATGCCGGGTGATCCTGCATTCTATGCTTCAATATCATCTGGCAGCAAATATATTGCAGGGCAGTGCAATACAACAGCAACAGGCAACATACTCAAGGCAGGTGCATCTGCAACATGTGCTGTGTCAATAAAGGGCCTATCCGTAACTCCCGGTTCAGAGCTGCAACCTACATTTTACTTACAATATTTCGAGTGCAATGATCCTTCCTGCAGCAACTACGCATCTCTGCCTTTAATAAATACATCGGGCTCTGCTGTTGCTTACGCTACGCCTTACGCTACGCCTATATCAACAAGCACAACCTCAACAACGTCATCAACATCTACCTCCTCAAGCACAACCTCAACAACGTCATCAACATCTACCTCCTCAAGCACAACCTCAACAACGTCATCAACATCTACCTCCTCAAGCACAACCTCAACAACGTCATCAACATCTACCTCCTCAAGCACAACCTCAACAACGTCATCAACATCTACCTCCTCAAGCACAACCTCAACAACGTCATCAACATCTACCTCCTCAAGCACAAC
>JAJZOD010000004.1:0-71613 GCA_021852055.1 Microcaldota archaeon
GCGGTGCAACAGGCATCGAAAAGCCGCATTGAAGAACTGAGAACCGATAAAACACATCCTTTGCAGGATGCAGTGATTGCATGAATGCAAAGGAAGCCCACACCGTTCACGGGTGGGAGGATGTCACCGTATAAATTAGAATCTATCAATTCAGATATTGATTCGTTTATCCTTGTGTTGTTCTTTGCTTCTACCTTATCTTCATTTATTGATTTTCTAAGCTCTGAAAGAAGCTGCTTGAATTTCTGATAATCGCCTTCGTTGTTTATCCTGGAGGTGGAATCTGCTATGAATTCAGATAGCGTAGTTTTCCTTACTGAGAGATGATCGAATTTCTTTGAAATCCGTTCCAATGGTAATATAAGCTGTCTCACTCTTATATTTATGTCGGATATTTTCTATTAAACTTCTACAGATCTTTCTCCTGGGAAGCAAGTGTTGTTTTCAGCCTGCTTTCCTCAGCTTCTTTTGAGTTCAGGCTTTCTGAATTCAGGCTTTCGTTCAGAGAGTTAGCCGTGCCTTTAGCAGTGTTTAGTTCCTTTCAAAGGACCTCTAGAGTATCAAGCTTTCCTTTGTGTATACTGTATTCTGACAGTTAATCCTGAGCGAAAACAGCATAGCAAAGCCAAATCTGAGATTAATAACCTTTATTAAGATAAAGGTTTTACTCTTGATAGAATAGGCGATATGATGGCTAAGAAAATATATATACTAGGGTTCGCTGCCTACGACTCGCCAGTTACCTACATCTTTTCGACAAGAGCTAAGGCAGATGCATTCGCAAAACGATACGTCAACAGATACGGCTGGAGTATAGAGTCGTATATTGTAGACCCTAAGAAAGTTAGCAAAAACGACGAGATGTGGTTTCTGAATACGCCTGAAGGCAAGGCACTCCAGAAACGCGAAGAGAAGGAAAAGGCTAAATGGAGAGCTAGGGAAGCAAAAAAGACGCCGCTAGACGAGCTGATGGAAAGGTTTGATGCATATATTTCTGTTAATACTACACATGCTAAACAGGATGTGGAAGTTTTACGATCGCTTAAAAAACAGATTAAAGAAGTGGTTGATGAAAAGCATAAGGTAAAAAAGTAAAATCATAAAAATGTCAAATATTACACTTAAACATAATACGAGTCTAAGGTCAAAAAGTAAATTACGATGGTGATGGAATGAAAACAAACAAGAACATAAAAAAAATAGAAATCGCATGAGCGACGGACAAAATTAATATAGTCCGGCCAAGGCATTTTTTATTCTGACGACATTGCTCTAGATTCAAAAAAACTTTTAGAAAAGGTTTTATCAAAAGTATCTTAAGAAATCTTCACCTAATTATGATGCGCAGTAATATTTCGATTATTGACTTCTTCTCAATCTTGCCACATCTCTCCAGCCTATATCATCACGATAATGTAAATTGTCTCCTTCTATTGACACATGACCAATCGCAGCATATGCTTTCAACCTTGCTTCTAATACGTTTCTACCCTCCCCAACAATATAAAACAACCTTCCACCTGTAGCATAGTGTTTCCCATCCTGCACGGATACGCCTGCGCCGTATACTTCGATTCCTTCCATATTCATGACATTATCTAAACCATAAATCTGTTTTCCTATAACTGCAGAATAATCAGCAGGATAGCCTTTCGAAACACCGGCAACTACAACACGGGCCTTGCCATCTGATTGTATCGCATGGTCTTTTATTGTGTGCGTTACAACTGAATAACCAAGCTCCAAAATGTCATTTTTTATTCCCGGAACTATAACTTGCGCTTCTGGATCCCCCCAACGTGCATTCCATTCAACTATGTTAGGCACAAGCTTGTTTTGTTGATATTGTAATATTCCTCCAAGATAAAGTATACCTGTATATTGTCTTCCTTCTGTATAAAGACCTTTCACTATAGTATTGAATATATCTTCTGTTTTACTTGCTATGTGATCATTAATAACAAGGGGAGGGGTGCTACAGCCCATACCTCCAGTATTCGGTCCTTGGTCATTATTGTAGGCACGTTTATGATCCTGTGCATTTCCAAGAATCTTCACAGTAATACCATCAGTTATAGCAAATGAAGAAAACTCCTCAGCATTAGAACTGTCTTCGTTACGCAGCCAATGCTCTATCAGAAAGGTTTTGCCTGCATTCCCAAAACTTGCCATTGATTTTATCGCATTAACCGCTTCTTTGAAAGTTTCTGCTGGTATAGAACCCTTACCTTTTGCAAGACCAGATGCCTTTACAAATACAGGAGTATCTTTAGGAAGACTTCGCATATACGCAATACCCTGTTCCTCACTGTTGCATATTTGGTATTTTGGCTGCGGTAAGGAATGCTTAGTACCGAGTTGTCTAGCATATGCCTTGCTCCATTCTATCTCGCCTGCGGCTTTTGTAGGTCCGAGAACACAAAGTGTCGCTACTTTCTTCCGCAATATATCCACAAGACCTTTAGCAACTGCATCATCCTGCGCTACATCTACAAAAGATACGCTATTCAATTTGCAAATCTTTACTATATCTGTGATTGAAGTGGTATTGACTGTTGGAAAAGTACGCACTGACTTGTCTGTACATATCTTCATAAGATCGTTGCCAGGTATTGCTATAATGCTCTCGACATTATGACTCTTCGCGTATGCCCTAACCAAAGCTGCACCCCTACCGTCACAGTCTATTACTGCAACCCTTTCCTTGCGCGTCATTGCATCATGCCTGCACAAAACTTGACGTTTATAATTTAAATAGTGATATCAAGCAAAGATAAGAGTTTAATAAACTTACGGCAAATCAATCCCAAATAGGAGAATTTCACTATTCGCTAATCTTCAAAAAGGTATTCGGCATTTTTCAACAAATCAATTTTGGCGACTGAAATGAAATCAACTTATGAACATTTGGTTTAGACTGTAGAAAATCTGCAAAAAGAGAACAAAGAACTGAAAGAGAACCAAGGGAGATAAGATTAAGAGATAGTAAAACTCAAAAAAGACCTCCACAAATATCTCTACTAGGTCATTGACTTTGTATATTGCAATTTTAATGGATTCTTACTATAAAATGTTTTAGTATTCTTGACTTGTGATTGAAAGCTTAATCATTTTATATTGCTGTAAGAGTTATAAGCTTTATTACACAAATTTATATTGGTTTAATGAAAGTCTTAATCACCGGTGCAAATGGTTATCTTGGAGCTAGACTTATGAAAGACCTATCGGACTATTATGATGCTTATGGAACTTACCATAAAACTGGCCCCTCTAATAAGCTATTACAATTGGATATTGCTAACAAACAAGAAGTAATTTATGCTGTGAATAAAATAAAGCCAGATTTAATAGTTCATGCTTCTGCCATACCTAACGAAAAGAAATGTGAACAGGACATTGCACTTGCTAGAAGCGTAAATGTTGATGGTACAGCAAATATCGCTGAGGCTGCCAACGCGATAAATGCTAGTGTCGTATTTATTTCTTCCACTGCTGTGTTAGATCCTGAAAAATATGGCACATATGGAAAAACAAAATTTGAAGCGGAAAGAATTATTCAAAAAATGTGTAAAAATTATCTTATTTTAAGGCCTGGGCTTATAATTGGACAGAGCCCTAATACAGAAAATGATAGATTCCATAATAAGCTTTTGAATAATATTGTGAAGAAAACTCCGGCAGTGTATGACAACGTTCAAAAGTATGAAGTTACTTGGGCTGGGCAATTAGGTGAGGTGATAATTAAAGCTAAAAAGAGGAATATTATTGATAAAATTATCCCAGTAGTAATTGATGATTACAAGACTAGGTTTGAAATTGCCAGAGATATACTCCAGAAATTCAATATAAAAGTTGCATCTAAAGAGGAAGAAACTATTGTAGACTCAGGATGGGCCACTGCAAAAACATTGAAAGAGATGGATCTAAAAGTTTATAATTATACGGAAATAATAGGAAAAACAGTAGGAGAGATTAAAGAATATCTAAAATAGGTTTTCAAGACCGTTCACATACGTGTTATCGGGTTTTAAAGGCAAAAAAGTCAGCAGCAACAGTTAAATGATACTCCAAATGGTCCTAACGTGTATATTCTAACTATAAAACTTGCAGATAGAACCTTCACTTTAATCAAAAGGGGTAAAGCTCGATATCAACAAAATTAAGCAGATATTTAAGAATGTATATATAGGAAACAAACAATTGCTGAATAATGGGTGATTTTAATGGCAAACAAAAAAGGATTAAACAAGGAGGAAATAACAGCAATGAAGGAATATCTCAAAGAGAAGAATGCAAAGGTCAATGGTGAAGAGGCTGTGCTTTCTGCTATCGCTAAGATGAAGGAACCTGCTCGTTCAATGGCCAGGCGCGTGCATGAAATTGTCAAAGCAAGTGCTCCGGAACTTTCTCCTAGAACGTGGTATGGGATGCCAGCATATGCAAAAGGTGATAAGGTTATCTGCTTCTTCCAGGATGCGGGCAAGTTCAAGGCGAGATATTCAACGTTTGGTTTAACCGATAAGGCACACCTAGACGAAGGCAAAATGTGGCCTACTGGATTTGCACTGACCGGATTAACACATGCAGAAGAGGCAAAGATTGCTGCTCTTGTAAAGAAAGCAGTGAGCTGAGAACCGATTTCGCAGAACAATGGGGAAAGGATTAAATAGAACATAGGCGAAAGCGATGAGAAACGTGCATAAAGTAGAGAAATGTGGTAATGGCATTGCTTCAACAGCATTAAGAAACCGTGAGTACATGAGCAGCATAATCAGGGCGCGCAGGCAGACCAGCTCTAGGAAAACGTGGGTCTTTGATTATGACGGAGTCATAGTGCCCGACTTCACTGCAAAGGACATTAAGCGCGGATATGAGAGGGCATATGACTTCATATCTGAAGCGCGCGGAGTCGACAGAAAAAAGGCGAAGAGGATGGTGGATGAAATCGAGAGGGAGCAGAAGGAGTACAAGGAGCCGCTGGTTTCTTCAGTCCACAGAATAGTCCCAGAAGTACCGATACCACAGCTATTTAGGCACTTTTTTGTAGGTTATAAAAAAGACCACGGCCACTTTGGCAGGGATCCGTGGCTTGTATCGCACCTTAACATATTGCACAGAAAAGGGATAGAAAAAACCATACTTACTAACACACCTGTCGCAGTAGTTTCAAGATCGATGGAAAGAAAAGGCATATCCGGATATTTTAAAGCAGTCATGGGCTGTGACAGCTTTGGTGGCGTGATGAAACCGAAGCCGGAGGCGTTCATGCTTGCTCTATTAAATTTAGGCATATCAGCAAAGGAAACCGTATTCATAGATAACTCTATCCAAAACATCCTTGTTGCAAGAGAGATGGGCATATTTTCGGTCCATATACACGGAGACGAATCCAGTGGCGTAGATGGAGCTGATATAAGTTATAGCAGTCTCAGAGAGTTCCTCGATGAGCACGCTTGAGATGATTTCTGCGCTGCGGCCTCATCGGTTCTGCTTGCGCATGCGCTCCATTACATCGGCAATGCGCGGTATGTTGCTCTGGCATCCAAGCTTCTCTACAACAAACGATGCTGTTGCAGAAGCTATGTATGCAGAGCGCACAATGTCTCCTGTCTTGAGATAGCTGGCTATAAATGCAGCAGCGTATGCATCGCCAGTACCTGTCGTGCCGACTACGGCCTTGGGCTTATATGCAGGTATGCTGATGGCATCGCTATTCGTGTATATCATACTGCCCTTGCTGCCACGCGTGACTATTACTGCCTTGATTCCGAACATAAGTTGAAGCCTGCTTGCATTGCAGCACAGCTTTTCCTGCAGCACCTCGGCCTCTTTTTCGTTAAGCAGCAGGAAATCGGTGTTGCGCAAACAACGGACTATGCTGTCCGTAGTATGGTAGGCTGTCTCGTGCGCTGGTGCATAGAAGTTGAGCGTTTTTGAAGTTGCAAGCGCCAACTCATTCAGCTTTTGTGTTCCGGATGTTGCGTACAATGCGGAGTACTTTGAGTTTTTCACAAAGCCCATGGCATGCTTTATATATGCATCAGAATCCTTTCCGAGATACGTGCCGTAGAAGAAGTTCCTGCTGTCCTGATTATCATTGAAGCTGTATGTAATCGGCACTTTTGAGCTCTTGCATTGAAACAGCCCCGATGTATCTGCACCTGCGCTGCTTAGATATTCATGGTAGCCTTTTGCCGCAAAGTCGCTTCCGGCAGGCCCTACAAGCAGAGTGTCGACATCGAATATCCTGGAGAACATTAGAAAATTTGCGCCTCTGCCGCCGAACGACTCTTTCAGTTCGTCGAGCTGCGTAGGGTGCTGCCCCTCTTTTAGCTCGTGGCTGGTGCCGTGTATGTCAATTGTCAGGCCGCCTAAGCACAGTATATCTGCTGCAATGGCGATTTTACGCATGCGTGATGCCTTCTTGATCGTTGCAACACCCGCTTAAATGTTGCACTGACCAATATTTATTGTTTTGTGTGGGCCCGCAGTGGCAAGATGCAGGAAGCATATGTAAAACTGCTGGACTTGCAGCTTGCATGATGATTTTTATTTGCAGGGGGAGAAACTAGACTCACAAACCCTTAGCGGGTTCGTGGATTCAAATCTCGCTAGCTTTGAATCAGGATTACCGGTGTGATGGCTTGTTATGCAAAAAGTAATATAAATAAATCTAAGAGATATATTTATATATCTAATTGATATAAATATTATTGATATACATGACTTCAAAAACTCAAGTTCAGACGCAGATTCAACATTCACCTACTCTGAACACAGTACTTATGGTGGAACAAACTTTAAGGGATAGCAAAGAGGTACTCAAAATAGCAGAATTGAAAAGGAGGCTGCCAAGGAAAGTGATGCACGCAACTCTTCTTGAAATTTTAAATTACCTACAAGAAAGTGGCAAGATACTGATAACTACAAAAGGAGTAGTGTGGACATACACTCCCAGCGATTTGATGGATAAGCTTAAGAAAGGAGGATTAGAGCTATGAAGACGCCAAAAGTCATAAGGGTAATTCTCAAAGGCCAAGCCAAAGAGGCTTATGAAATGCTCTGCAAAGTTGTAGAAGAGCAGAAAGGCAAGGGCAGGACAAACTCAGAAGAGATACAATTGCTGAAATCAATAAACAAGAAAGTAGAGCTTCTCAAGTATAATCAGGCATATGGACAAGGCATAGCAAAAGAACAGATACCGAAAGGTCTTGATGTTAATAATCTGTTCCGAATAGAACTTACTCACTATTGGAGGATGATATATACTATACGAACTAACGAAGTAGAGATAGTGAGTTTTATCCTGTACATAATAGATCACAAGGAATATGACAAGATATTAGGTTATAGAAAACAGTAGGTTCTAGATATTTCTTGAGAGCCTTGATTTCAGGCCAGAAGCTTCGCTAAGACCAAATGCGTTGTCTACCTCCTTGTATGGCTCCTCTTTTCTAGTGGTTATGTAGGTCGTGGTGGTGCTTGGGTCGCTATGCCTAGCGAACCTGCTTGTAAGCACCAGATTTCCGTTTGTCTGCTTGGCGAAGTTGATTATGACATAGTGCCTTAGGCTGTGGGTAGTCAGCCTGTGGAGGTGCCTTACGTTCCTGTTAGGGTTGGTTTCATCTGAGGTATCATATACCTCGTACAACCCTGCTTTGACGTCGTAGATTGAATTTGCAGGGGGAGAGATTTGAACTCTCGTATCCACAAAGGAAACAAGCCCTGAACCTGTCGCATTTGGCCAAGCTCTGCCACCCCTGCGTGGTTTATATTATGCATAAGAAACGTATTTATATTGTGAATAGTGTATTAAATCTGTGTTTTTATGATGATAGGATTAGTAGGCGCACCGAACAAAGGCAAGAGCACAATTTTCTCAGCGCTCACAATGCTTGATGTACAAATTGCCGATTATCCGTTTACTACTATAAAACCGAATCTTGGAGTTACATACGCAACCAGGCAATGCGTCGAGAAAGAGCTTGGCGTGAAATGCAGGCCCAGGAATGGCTTATGCACCAATGGGATACGGCAGATTCCGGTAAATGTCGTTGACATAGCTGGACTTGTCCCAGGCGCAAGCATAGGCAAAGGCATGGGAAATCAGTTCCTAAACGACATGTCGATGGCTGACGTTCTTGTCCAGGTTATAGATGCAAGCGGAAAAACAGACATGCATGGAAATGCCTCTGATTCCTCGGATCCTGCTGAAGAGGTAACCATGCTTCTTGATGAAATGGCACAGTGGCTGTCAACCATACTTGAAAGGCATATGCCCGGGCTTTCTAAAAAAGCTGATGGTGTACATGCTGTCATGGATGTGCTGTCGAGCTTCAATGCCTCTGAAGAACAGATAAAATCCGCAATAAGGAATGCCAACATCTCTGATGCGTATGTATCATGGGGGCAGGAATCAAGGATGAAATTTTCAATAGAATTCCTGAGGCTTAACAAACCCATTATAGTTGCTGCAAACAAACTTGATTTATGTCCGGCAGGAACTCTGGAAAGAATAAGAAAAAAACTTCCTGATTACAAAGTAGTAGGATGCTCCGGCGCCGTAGACCTTGCAGTGAGAAAAGCGGCAAAGGCAGGTGCCATACGCTACAGAAGCGATGAAGCATCATTTGATACAATAGGCAGCGTATCAGAAGACCAGAGAAAGGCACTGGATTATATGAGTGAGTATCTCAGGAAAAACAAGGGCACAGGAGTTCAGGAGCTTGTAAACACTGCAGTATTCGGGACAGCAATGAAGATTGTAGTGTACCCAGTCGAGAATGAGAATAAGTATACGGATCATTTCGGCAATGTGCTTCCTGATGCGCTTCTTTTGGGCAATGGCTCAACTGCACTAGACATGGCTCGGGTCATACATACAGACATTGCAGAGCACATGCTGTATGCTGTTGATGCCAGAACAAAAAACAGGCTTGCGAAGGAGTACGTGCTGAATGATAATGATGTCATTAGAATAGTCAGCGCGGCGAAGTAGCTAGTCCTCACGCCACTTTGTGAAATATACTGCAATAATTAGAAACACTATTGTCTCAACCACAAGGATTATGACAGGATACCATGACATAGGAGCCAGCCCGAATGCTGCCTGCTCGAGCATTGCCGCTGAGGTCGTAGGCAGAAACATCATCACTGAGAGGACATTGCCATGCAGATATGTATATGGGTAGAATGTCGGTGCTATTGTAACGAGGAAGAATGAGAGTATTATGGATATGGCCCATATATTTGTGGTGTTTCGCATTATTCCAGTAATCCAGAATGCTATTGAGCTTGTTATGAATGTTATAAGTATCCCGACAAGAATGCTCACTCCAAAAGCAGTAAACGACAGTATGCCAAAGTAGATGTCCATGGCTAAGAAAATCAGCAGGCTAGGCATAGACCACAGGAACTGAGCCGTTATCTCTCCAAAGAGATACTCTGCAGGCGAGGTCTTTGTAGATACAATTAGATCCTTGTATTTGTAATCGGACTTCATGGGAGCTATCGCAGCTGCAAGGCTTATCCCGTTTATAGCAAGCACTGACACTATGCCACCTGCAAGGGCGTATGGAAGCAGTGCCGTATTAGACAGTATGCTTACAACAAAAAGCAGCGATAGGGGGTAAACCATATTGGATATTATGTACCAATAGGTCATTTTTATGTCATTCAGGCCGACTATGGCGCGCATGACTATGTAATTAGGATTCAATATCTACACCCATTTTTATGAACAAATCATCAAGCGTTATCTGCTTTACTATGTCTCCGCGCATGACAAACTGCTCCGCTTCCTTCTTTTTTGCGTAGGATACCCACATTCCTGCAACTTTCTTAGAGCCTTTTGATTTCCTTGCGCTTTCTATTCTTACCATGCCTGCAAAATCTCTTAGCAAATCGGATATTTTCCCTTGCGAAAGGACTTTGCCATGGTCCATCATTACAATTTCATCGGACAATGCCTGGGCTTCTTCCATGTAGTGGGTCGTTATTATCACCTGGCCTTTTAGCTTCTTTATAGCAGACCATACCTCAAACCTTGAAAGAGGATCAAGGCCTGTAGTGGGCTCGTCGAGAATTACAAGTTCTGAATCTGCTGCAAGCGCCATAGCGACAAACACTTTTCGCTTCATGCCACCAGATAAGTCTTCAGATATATGATTTCTCCACTCCCATAATCCCACAGTTTTTAGTGCCTTTTCTGCCTTCTTGCTCGCCTCCGATATTCCGGCGCCCCTTGCGCCGAGGTACAGCCTGACGCTATCGAAGGCATTTCTATAGTAGATTAGGCGCGCCTCCTGCGGTATGCTCACTGTCATTTCCCTGATTGCAGAAACGTCGTTTATGATATCGTGGCCATTTACCAGTACCGTGCCAGAGGTAGGCAGCAGCTGTGTTGATAGAATGCGCAGCAGGGTGGTTTTGCCTGCGCCGTTTCTGCCTATTATGGAAGTCACTTTTTTATCGAGCATCAGATTGACGTCATTCAGGGCATGTGTGCCGTTTGCGTAGGTTTTTTTTATGCCTTTTATGTCTATCATTATTATCAAGTAATTATTACCAAGTAATAGTAATACTTGCAAAGGTAATTTATTAAAGGATGGCATTTGCAAACCAATATATACTTTTAACCAGATATTTTGTAGGATGGTGCAGTGAAGGTTTACAAACAGAACAACAAACTCGTTATATACTTACCAATGGACCTCGCCAAGAGCTTGGGCATTGAGGAGGACGATGACCTTGATTACTTCAAGTATAATGAAAAGGCCTTTCTTATAGCCAAAAAGTCCGACATAATAAGCATGCTCACAGGGTCAGCAGCAAAAGAAAAGGAGTCTGCATCTAATGCAGAATATCAAAGGGACGAGAGGCACGGCTTCGGAGAAGCACCAATGCTCTCTACTGAAGAGATATCAGTACTCAAGAAGCTAGACACGCTCAGGTACAATCAAAGATCGGTTGAGAATGTAGGAAAAATCCTGAATTCCGAAGAAAACGCCATGCTGCAAAACATGCTGAAGAAGAAGGTTGTAAGCCTGTTTAAGAAAGACGGAAAAACGCTTTACAGCATACCGAAAAATATATATGACAACTTTCTGATGCGCAAGAAGGTGGCAAATGACCAAACATCTTTTCAGGGCAGGAGGCAGGATATGGTCCAGAGGCAAGGAGTTGCACGGCAGAATGAATATGTTGCACAAAAGTCAAAGACTGCTTACAATAATTATGGCAACTATAATAAGCAGGCGTCGCCAGAGGTTTCAAGGCTTAATGAAGAGGGTTATATTGTGCTTCAGACAGAAAGCGAGGCCGCACGCGTATCGCTTATGTTTGAGGATAGCATAAGGCACGGCCAGGTTCTTGGAACCAGGTCTTTCGGAAACAAGAAGTTCTTTATAGTCACAAGAGAGTTTCTTGATAAGCACATACCTTCGATATTTAAAATGCTGAGGGAAGATCAGAAAAGGGTATCTGATATAGCAAAAACCGAAGGCATTGATGAGGATGCAGCACGTGCCATACTTTACATACTTGCTGAGAATGGCGACATAACAGAAAAAAGAAGGGATCTGTTCGCAATTGCCTGATTACAGAACTTTGCATGCCTGCAGTTCAGCTTAGGATATTGCTATGAAATGATCGAGGATTATTATCGCCACTGAAAATGCGAATATTGCTATAAGAAGAGTTTTAGGGTTGAACAGGTGCCCTT
The DNA here is from genome assembly GCA_021852055.1 of Microcaldota archaeon. Taxonomy (GTDB): domain Archaea; phylum Micrarchaeota; class Micrarchaeia; order Micrarchaeales; family CABMGC01; genus JAJZOD01. The sequence continues at coordinate 11,723 of JAJZOD010000004.1, forward strand.
TTTCAGGTGCATCGTAGAAGCTTATTATACCAGCCTGTGATCTAGGACCCTGTATAGTTGCCATAATAACCTATTTACATTCTCCAAAAAAATATAAAAAGGTACGCCTCATGTATGTATATCTAGTTTAGATGATTTTTTGCTCATAGGTTACATTATAACACTTGTTACTCTTGCCTCTTTTGTACTTATGCTCGCATTTGCAGTTAGAGACAGGAGAGACCTTTCAAGGATTTTAAAATTTGGCATTAACAGATATTCTGCAGCAGCGTTGGTTATCATTGTATTGCTATTTGCACTGATTGCATTATTATTTATCCATCCGGTGGAGCAGCTTTACTTTGATGAAAATATATATCAGGGCGTAGCGCTGAACATACTTCATAGCGGAAATGCATTATGGTGTCAGTACGGCACAGGATACCTCCAGTCATGCTACGTGAACCAGCTTTATCATGATATAGTCGGGTATGATGTTTTCATAGCAGTGACATTTGCACTGTTCGGCGCAGGAGCTCAGACAGCATATGCACTCCAGCTTTTTGCAGGCATAATTTCAATAATCGGGGTCTTTCTTCTCGTATCGGTTCTCAGCGACAGAAAAGAAGTGGCGGTATTCTCTGCTGCCGTTTTTGCCTCAATTCCAGAACTTTTTATCTGGGTTAGGACACAAGCGGCTCCTGACGTTCCGTTCATGATGTTTACCATAATATCCTCACTCTTCTTTGTTGTTTTGGCAAAAAAACCGAGTTTCAACAAAATGATGATGTTCTTCATGTCACTTATTCTTGTTGTATACACAAGGGAGGAGGGTCTTTTGCTCATACCTGCATTTGCACTGCTGTACATCGCCTTCGGCAACAGTGGGATAAGGAGAAATGCAAAGGATAAAATCTCTATTGCAAAACATGCACTGTCCGAACCGCTTCCGCTAATAGGAATCACAGTTTTCATACTGTTTCTTATGCCGATTTTATATTACTCTGCATTGGAGCTTCAGTCGCCAAGCTACGGCAACTCCTCGAACCAGGCATTATTCTCGCTGGCCAACTTTGAAAATAATATTCAGCCGAACATAGGATTTATAACGGCAACTTCCGATACCGTATATCCTGAAGTTCCATCTGCGTTGCTTGTACCTTTGGCAGTTGTTGGAGCGATCGCAATTGCATTTTACGGAAAATGGAAAAACAGGTTTGGAATGTTGCTGCTTTTAGGGGTGCTTGCGTTCTCATATTTCATTTTTTACCCATTCTTTTATGCAGGAGCGTATAACTATGGCGTAGATGTCAGGTTTGTCTTAGAGACACTGCCTTTTGTTGCAGTTCTATCTGGCTTCGGGATTTTCGGAATTGGCGCCGCCATCATTTATCTTATTCAGAGAATGGTAAAAAGGCACGTCAGGACTGTAATATTAAGTACTGCAGTATACTCAGTGCTGCTGGCAACGCTTGTGGTTTATCCGTTTTACGTTTACGCACCTAAAATAACAATACCGAGCAGCCAGATGCCGCAGGAGTCGTATCCAAGCAATGCGACCTCGTTCTTTTACAGCAACTACAACGCAGTTCCTTCCAACTGCCTTGTTTTCAGCTTCACCCCGGATTTATGGTATGAATATAACAGAAGTGCAGCGCAAATAGGATACCTGAGCAGCGCAAACCAAAGCGTTTCTGAAAGTTTTAAGCAGAATTACAGCTGTTATGTATTTGACTATGATTACTGGTGCACTGTGCCACCGTATCAGGATACGCTCTGCAGCAACATAATGTCAAAATATAATACATCAGTAATAGCGTCTCAGAGCAACGGCAGGGGCTCTTATTTTGCTTTTTATCGGTTGCTTAACTACTCTCCTTGAAAGGTCAGCTCTTGGACTTTTTTATAATTATGGCCCGTAGTATAAGCATCAGCATAAGCAGGATAACGATAATTAAAAAGGCGTAAAATAAATCAATAAAATTATAGCCGTTGCCCGAAGATGCTGTGCTTACTATGCTTATGCCGGTCATTGCAGCATAATTTATACCGTCTGAGTTGTAATTTGACACAATGGCGCCTGAATACGAACCTTCAACTGCACTGCTAAGCTGAAATGATGCATTTGCAGTAGTGAAAGGTGATATCGTGAGGCGTACATACTTCGGAGAGCTGTACGAAAATCCCGATGGTAGGATAAGGCTTATGTTGTCATTTATAGCAGATGCACCGATATTGTGGGCATACACATTTACAGTATAATCATATCCTGATGAGTGGATTTGATAGGATAGCGTAATGTTGTTCGGTGCGTTACTGCCATATTTTAACAGGCAGGGAAACACCGCACTGAATTCAGAAGAGGATTGGGAATAATCTACATCGAAGTAACTTACATAACTGCCGTTTGATTGTGGAGCGCTTATCATTGCATTAAATCTTAGAGCCTGCCCAGGGTCTATGCTTCCTGCAGAGTAGTTTTCAAAATTGTTATGCCAGGGAAGATTTAGGATTACAGATATCGCAGATGCGGTGGAGTTGCCACTGTTGGATAGGTTGAATATCACAAGTCCGTTGCCGGATTGCTGAGTGCATGCGCCCGTAAGCGTTACAGTGCCTGAATAAACAACACCAAATAAAAATGGGACTATGAAGAATAATGCAGCATTTTTCATCGGTGCTCACCTATTGTTAACAGAACATCAATCTTTATTGGAAACCTCTGCCATGGCTTCTGTCTCCGCAGTTAATGCTTGCTTTCGCATGCAACCATAGTTATAATATTGTAGTTATAATATTGATTGTATAATATAAACAACACATATAAACAAATATAAAAGTATGATTTGATGGCAAGACGGCTTGGAAAACGGAAACAGAAGAGCAGGGAGGAGTTTGTACTGAAAGAGAGAAATAAGATAAGCGACGTTATAACAGATGACAGGACACTGCAGAATCTGCGAAAGATGTTCAGTCGGAAGGTGGTATCAGAAGTCTCTTTCCTTATCTCTACAGGTAAAGAAGCAGACGTTTACGTTGCGCATTCGGGAGACGCAGTGGAGAAAAGGTTCGTGGCGCTTAAGGTTTTTAGGATAGAGACATCAAGCTTCGCAAAAAGGATAGATTATATAACAGGAGACCCGAGATTTGACAAAGTAAAAAATGACTTGTACAATATGGCGATAGTATGGTGCAAGAAGGAGTACAGTAACCTCAGGATAGCCCATGATGCAGGGATTGATGTGCCTGAGCCATACGGCTTTGTTGGGAACATGTTGGCAATGGAATTTATAGGCGACGATAGTGGGACACCGGCAAAGCGCCTGAAGGATACCGATCTTGACCAGCCGCAGAAGGTGCTTCACAGAATATTGGGCTTTATGGAAAAGCTCAACAAGGTCAATCTGGTGCACGCCGACCTTAGCGAATACAACGTACTTATGAGCTCTGGCAAGCCTTACATAATAGACATGGGGCAGGCGGTCATGCTCGGCCATCCCAAGTATGCCGAATTTATGGAACGCGACGTCATAAACATACTGCACTACTTCAGGAAGAGATATGCTATTGACATGGATTATGAGGTCGTTTTGGAAAAACTCAATTCGAACAGCGGACAGGACGCTTATGTTAAGGCATAAATATCATAAAAACACTATTATGTAAAGATTTTATGGCAGGCATTGTACACAAGGCCAGAGCTTCAAAAATGCAGCGCTCTTTTGAACAGTTGTTTAGAGGCCTGAACATCGACAATCAGGAGCAGAAGGATAAGGTCGTGCAGCTTGCAGACAGTTACAGATCTGGAGGAGGGGCTGTGGTAAAAGTTGGCGGTTCAGCGCTTAGCGAGCAGTGTGGTCCTAAAATATTTGAACACATAAAAATTCTTGACGGCCTTGAGATCCCTCTTGTCATAGTCCACGGGGGCGGGAAGGACATAGATGAAGAGATGAAGAGGAGCGGATTGGAGATTAAGAAAATCCGCGGACAGAGGATTACGGATGAACGCACTGTAGAGATATTGAAGAGGGTAATGTCAGGCATAGGCTTCAGGATTACGCAGTCTTTGATAGAACAGGATATAGACGCACAGCACCTGCTTGGACACGGTGGCATTCTGAAAGTCGAGGCTATGTCAAAAGAGCTGCTTTATGTTGGCAGGGTAGCAATGGTTAAGACAAAGGGCATACTGGCTCTTGCAAAGGAGGGTATGGTTCCTGTAATAACACCGCTCGGGTTCAAGGACGATCATGTATACAACATAAATGCAGATGTTGCATGCAGTAAGATTGCAGTGAGCATAAACGCAAGAAAGATAATTTTCGTTACTAATGTAGATGGCATATTTGATGGGAGCTCATGGAGAAGCAGTGTGACCGTAGATGAGATTTTAAAGATGGTTGCCGAGGATAAGATAACAAGCGGCATGATACCGAAGGTTGAGGCGGTTATTGAAGCAGTAATGGGTGGATTGTCTGCAAGCATCGTCAATGGCAACAAAGAAAATGCGCTGCTTGCGCACTTGTTCGGTTTTAACGGTTCTGGCACAGAAATTGATGAGTAAATCAGGCAGGAACTTCATAGCCTTTTGATTTGAGGAGTGTTTTGTCCATTATGCTGTACCGCCATACTATATCGCCTCGCTGATCCCCTTGGACAACCCACGGCTTTACAAGTACTATATCATTTTCCTTTATCCAGAACCTGCGCTTTAGCCTGCCTGGTATTGAACATGTGCGCTCTTTCTTGTCGGAGCAGAAAACTATAAAATTGGTAGCGCCTGAAACTTTTGTCACAACACCTATGACCTCGTTTTCCCGCGGCAGCGCAAGCGTATGCGGAGTGTTGTCCGAAGGTTTTTTGCTATAGCCCATGAAATCAGTAGCTCTTTACGGTATACCTAGCGCCGCAGGCCTCGCATATCATTGTTACATAGCCGCGCTCCCTGCCACCGAAATGGGTGTCAGGCTTGTGGCACTCTTTGCATATAACATAAGTGTCAAAGTAGCTTTTTATCTTAACATTAAGATTTTGTGCGTTTATCTTCGCATTTATCTCGAGGACTGCGCCATTTATGCTTATTGGCGCTGCAAGCTCCTTTGTAAGATACTTCGCTATGTCTTCCTTGCTTCTTCTAGCTTTGTCTGCAATCTGGTCTATGTTCTTAAGAAGTGTCTTGCTGCCCTGTATTAGTGAATCTGCAACTGGAATCTCAAAGTCCACTTTCTCTGCAGAGAGCGTAGGAAGCTCTGAAAATGCCTTATTCAGTAACTGCTCATAATTCATAAATGCCACATGATCAGTATCTCTTAAGACGTAAAGTTATTAATACCTGCTGCATTCTGCACACAGAACAAAAAGTTTATTGTGATTGTAGAACCTATTATTTGGCACTAGAAGATGTTGGTTTGAACATATGAAAGCTTTATTAATATAGTCTTTTATTCTTAGGTATTATGGCAATTGAAAACTCGCCTAGCGGCCCATATAACAGCTACGATCAGATTAGACCTAGCCAAGATAAGACAGGCGAAGGCAACAGAGCTGAAAACAATGCGGGCGCAGGAATGAACGCGCGGACTGCACCTGATAATCCTTTAGAACAGCAACAGAACATTTTTGACAAGATTCAAGAGAGGAAGAGCAGCAACGATATCCCAGATGACAGCATTATAGCCAGATATCTTATCCCGATTGTGGTAGTAATATTTGTAGCTGCATTTATCATTGTATTTTTTGCAGACAACATGTTTCAGGGAAACGCCGGAAGCACAGGCAACTACTTTATGAGCGAAGGCCAGGCGCTTTCACTCGGATTGAACATAAACCAAAGCAATATTTTAAACTTCACTGCAAAAAACGGCTCTCTGCAGAAAATAGTGAATTCAAGTGCAGGCACGCAGCCATTTCTCAATGACAACGTTACGGAAGGCTGGTTTTACTTATATGACAATCCAAAAATGGATGAAGGAGTCACTGGGTGGGTGTGGAAAACTGCTAAGCCAGAGTATATATACGCACAGGAGCTTAAATCGGCAACAACCGGTTCGGGTGGAGTAAAGTTCAATGTAACAAATGCAAGCCTTGACGGCCTGACATATTCGTTTGAATCAGCTCATAGCTCAATTCAAATTCAGAATGCCATTAGTTACAGCACGATATTCATAGGCTACAACAGCGGCGCCGTTTATATAGTGGATGTTATTGCGCAAACGAATCTCAACATTACGGCAGGCGAGCTTGCCGGCCTGATAATCAATGACACCTGATTTTAGGGTTTGCTTGTTTCCCCACTGTGAAGGGAACACTGCTAAGCCTTAATAATCTTGGCTGCGCAGTTATAACGCAGCAGAAAGGCGGGAAGCTAGGGGTTTCCCATACCGCAAATCCCCTTTAGGCGGGCCGTATGCCGGCAGAGTAGCGCATGCTAATGCAGGGTCCATACCGGAGTGTTGACGCTCTGCCTTCAGTGGTGGTTTTACGTATAAACCGGGCCAGGCCGGAAGGAGCAACCCTAAGTATATAGCATTTGGCGTTTGTGCCATAAGCGTACAAAAAACTATGCTCTGAAGATACAGGGCCGAGCTCAGGTGTGGATAAACCCTTCACACGCATGCACCGCAACGCAGGCTTCTGCTGCACTATGTTTGAAAAATAATCTTAAAGGGCATTGCTTGAATAACGTGGTTGTGCATCAAAAGAGGAAGGGTAGGGGCCATAGGCATCGCTTAATGTTGAATTTCTTAAGGACCACAAAGGTTGGCTACGACAACTACGCATGGATCTGGTGGATTGTAAGTCTGAGCGTCATAATAGGAAACTCTTTATTCGGGCTTGTCGGAGTCAGTGCCATAGTATTCTCATTTGCGCTTTTTTACATACTCGGAATTTTACACAAGCACGTTGTAAGCAGGGCAGGCACAGACTGACAGTTTTTGTGAAGGCTTAAATAGGGTTGCGTGCAAATAATCCATGAGCCAGGGTCGCCTAGTGGTACAGGAGATGGCGATGGCTGTGCCTGCACTAAATGGCGGCAGCCTGCTAAGCTGTTCGGCCGGTTCCGGCCCCTGCGAGTTCGATTCTCGCCCCTGGCGTATGATATTACATGACACCTTGCATTCTTTCAAATGAAGCGTGCAAAAGAATAAAAGGTTAAATGAGCAAAAGAAAATGATTGGATGTCGGCAAAAATAGGCATAATAGGAGGTTCTGGCTTTTACTCGATGTTGGAAGATCCCCAGTTCATGGCCGTAGAAAGCGATTATGGCGAAACGAGCGATGATATAGCTGTTGGCACAATAAACGGAAAGGAGGTTGCGTTCATACCTAGGCATGCTGCAGAACACACAATAACTCCGCAGAACGTTCCTTATCGCGCAAATATAGACGTAATGTCAAAGCTAGGCGTGAAAAGGATAATAGCCACAAATGCAGTAGGATCCCTTAAGGCAGAGTACGCCCCTGGAGACTTTGTGATATTTGACCAATTCGTCAATATGACCAGCTGCAGAAATGATACATTTTACGACAAACAGGTTGTTGCACATGTGAGCACCGCAGACCCTTACTGCAGTGAGCTGCGCAGCATTGCATCTTCTGAAGCAAAGACGCTTGGCATAAATGTGCACGATGCAGGCACAGTCGTAGTAGTTGAAGGGCCCAGATTCTCAACACGTGCAGAGTCCAGGTTCTTCAGGGCGCAGGGCTTCGATGTGATAAATATGACACAGTATCCGGAAGCGGCGCTTGCAAGAGAGAAAGGCATATGCTATGTCGGCATAGGCATAGTTACAGATTATGATGCAGGCCTTGAAGGCGATTCTGGAATAAAGCCGGTGAGCGCTGATATTATTAACGAGGTTTTTGCAAAAAGCATTGAGAAGATGCATAAACTAGTGATGAGGATTATAGAAGCCACGCCAGACACTGCATCATGCAGCTGCTCAACGGCTCTAGACGGAGCCATAATGACAAAGCACATCAGGTAAGTAATGACAGAAGACCAAGCAAGAAGTTATAGGGAATAAGATGGCGGCATTGAAAACAGCAGTGAGAATACGGAGATATTCAAATCACGACAGGGCTGTAATAGAGCGTATGTTTGAGAATTTCCAGGACTATCTGGCTTCTGTTGATGACATTAGGCGCCTTGTGCGCAAGAATGCGCTAAGGAGATTGGACTACGGCCGTGCTTATCTTAATAAGACGCTTAAGGACATAAGTGAGAACAATGGCGTATTTTATGTTGCAGAAAACAGCAGAGGCATAGTAGGCTTTGTTGCAGCGCGTATGGTCAAGCAGGACAAAATAGATGCAATAGAAATAGGCAGGAAGGAAAGCATTGGAGAGATTACAGAGTTGTATGTCACGCAATCACAGCGCGGTAAAGGCACTGCACAGAAATTAATGGGTATTGCGGAAAAGTACCTGAATGATAAAGGGTGCACACACATGAAGCTTAACGTTTTTGCCCCGAACATGCGGGCACGCAGATTTTACCAAAAATTAGGGTATACGGAGCGTATGCTAGAGCTGGGAAAATACAATTTAACAAAGTGAGTGGGAAATCACACGTGCTTTGGCTGTTGGATGAGAGCGAACTGCAAAAATAAGTTATATAAACATAAATAACGATGTAAACAATATGGATGTCACAAGAGCATACAAATTCAGGCTATACCTCGATTGTGGCAGAGAATTTGAAGGTACAGAATATGGTAAAAAATCATAGGTTCGCAAAGTCAATAAATTATGCTTCATGGAACAGGTTTATCCAAATGCTTTCATACAAGGCTGAGAGTGCTGGCATGAAAGTTATAGAAGCAGACCCAAAGAATACAACAAAGACATGCAATAACTGTGGCAATACTCAAAGTATGCCGATTTCAAAAAAAATCTATTATTGCGAAGTCTGTGATCTAACAGAAGACAGAGATATAAATGCATCAATAAACATATTGCACAGAGCAACTACTCTCGGGCAGAGGGGAAGTCACACTCAGGGAGATATGGCCTCTGCTGTGCAACAGGCATCGAAAAGCCGCATCGAAGAACTGAGAACCGATAAAACACATCCTTTTCTGGATGCAGTGATTGCATGACTCAGAGGAAGCCCACACCTTTTACGGATGAGAGGATGTCACACGAACAAAAGGATAAAGAAGAATACATTTCAGAGCCTTCTGCTTATGGAATTAGTCCTGATTCCAATAAACTTAAAGCACTTTATAAGAACATTGAAGATGACAAACTTATAAAGGCTATAAAAACCCTTGAGCAGAAGATCCTTGACATTGAGAACGTCCCGTCTGTTGACCAAGACATAGAGCGGATAGCAGAGCAGTTGGGCGACGGAGATAAGAAAGAACGTAGATCTGGAGATACAGGAAGAGGCGGCATACTCAAAATGCTGCTGCAGGACTTTGTCGAGTTGCTCAAGGTGCCGTATGGGTCTATTGGATATCTTATAATGTCAGATGGCGAATCGATAAAGCACTTATATGGTGTCGACACCAACAGCGACTTCTACGCAATGGTTGACGGCACAAGGCTAAGGATATCGTCGTGGAGACTCGAAAGGATGAATGTGGCTGGGGGCGGCAAGAGGTTCCTTGGCGAAGAGGGCGCAATGCTTGATAATCCTGCAGAAACGCCAGGAAACGAGAGGCTTGCTGATGACGCCATAAACGAGATAATAGATTCCATAAGGGATATGCTCTCCAGTGCTTAATATGCAGTTACAACAAAGGATATGCAATACAGAATAGGCAAGGTAGCATTACAGTGTGGCGTCGTACTGAAGTTGCATAGAAAAGTTTAAGAATGTAAAAATAATTACTTATTTACTACTTTTGAAGACTTCTGTTGGCAAGCGCAATTATTATGCATAGGTAATATTATGAGGTTTAGAAGCAATGCCGATTCTAAGAAAACGCAGCGCATGCTTGATGCGATAAAAGACTTGAAACGCGAGCATTATGTAGGTACAGCAGAAGTCTTTGTAGGAATAAAGCAGAGAGATGAATTCAGGGAGAACCCTGCAATAATCGCAGACGCAATAAATGAAAGCGTGAAGGAGGAACTGGCCAAACACGGGCACATGGGTCCGTTAATGTATATGGCCAGGCCGGAGATAATAATAGGTGTTATTGATGGTATGCATGATGCCGTCTTCATTCTAAATGATGTCCTCAACAGATTTTATTCCAGCAATAGCACAGAACATTCAATCGATGTTATGGATCTATTCAGTGCAAAAGGCTATTATCTATTCGGATACGGTAAGGAGGGTGACAGAACTCCTGGAGAGATTCTGGGCTTTGATCCTACGTTTGATACAAGATCTGTGTTTGGCGGGAATCTTATGGTTGATTCAGAGTTGAACCCGATACATAGCAGGATATTTGACGGCCCTAAGACGCAGGATGATGCAAACAAGAAGATTATCGAGGTCATGGTTCCTATATTCATTGAAGCGCAAAGCATAGACATGAACGATAAGATATTCGGTGCGTTCGCAGCCAGAAGGCTTTTCGGTTTGCTGCCCCTGCATGATGATGAGAGAAACGGACTGTTGGCCTTGATTAACGATATCGATTGGGATTATTTGCTTTCTGAAAAGAATATGATCAGGGTAGAGCAGGAGATGTTGAAGGAGGGCTTCTCGGTCTACGGCAAGATAGAAAGAGCATTTGCAGATGGGATAGACAAGAGGCGCGATATGCGCTTGGAGATTCTTAATGACATAATCACAGAATGCAGAGATTTTGATATGGATTATAAGAATATACTTGAAGTATGGGAAAATAAGGCTGCGCAGGCAGAGGATAATGTTGCGAGATTAAAACGTTGCCTTGCACCGGAAAGCATTATAGGAAAAAGCGAACATTCTTTGAAGTGCGCAAGCTACGTAGTGCAGATTCTGAGAGAGGAAAGAGGATGGGGCGAAAAACAGCTCGAACGGTAAGAGTACAGATGGGAGTAAACTGGCACTGGCTTACAGCACTTGATTATAATCATAGTTTAATAGCGGGCACGGCGGGATTTGAACCCGCAACCCTCGGCTCCGCAAGCCGATGCGCTATCCAAGTTACGCCACGTGCCCTTAAGCAAACCTTTTATATCTTTGTTCACAAAGACTTTATACATTTGCGGAAACACGGTACGGCGGTTTATGCATGCATTTTTATTTAAAGTGACATTTAAAGTGATAATATGCCAAATATAGGAAAGATATGCACATCATGCGGCAAGCTTACTGACAATTATGCCATATTCAAGTGCCCTGACTGCGGCAAGATTGACATAGTCAGATGCGACCAGTGCAGGCTTGACCACGTGAAATACGTATGCGTCGAATGCAAATTTGAGGGACCGTGATGGGAAACGTAGCTACTTTATTCAAGGTTTACGTAGATTCAGGTGCAGAGGAATCGGTAAGTAGTGGAATTAAGAAAATGAAACCTAAGAGCCTGCAGCTTGAGGAGGTCGCATTCGGCATCAAAGTAATAAAGGTACTTTTTGTTCATACAGACGAAGAGGGAAGTACGCCTTATGAAGAGAAGCTCAAGGGCATAAAAGGGGTCAATGAGGTAGAGGTAGAGGAGCAGACTCTCCTGTAGCTGCTATCTGCTATCCCAATGTTTTTCTGTTGCACCACGTTCCATGTTCTCATAGTTTGATACTATCATTGATTTGTACGACCCAGCGCCTATGCTCGAGCGTATTTTATCAACTATCTCCTCCTTTTTAAGGCTTTTTGAACAGATTATTATGCTGTTTGAGGTTATTCCCCTTGCATTTATCAGATATACTGAGAAGTGCTCTGACAATATATTGACATAATTCTCGAGCATGCCTCCATGTCTCATTGTACTTATGTAATTGATTGCCAATATTCCGGCGCCTTTTAAAGCGTTGGAGGCATTGCGTACGAACTGCGCAGTAAGAAACTGCGCAGGTATTGTATCAACGTCATAGGCGTCCAGGATTATTATATCATAAGCTGCCCTTTTCTTACTCAAAAGCACAGCTCCATCGCCAATCACTATCTTTGTTGCAGGGTTAAGCCCAAAAAATCTTTTTGACATGTCTGCAATATTTGCATCGACTTCGAATATCTCAAGCTGCACCCTGCTGCCAAAATTTGCACTAATCTGATGCGCTATGGTTCCTCCGCCGAGGCCTATCATAAGCACTCTCGGATTTTCAAATACGTATGCTAGTGGAGGGAACATATCCCAGTACTCCATAGTGTAATCAGAATTTTTCATTACTAAGGATTGTATTGTGCCGTTTATTGTGAATGTTTTTTGAGTATGGTTTTCGCTTATTTCAATGTTTCTGCCGCTGCTGCGCATGCTCATCTTTTTGTTTTCCTTGTAAAAAAAGCGCTTTATTATATTGTTCACGCAATTACCGGTATTTTATATCCTGCCATTTGATTCGCCAGTTACAATGCCACTCGCAATCATATGGGCAAGCCTGAGCATTTCCAGGCATACGGGCATAAGATCCTGAACATGATCGCAATCATTGTTTATAAACTGTGCGTAATAGCCTTGGAGTTTCCTTATTTTTATTGCCTTGGAAAGGCGTTCGAACGTTTTTGTGCTGGCCTTTGCGCCCTTTCTTTTTATGGCAGTTTTGAGAAGCAGTTTCCTGGGCCTTTTCCGGGTTATTGCAATAACTGGAAGCATAAGCTCATCACGCAGCCTTGCTATATCCACAACATTAAGACCAGCAAACGTTACGCCATTCAACGCTATTGCTTTTACCTGGGCCTTAAACCTTGAGCCTTTAAATGCGCGTATAATCATTTCGGTAGCATCGCTGCCGTCTACTGCAACGTTGAATGAGATGACGCCCTCCACTGTACCTTTTCGGCCTACAACTCCGACAACCATCGAACATGAATCCGTGCTTTTAAAAGGAGAATCATCGAAAGCAGCTACACGCGAGCCTGATTTCATGCACCTGCCTATTTCTTTGCCTGCTTCGGCAGCTGCGACACTGCATCCTTAATATCCTCTTCAAGATCGTCTAGGGCCTTTAATAGAATAGGCCTGACGCTCTTGCTGGCCTTTATCACAAGCCTTGGATGCCCTATCTCCGGATGCTCGCGGATTACGCCTGCAAACTCCACGCCTGTGCTGTTTATGAGTTTGTCTTTTATAATCTCAGCTATGCCTCTGTCTGCATCCTCGAACTCCAGTATTATGCTTTTCGGCTCTTCCTCAATTATATTAAGCTTCATATTACCACGTGACATCTTCCCGCCCGTGAACGGTGTGGGCTTCCCAACTGAAAACCAATAATAACATAGAACAAAAAGGCATATATATGTTTGCAACAAAATCGTATTATACGGCGGGACACATCGAAATTTACGCTCAGGGAAATAATGTAAGACCTCAGATTTCCAGTGAGGCGGTTGTCCATGAACTGAGAACATACCAACTGAAAACCAAGTATGAAGTCCACGAATCCCTGATGGAAAAATGGGATTCTTCTGTTTATTTGCGGTTCGCTTTCATCCCATGCATAAATGATGTGAGATTTCCCGCTCACGCTGTTAACATGTTTGGTATTTATATATCTAGAAAGGTATAAAGCCTGTTTGTTGCAGAAAAATTCAGGGCTTTGGCTGGATAGTTGGAACAATGGTAATAAAAACATTCGCAAAAGCAAAGGAGTATCTTGAGTCAAGAATTCCGGTAGGTGTCCCTGATTCAAACATATACGGATTAGAACGGATACGTTTGCTTCTCGAGGTTATGAGAAATCCGCAAGATGCGTATCCTACGGTTCATGTAGGCGGTACTGCAGGAAAAGGCTCAACATGCACAGTACTCTCACATATTCTAAACTGCGCGGGGTACAGGGTAGGCCTGCACGTGTCCCCGCACATTCAGGATATACGGGAGCGGGAACAGGTTAACGGCAGACTCGTGAGCGAGGACAAATTCGTGAAGCTTACAAATTATGTAAAACAGTGCTCTGAGGAAGTCGCCAATAACAGCGGATATGGCATGCCCACCTATTTTGAGATGCTTGTTGCCATGTCGTTCCAGCATTTCAAGGATGAAAAAGTAGACATTGCAGTAATAGAGGTAGGGCTTGGAGGCAGGCTTGACGGCACAAATGTAATAAACCCGAAAGTTGCAATCATAACCAATGTTGGACTTGACCATATGGAGATACTCGGGAATACTGTTGAAAGCATAGCATCTGAAAAGACAGGAATAATAAAGGAGGGCATAGATGTAGTTTCTGGGGTAAGCGCGCCTTCGGTTGTAAGGATTGTGAAGAACCGTGCAAAAACAATGCACTGCAGACTCGACTTGCTTTATAAGGATATATCTTATACAATAAGAGAACACAGCACAGGAAGGAGCGTTTTTGACATTAATGTGCGCGGAATTAATTTTGAGAAGCTTGACACCGGCCTTCTTGGTGAACACCAAATGCAGAATATTGCGTTGGCAGTTGATGCGGCACTCATGCTTGGAGAGCACGGCTTTGTCATAAAAGAGCAGGACATTAGAACTGCAATAAGGACATCAGCTGTACCGGGAAGATTTGAAACATTAGCCTATTCTCCAAGAATAATACTCGACGGCGCACATAATCAGATGAAAGCACATGCTCTTGTAAGCACACTGAAGGAGTACTGCAAGGGCATGCATATAAGGGTTGTATTTGCAGCAAAAAAAGACAAGAGGGCAGGGGAGATCATATCCGAATTGTCCGAAATAACAGATAAATTTTATTTTACGCGGTTCGGTGTTGCAACAGACTTTGGAAAACGAATGGCTTACAGTCCGCAGAGCCTTGCGGCATTTGCAACCTCAGATTTTGAAGTATTTGATAAGCCTGGCAGGGCCTTGGAAAGAGCAATACAGGAGTCTGGCAAGTCAGACGTTATATGCATCACCGGGTCGCTGTACCTTGTAGGTGAACTTCGCAGTTATATGTTAGAAAAGAAACGTAATTTTGAGGTAACATTTAACCGCAGAATTGATTCTAGTAAGTAATATATATCATAAAAAACATACTTATATGCATGAGTTTTAGGTTTAGTGTAAAGACAAACTTAGGAAATTTCTTATGCACGCCAGTACAGACAGCCGCAAAGGTAGATTCAGAGCGCGGCAAGGAGTACATATTTGTAGGGTACCTCAGGAAAGGAGACAGGGTATATGTAAGCAAGGTAGGTGCAGAACAAATTACGCTGGAAGACCATATTATACCGACACTGTGGTCTAGGTCGAGGGAGTACAGAGAGGACAGGAGGCAGGTTTTTAAATCCGGGACAACGGAAGTTCCGCGTGAAACATGGCTTAGCCATTATTTGAATTCGATTGCAGAAACCTCCAACGGAGCTACGGAAGCTGCAAGGCTTATACACGATGCAGTGCGCGTGATGCCTGAAGAACTTCGTTACTCGTATTCGGGAGTTGCGGCGTGGCTCAATAACGAAGTTATGTTTCCTGAGAAGCCAGAGGTGCTTCTTAAGCTGGCGGACGTTTTCCATGCACCGGTTTTGAGGGAGTGGACTTTGAGTATAATGAACCAGAATCAGATGCCGGTGAAGAGATTAAGAATTATACACAGACAGATAAGGGCAAACTTGGCAAAGCCCATCGGAACACAAGGCAAATCCAGTACATTGGCGGATAGCGAAGATAAACATGCAGAAGAAAACCCACAGGCACACGTAAATGTTGGAAACTTAATCGGATTGATAAGGAGAGAATACGGGGAACATTCCTTAAGCGAGTTCGTAACTGTCGCGGAGGTCCTTGAGAATCCGCTACAGGTATCCACTGACAGTAAAAATGACGGAAGTGATCCTGCGCCTTCAGGCAGTTATGGTTTAAGCAGGAGGATTATAGGATTTTCGTATACCAAGCCAGAGGAGCGATTAAACGTAATCGGAAAGTACGGTGAAGGGGCAGAAAGTAGCAAAAAATTAGAGATGGCTCTTTTACAGAGAAAAGAGTTAGCATGTGCACTTATGGAGCGGTTTAAACAGATTTTAAGTCCGATAGAAAGTGAGTGGATAGGCAGGTATGGCTATGATGATAAAAAAACATACAATATAATTAACGGTGTGTTTTCAAATGCCTTGCTGTTAGGTAATACAAGCGCCGTAGGCCTTACAATTGATGAAATGAACATGTATAGGATAATTGCAAGCAGCAGGAAGGAACGTGATTTTATAAGAGGATTGCTTAATTTGACTGATAAGGATAGATTTTATGCAATGTTAAACGAGCATTGGAGAAAAATCGATTGTTCTGGCAGCATTGGCCCTTACAGAGAGCTTATAAACAGAATATACAACGATTCAGTTGTAGAGAAGTTTGTTGTAAGCAGAGAAGGGTTTCTCAGTATATATGGTATCGATATTGATGGTATCAGGCATGTTCTCTCAAGCACTTTGGAGAATTTTAAATATTGGGGTAAAGAACAGCTCGTCCAGTCAATAGAACAAGAAATTAAGCATATTAAAAAAGTGTATCAGCATATTTCTGAGGATGCAGAATTCAACAGAATAATAAGCAGGGAAAAGGAGCTGCATATACCATTTGTGTTTAAATATGCACAGAGTGGTGGTTATTTGAGTGAGAGGAACTTTGAGCATGTTAAGAAACTGATGTTAGCATACGGTATCAAAACAATACCGAAAATTGAATTCAAAATCAGTATTACAACCAACCAAAATCCACATTTAAATACAATGAATCCAGAGATTAGCATCCTGACAACGGACATGAATAGCTTTTACTCTTTGTAAATTCAGTTTGTTCAGTTTGCTTTCCTTAGCAATAACGCATTGATTTTATAAATCGCTCTGCGTAGCAGCACCGCCAGAACGCATGTTTTATGTTGTCAATGGAGTTTTTTCCCAATGCCGCTTCTTATTTTTTCTGCAGTTGCACTTAACTCTTCGGTGTTTTTTTGAGGGCCAAGCTGCGTGGTTATGTATCCTGGATATCCTTCAAAGTAAATCCTCTTTTCTGCCCATATTTCCTCAAATTTCTCTTTTATCCCATGTACTGGATAAAGCTTAATGTGGAGATGGTTTATACCCAAACCTTCAACAACAAGCACTGTCCTTTTTGTCTTCAGGCCTTTGTCTAAAAGCTTCCCTACCTTCTTTGCTGCAAGCATGACTTCGGAGTACTCTGAATCCGGCATGTCAAATGCATAAGAATCAAAATGCGTTTTTGTGATTACAAGCGTAACCCCCTCCATGTTTGGATTTATGTCAAGAATTGCTATGTGCTTCTCATCCTCCCATATCTTTATAGAGGGCATATCTCCTGCTATTATTTTACAGAAAATGCAGTTTTCCATTTAATCAGCTGTCAACAGCAATTAGACTGAGTATAAATTAATATGTTTTTGGGTGTTGCCGGGTTTGCGTGGGCAGCTGCTGCAGTATAACACGCGCTTAATCATCTTTTCTTTAGGAATTTCAGCAGGTTCTCGGTATTTAGGGTGTTTATCACATCGTTCTTTTCAAGCCAGCCGCGCCTTGCAGTGCCTACACCGTAACGCATAAACATTAGATGCTGAGTCCGGTGCGAATCAGTGTTTATTGAAAACTTTAGTCCGTACTCCCTTGCCTTGATTATGCTTTCATCATTGAGATCAAGCCGCTCTGGCTGACTGTTTACCTCCATTACAACATTGTTGTCTTTGGCGGCCTGGAATACCTTATCAAGATCAAGCTTTATCGGCTCCCTCGAATTTATCAAACGGCTCGTTGGATGCGCTATTATGTCAACATCGCCGCTCTCTATGCAGCTTACAAGTCGCCTAGTCATGGATTCCTTGTCCATGTTCAGGCTCGTGTGTATGCTTGCAAGGACATAATCCATCTCTTTTAAAGCAGATTTACTAAAATCCAGGCTTCCGTCTTTGAGTATATCAGTCTCGGCGCTCTTAAACACAGTTATCTGTTTGCCTATCTTGTCATTCACTTTTTCTATCTCGTTTACATACTTTGCGAACCTTTGCTCGTCCATTCCGCGAGCTATGTACTCGCTTTTGGAATGATCCGTCATGCCTATATATTTATAGCCGAGCTTCAATGCCGCCAAAGCCATATCTTCTATGGTATCTGCACCGTCGCTGTTTGTGGAATGGACATGAAGATCTCCGCAAATGTCGCCCAATGCTACAGGCACCGGCAGCTTGTCTTGAAGCGCAAGGTCTATCTCCCCACGATCCTCGCGCATTTCAGGCACAGGATACGCCATGCCCAGAATCTTGTATATCTCTGCCTCGTTTTGGCTTTCTATTATCTTTTCCCTTCTGTCGAACAGGCCATACTCATTGAGCTTGTAGCCCTTCTTTATGGCTATCTGCCGAACCTTGACATTGTGGCTCTTGTTGCCTATAAAGTACTGCATCGCAGCCCCAAAGCTTTCTTTTGGCACTACGCGTATATCGCAGCTTAAACCTATCTTAAGCCATACAGTGGATTTTGTCGGGCCTTTGAGAAGTACGCTTTCCACTTCATCGATCCTGGTAGCGAAGTCCATTGCCTCCTCTGGCTTCTCAGATATTATTAGTATGTCCAAATCCCCGACTGTTTCCTTCATGCGACGGGATGAGCCGGCTATCTCTGCACGCTCTACAAGCTTTGATTCAAGAAGCTTATGCAGTATAGCCTCAGCTTCTGGGAGCGCAGTGCCGAGAAGCATGCGGCTTGATGCAGCTTCAACTGAGGCTACGCCTTTCTTCAGCACGTCCTCGCTCTTTTCGCCGAAACCTTCGATGCTTCGTACCTTGTTTTTCTTTATGGCTTCCTGGAGGCCTTTCATGTCTTTTATGCCGAGCTCCTTATACAGCTTAAATGCTTTTTTAGAGCCAAGACCGCGCACTTTTGTTAGGCTGGTGAAATCTATGGGATACTTTTTCTTCAGCTCATCATACTTCTTTATGTGCCCGGTTTTTACATACTCCTCTATCTTCTTTGCCAGGCCCTCTCCTATGCCTGAAAACTCCATAAGGCCTTTTATGCCCTTTTTGTTTAGTATGCCTGCAACATCCTCCTGAAGTTCCCTTATTGTCAGTGCTGCCTTGCGGTATGCACGTATCTCAAATATGCGCTTGCTGTCTTCTATCTCTATTATGTCAGCTATCTCATCGAAAATTTCCCCAATTCTCTTGTTTTCCAATAAACCATCTATACACTGAGCCGGCCCATAAGCTCGGTATAGGCTCCCTCAGCATACTCCTTTGGTATCTTATCAACAAATAATTTTGCGCCTTTGAGGTTTATCTCCTTTCTTTTCGATATTTTATTGCCTTTTATTACAGACCTTAGCACGGCTTCCAGTGTTTTGTATTTGTTAGGCTCAAGGGCATGCAGAGACCCGTCCTTTATTGTCAATCCCAAGGCATTTTTATGGCTGCGCAGGAAGTTCTCAGCAGCATACCTCCTAAATGCATCAGGGCCTTTCAACAGCCTTGCTCCTATTTTCTCATCCGGAGCAATAAAAAGTAGAAAGCCCTTTGTGCTACTAATCCATGGCACTATAAGATAAACTTTAAAGCCAAACCTTGATATATAGTCCGCAAGTATTTCTGATTCTCTGCGCAGCTGCGGCCATATCACATCCTCGCTTTTGTTAGGTACGTTGAGGACAAGGAGAAAAGACCGCATGCTCATTTCTTTTATGAAATTGTTTACAAGACCTCCCACTTTAGTTGATGAAAAGCCTCCCCCGTAGAACTCTTTTATATCAGGCTTTTCGATGAATCTTCTTGCAGCAATGACAAACCTTGACAGTGAATCTATTGATGCCCCTGCAGCCACATTCCTTTCAGGGTCCACAGGGTCTACAACAACAAACTCGCTGCTGAAGCGTTCTGCCAGTTCTTTGTCATTAGAGTGGCCTTTCTTTGTGTCCAGGACAACCGGCAGCTGAAATGACGATGCACTTTTTAGAAGGGACTCGAGTGAGCCGAAGTAGTATATCAGGAGCTCGCAGAGATATCCGGAGAAGCCTGAAGTTTTTACTTCTGCACCGTATATATTGTGGGCTTTGAGAAAATATTTCAGCAGGCGCACGTCGTTCCTCTGCTTGTCAGTTAAATTGGAATTTATGAACTCCGTGTGCAGAGGCGTCCTGTCAACAGAAGTAGCAAGGCGTTCTATGTTGTCTATCTTCAGTGCCGGCACTACATCCACTTTTATGCCGCGGGATTTGATAAAAAGCTGCACGTAGGGATGCTCTGCATATTTTATCTCGTATTTGTCGGATTTGCTTTTTCCGATGACTTTTTTGCCATACGACAGTCCGAGCTTTATCAGTTCGCTGCGCTTTGTATTTTGCGGAAACAGCAGAAACAGGTCGATGTCGGAATCTCCTTTGAGATTTGTGCTTTTTGATATCGAACCGGTAACGCGCAGCTCAACGTATGGGGGCACTATTTTCCTGAGCCTTTCCATAAGCCAGTTTACATTTGATACTGTCTGCCTCACTTCATTTTTAGTTGGGATAATCTCGGGAAGAACCCTTTTGAATACGTCCCTTGCCTTCCTGCTTTTTGCATCCATACAAACATGATTATTAACTATAGCTATATAAAGAAACTATATGTCATTGCCTTTTCTGCTGGGCATTCTGCTTATGGTCCTGTGCCTGCAGGCCGTCCGATTTATCTTCAATGTTTATCTTTGTTCCGATTAGTGATATTTTGTATCCTATACTTGCAAACAGGAACAGTATCAGGACCTCTATAATATAGTATGAACTCGTCCTTATTGAACTGCTGGCGTTTGAAGTGAGAGCGCTTATAGACGCATTTATATTGGCGCTTTGCTGTTGCTGCGGCTGCAGGGCGTTTGCTGCCTGAACATCGGTGTAGACAGTATACCCTAGATACAGAGCCAAAAGTATGATTGCCACTCCCACAATTATGAGCACATCCCCTTTGTAAGACATAATACCACAATTATATTTCGTAGTAGCGCTTATTAATATTATTGTAACCTTCAATTAAAAGAATCAATTAAAAGAAGTCAAGAATGTTTATAAGAACCATTGGATAGATTATATGGCATGGGCTCTTAGCTCAGGAGCAGAGCGTTCCGTTCGCAAGGAATTTCTTAAAAGAGATTTCATCAAGGATCGAAAAACGGAAAGGTCGCGGGTGCGAATCCCGCAGAGTCCATAAAACTTCTTGGGAAGAAGTTTTATCAAGAAGCTGAAGTAGAATCAAGAGACAAGCCCGCTTGCGGGCTTGGTACAGTTATACAGTTATAGGTAGATTTGCACCATATTGTTTTATACCATTAATTTATTATCTCAACAGTTTTTTCTCTGGCCTTTGCCCCGTGTATTATAGACACGTTTGCCTTTTTCACTTTGAAATATGACGCAAGTATTTTAACGACTGCCATATTTGCATTCCCTTCGATTGGTTTTTCTCTTATCTTGAGTTTATAACTTCCTTGGCCTGTTAGTTCAACAGACTCTGTTTTTGAATTTGGGATTACCCTGATTTTTATTATCATTTAGATCATGCCCGAAACTGCCTTGGTTTGAAACAATGTCAACACAATAAAACAACATATAGATTTTGTAAAATTTAATTGCACTATTATGCTCCCAGCTTAAGTACATGTTCTAGAAGTACCTCTTCAGGCTGTGCCCCTTCTAGGTGCACAGAATCATTAATGACGGTTCTAGGCACTCCCATTACATTATACTGAGTTGACAGTTCCATGAATTCCTGGGCTTCTATCATAGCTGCGCGTATCCTGCTGTTCTCCATGGCAAACTGATGCGCCAACCGGACTGCGCCTGGGCAGTAAGGGCATGAAGGCGTCACAAATACTTTTATATCGATCGGTTTACTAACCTTCTTAAGCTGTTCCTTTGTTGTATCGGACAGACTTGTTACGCCTTTTGAAGCTTCTATTATATCCTCAACGAGCGATGAAAATTCATAACCGGCAGGTATCCCAAAATAGAGCACATTGTATATCTTCTTGCCGCCCACAACGATAGCAGGAACCTTATCTACACCCAAAAACTTAGCCTCCTTCTGGTTTTTGTTTATGTCGTACACAGTTAGGGTAATCCTCTTATCAAGCTCCGACAACTCTTTCACGAGTTCCATAGTTGCCTTGCAGTATGGGCACTTCTCGCTGGATAAATCATGAAAAAGGAACAGATTTACGTTCCCAGACATTTCCTTAGCAAAAACTTCCGATACCTGTTTCTTGTTCTCATCATTGATAAAAACCATTCAATCTCCTCATTATCATAAACGCAAGAACAGTGCAATCAGTCGAAGAGGTCCTTCAGTCTCCGCATGCCTCCAAACCATTCCTCCTCAAACTCCTTGTATCCAACAATTGCTTCACTGCCGCCACTGGTTATCTTATATTGCCTTCGTGCCTTCTCGCCTTTTGATCCCAAAGATACAGGGCGTATGTAACTATTCTTGCTCAACCATGCAAGTGAAGGATACACTGCAGCAGGCCCTGGTTTCCACAGCCCATGTGACCTATTTGATATCTCTTCCATTATTTCAAAGCCATGCATGGGCCTTTTCGATAACAGAAAAAGTATGTACGGTTTCAGCATGCCCTGAGGTATCATGTTGACCTTAAAAGGGCCGCATTTGCAATATCTTGCCGCCATCAAATCAGCATATATCGGTTCTGATATATGTTCTTATATAGAAATAGATATATAACACTTTGTATGCGATGGGCTTTGCTCAAAAAGTAGATTCTGCTCAGAAAGTCTGAATCTTGCTCATAAAGTTATACATCCTTAGAGAATTCAAGGCTAGCTTCGCTGTAGCCCAATCGTTTATAGAACTCCCTTGCATTCTTGTTCGGCGCAAATACACCAACTATTATCTCTTTGCATCCTATTTCCTTTAGATACGATTCGGCAGTTTCCATTAGTCTTGCTCCGATATTGTTCCCCCTATATTCCGAATCGATATAGATGTCAGTTATCTCGCCACGCTTTTGCGGCCTCTTGAATATGGCAGCTTCTTCTCCGTATGGTTTTAGGGCTAATGCTATTGTAAAGCCCACCATCTTGCCATTCGCCTCAGCAACATAAAGAACCCCCTCACTTCGCTTTATTCTATCGAGAGCCTGATGTAGTGAGGCTTTGGCATAATCTGGTTTTAACGCACTCATCTTAGGCGGCTTTGGGTCTATAGAAAACATGAATTTTTGAAACTCATCAAACAGGAAGATTAACTGATAATCGTCCTTTTTCTCGTATTTGCGTATAATTATCTTAGTAGTCTGATTTGTTTTTTCCTTTGTTTTATTCGGCATAAAATCACGAATCCTCTTCTATCCTGACCTTAACAGTCTTTCCAACATATTCGGCGAGTTCTGGCGAGCGTATATTTATTGCTCCGTAGGCGTAGCTCTTCGATTTACCACCGACCTCCTTTTTATCCGTGGTTTTATGCACTTTAACCTTGAATATCGCAATAGCCTTCATCTAACCTATAATTATTCTGTATAGAAAGATATATATCCGTCTCTGATAGCTCTTCTATACAAAAAGGCATATATACTTTAAGCTCTCTATATTCTGTATAGAAAGGTATTGGTATGCAAATACAAGAACTCTTGCAGATAAGGAAGCAGAAGGGCTTAGAAATAGCCAAAGCAGGTAAAGTCAGATACGAACAGGGTAAGTGGAAAGTTCCCTCGCAAAGTTCAACGTAGAAAAGATAGAGGGAGACCCGATAAAATATCTCGTATCTGGTAAGCAATAAACCAAACCCTACTTCTTTTAGGAGGTAATAACATGGCACCAGATACAAATGACCCATTTTTGGTTCTTCCTCACACGTTTTTTCATAACACATTCAGATACATAGAAAAACCAAGTGCTATGGAATAGTGGGAAGAACTGAAATATTACCGTTTTGTGGCACTTTTCATAATAGAGCTTCAATCGGAGTTACCGATAGACAAAAGAATCGCTGCAACATCAAGACGTGCTTTAACCAGCTTCATGGATAAAATGAAGCAAGAACAGGCACAATACAGCATAGGCGGCGAGAACCTTCTTAAATTCTTTGAGAATATGCTTCTCGTAGAAGAAGACAAAGGCCTCAACGCCCTTAGCGATGATGAATCTGTTATTGCTGTTGCTGACAAATTACATTCAACTTCCATAACACCACCTTGATAGTGAATACTGACGCTAAAAGAAACATATTTGAGACGGCAGGCTATCAATATTACGGTATTCAGAGAGATAAGGAGATTTTCGAGAAAGACATACTATTTGCTATACGAGACATAAGAGAGACCAAAGGTTATCTTGAAGCTAACTACCCTGAGATATGCAAAATAGTTAGAGAAAAGAGAACATTACAGATGTTCCAGATATAACTGCTCATAAAGTATTCATTCTGCTCAAGAAGTCGCTTTTATGAGCAAGTTTGTGAGCAAAGCCCATGCGATGACCATTTACAACAATATCTAATTTTTAGGAGATATGCTGCGTGGCATCCTTCCACCCGTAAATGGCGTGGGCTTCCTTGCTGCGATTAGGTAATAAAACCATATTTGTAAGCGTAGCGGCCAACGCAACCCCTTGGCTTTGCATCTTCCGCTTACCCTCCAGATTGCTTTTTATCTCAGCATATGCCCGGAGCCCTGCAGGCGTATGCCCAGTCTATTTTCAGCACGATATTGATATTTTGCATTTCCACTGACTGCGGTGTCAGCTGAAAAGCCTTAGACGCGGTATCCTCTTGTTTTCAACCTCGGTGAGCGCGTAGTATATTACTATAAGTGATATGACCAGTATAACATTTATTACAAAGGCCTCGTGCGGAAGCCCATACATGAATAACATCAGCATCGCTATTGTTATTATCTGCAGGTAAGGGTAGAGGAAAAGCCTCGCGCCATCAGTCTTGTGGCGCTTGTGGAAGTGCATAAGAGCTATCATAGACATTATGTATGAGAACAGAAGGCCGAAGTTTGATATCGCCGCTATAATATACACGTTTCCTGCAAAAAGCATTATCACGGCTATAAATACAGTTGCGAGTATGCTGTTTGCCGCAACATCCTTTTGCTTATTGTACTTTCTGAATATTCGCGGCAGGAGTCCGTCCTTGCTTATCTGGTACATGACTCGCGACGCCGCCATTACCATTGCTATCGTAGCAGAGGCGGTAGCTATCAGCGCACCTATGCTTACAAGGATGAACAGCCAACTAGGGGCATGAGCAGCCGACAGCGCAGAAGTAAGTGGATTTGCAGTTATACCATAAGAAGAGGCAGGCATTAGCAGCATGAGGCCGAATATTACAAGGACGTATATTACTATGCTTATGACCACTGCTGCAATTATGGCCTTTGCGGCTTTTTGTGCTCCACCGCTTACCTTAGAGGTGAAGGTGCTTACTGTCTGGAAGCCAGTATATGCAAAGAATATTGCTATGCTTGCTTCTAGTATGTTGTTTATTATTGACCCGCTTGCGCCGCCGGTTAAGAAATTTGACGGGCTGAAGTGCCCGGTCCCGAATGCAAAAAATATTGCAAATGCAACAAATATCAAGAGTATCATTATCTTTGTTATAACTAGCATGGTATCTGTATGCGCCGCATTTTTAATCCCGCGGAGGTTTAGCAGGCCTACTGCAGCTATGAGTGCTATTGAAAAAATGTAGCTGTAGCCTGAGAATGAGCTGCCAAGCAGCCCGGAAAGCGTGGCACCAAAACCGAGTGAGACTACAGATACTGCTGTGGCGAAGCTGAAGTAAAGCAGTATGCCGGTTATAAAGCCCAGCTCGCTCCCGAATGCACCATATACATAAGAGTAAGAAGCCCCCTTTGCATTTGGCATTATACTGCCCAGCACTCCGAAATTCAGGGCAACCGAAAGCGCAACAATCCCAACAATTAAGAAGGCAGGTATGGCGTATGGTCCAGCTATTGATATTACTGTGCCGCTGAGGACAAAGATGCCTGCGCCTATTATCGCACCCAACGCTACAGCAGTTGCTGCAACTACCCCTATCTTGTTTCCAGGCATGGATTAATAATGCAATTAACAATTTTAAAGGTATTTATACAGGGATTTGTTTGATGCTGCGTCTAACGCTTCAGTGCAGGGAGCTGTTAGCATAGCTAGACAGTTTGTTCACGCTCATCAAAATCTGAATCTTACCTTGTTGTCTTTTATCACTATTGCAATGAGCGCTGCAGCTATGACAAGTGTAGCTGCAGCAGAAAGTATCAGAGGTATTGACATTATAGCCAGGCCGTACGCAAGCCACAGCACCTGCCCTGCGCTTAAGGAACCGAGCCAGTAAAAAGATATCTCTTCTGCATGCTTTGCCTTCCATACCTTATGTATCTCAGGCAGTAGCGATACTGTAGTAAGCAATGCAGCAATGTACCCTATAATTTCTATAATGAATATATAAACACCGATTGAGATTTTGTTGCGTGTAAGATGCATGAGCATATGCATGGGCTTTACGTCATATGCAGAACTGCATATAATGATTATAAAGCCAGCAGATTATAAATAAGCATCTAGAAGATTAAAAGATAGGACCAGGTATGTAATATGTCAAGCATCAATGTAAGGATTGCAGGAGCGAACGGCGACGGGGTAGAATCCAGCGGCACACTGCTTTTGAAGGTTGCTGCAAACGATGGTTTGCAGGTGTTCGGCTATCGAGGCTACCAGTCAATAATACGCGGCGGCCATGTTTGGTTCCAGGTCCGCGTAGGCGATGGTGCAGAGAGGCTGCTCAGCCACGGTGAAGGCATAGACGTGCTTGTTGCTCTGAACCAGGATGCCATAAAGAACCAGAGAAGCCACCTTAATGCAGGTGCATCGATAATATACGATCCTACCAAAATCAATGTGCAGGAGATTGACCCTGCAACGTATAAACTCCTGCCGATCCCATTACTTGATATTGCAGTGAAGGAAAGCGGCGACCCTATAATGAGGAATACTGTCGCAATAGGCGCAGTCATAAAGCTTATTGGAATAAACATGTCTGTTTTTGAGGATGTGATAAAGCGCATGTTCGGAAGGAAGGGAGACGCTGTGGTGAAAAGCAACGTCAGCGTAGCTTCAAAAGGCTACTCGCACGAAGGCATCTCTACAGTATACAGCCTGAAAAGCGATGGCAAGGCGAGATACACAATGGATGGAAATACGGCCCTGGCAATAGGTGCTTATGCATCAGACTGCAAGTTCTATTCGGCATATCCGATGACGCCAGCAAGCGGCATACTTCATTGGTTTGCAGCGCATGATAACAAAGGCGTTCTATTCAAACAGACAGAGGATGAGATAGCGGCAATAAACATGGCCATAGGCGCATCATTTAGCGGAGTGCGTGCCATGACAGGCTCTAGCGGCGGTGGGTTCTCGCTCATGGTCGAAGCCTTAGGCTTCGCAGGAATGATTGAAACGCCGCTTGTTGTTGTAGAAGTACAGAGGACTGGCCCAAGCACAGGCCTTCCGACAAAAACAGAGCAGGCAGACCTTTTGTTCGTAATGCATGCTTCGCAAGGAGAGTATCCGCGCATAGTTGTAGCTCCCCGTGACATAGACGAGTGCTTTACTGTAGCAGTACAGGCTTTCAATCTCGCTGACAAATACCAGTGCCCTGTAATAATCATATCGGATTTGTTCCTTGCCGAGCATTTTGAGAGCGTAGATGGCTTCGATATAGATTCCGTAAGGATTGACAGGGGCAAGATGGTGATGTCGGTTCCTGAAGGAACGCGCTTCAAGAGGTATGAGTACTCTGATGATGGAGTATCCCCTAGGGCAATACCTGGCACAAAGGGCACAGAGTTCATAGCAGGAAGCGACGAGCATGACGAATACGGCGACCTTGTGAGCGATGCATTCTCAGGAATAGATGAATATGTAGATATCAGGGTAAAAATGCACGACAAGCGCATGCGGAAGATGGATGTTATGCTTAAAAACGAAAACCTCTTTGTCCCTAGCATAGAGAACCCTAATGCAAAGCAGTTTCTAGTCACGTGGGGCTCTACAACGATGGCAGCCAGGGAGGCAGTAAAAATCCTGAACAGCAAAGGACTTGACTTTGGCGTTATATCGTTCAGCTACCTGCTTCCGCTTGATAAGCAGAAGACAAGCGAACTTCTCAAGGGCAAAAAGCTCATTGATGTTGAATGCAACTATACTGCACAGCTAGCGCAGGTGATAATGATGAACACCGGGATAGACATAAAGGATAGGATACTCAAGTATGATGGAGAGGCTATAACAGGACATGAAATAGCTGCCAAGGCAGAGCAGCTGCTCAAAAGGTGATATGATGGGAGAAACAATACCACAAACCAACGCAGCTGCACCAAAGGCAAAACAGGTATACACCTCAAAGAATAAGCCAATATGGTGTCCTGGATGCGGAGATTTTGGTGTATTTGCTTCGATAAACAAGGCGATGCAAGAGCTCGGTATAGAAAAACAGAATGTTGCCATAGTTTCAGGAATCGGATGCAGCTCTGCAATGCCGCACACATTCAGCACATATGGGGTGCACAGCCTTCACGGCAGGCTTCTTCCTGTAGCTACTGGCCTTAAGCTTGCAAACCACGGCCTTACAGTTATAGGCACAGGAGGCGACGGAGACGGCTACGGCATAGGCGGAGGGCACCTTGTGCACTCGGCAAGGCGCAACATAGACATAACATACATAATAATGGATAATGAAACATACGGCCTGACTACTGGGCAGACATCGCCTACTGCATTGATGGGGCACAAGACAAAGTCAACGCCTTTTGGAGTGATAGAGATGCCTATAAATCCAATAGCCCTTGCCATAAGCGCAGGCGCAACATATGTTGCAAGAGGTTTTTCCGGTGATCCGGTGCAGCTTGCACAGCTTATTAAAGGAGGCATCGAGCACAGAGGTTTTGCGTTAATTGATGTATTCAGCCCGTGCGTTACATTCAACAAAGACAACACATTTGAATGGTTCAGGCAGAGGGTGTACAAACTTGAGAGTCAGGGCCATGATCCTTCAAACCTTGACATGGCAATGCAGAGGGCGTTTGAAGATGTTAAAACACAGTATGAGAAGATTCCAGTAGGCTTGTTTTACAAGGTAGAGAGACCGACATACGGCGACCTTGAGATATCCTTGAAAGACGGCCCGCTGGTAAAACAGGCGGCTCATACAAAAGAACAGGTCCAATCGCTAATAGAGGAGAACAGGTAAGCGTGTGGCATCTCCAACCCGGAATCGGCGTGGAATTTCACGCTCACGTTGTTAATCGGTCATGCCTTTATTTTAGTGCCTATGCTGTTGCCCTTAAGGGTCTTTGCCAAATTCCCAGGCACAGCAATGTTTATTATCTGGCATGCTGCACCAGTTTCTCTCGACATATTGTATAGGTACTTGAGCTTGCTCTTCATGCCGCCGGTTACGTCAACCTTTGTTGAAGATCCTGCGTAGTTCAGTATCTCGTTTATGTTGCCTTTGTCTACTCTTTTTATCAATTTCGCGCCATTATTGAGCTTTGGATCAGAATCGAATATACCATCTACGTCAGTGCCTATGATTATCTTTTTGGGCTTGATGATCGATGAAACATGCCTGAACACCTCTTCTGTAGAAGCAATGCTAAAGCCCTTCTCGCTGTCAACAACCACATCGCCGTAGGTTATCGGGAGGAATCCGAGGCTTAGAGCAGTCTTCATGGGCGACAGATCCCACTTCGCTATTTTGCCGTTTTTCGACAGTGCACCAGAAGATGGCGCAAAAGAGAGGGGATTCACTCCGGATGAAACAGCGCAATCAAGCACAATCCTGTGCAGCCTTGCAGCTGCATCCTGCGTTATTGAAGCGCCTTTCACGCTGTTCGGGTTTATCATGCCCTGGTTGACCTTGTATTTGTGTGCAGGTATATGCGCGAATGAACCGCTTCCATGGCCAACGATGATATGCCTGCCGTGGAGGTAGGGCTTTATCTCATTGAATATCCGTTTTATCTCTGCAGGCTTTGCCGTGTTTGCCTTCCTTATGTTGGTTATCGTGCTGCCTCCTATTTTTATAAGGTAGTTGTCCATTTCATCAGCATTAATGTTTAGCATGCTTTGGTTTTAATGCTTTCTCGTCAATAAGGCTGCCGTCTTCTCTCAGAAGCCGCGGGCCTTTGCCCATGTGTGATTCAAGCGCCTTTCGTACCACGCCTGTGTGCTCAAGCATCTCGTTTACTCTCTTCCTGTATTTTTCAGTGGTTATTATGTGGGCATTTGGGCCGGCATCGAATGTATAGCCTGCTATGCACTTGCCTTCTGTATCATTCATATCGTGTATGCCGTAGATTATCTCTTTTGACGCATCAGTAAGGTACATTATTGGAGGCCACGTGTCCAGCATTGTAGCATGCATATTGTTGCTGTCACGCATTATAGTCATTGAAAGCATGTCAATGTCCCTGTCTTTTACGGCTTTTTCTATATCATAGATGCCTTTTTCTGCAAACTTAGGCCTTGCAGTGTACAGGACACTTGTCTTTACTGTTGCAGCATGGCCTATGCTTGATGACACCTTCTTTTTTGACGGGTCTACTATTGCGATTATGTCTATGAGTTCAGGCCAGTATGTCTCATCGAACACCTGCTCTGCGTACGAGTCCGTGCCATCGGCTTTAGATCCTTTGTTCCATTTCACTATGCCGCCAAACAGGCTCCTGCAGGCGCTGCCGCTTATCTGTCTTGCAATTATCGACATGTCTTTTAAGGACATTTTGAGATTTAGTGCATTTGAAAGCGCAAAAACTAGAGTTGCTGCGCCAGATGCGCTGGATGCTATCCCTGCACTTGACGGGAAGCTGTTCTCCGATACTATTAGCGCATTTTCTTTGGTCCCTGAAAGTTTTCTCATGTAATCCAATGTTCTCTTGAGGTATGCTGACTTCTCCGGGATGTTCTCCCCACTTACGGCTTCTTCAATACCATTTATGTAAAGAGTGTCTTTGCTTAGCTTATCGGAAAAAATAAGGCTTGTCCTAGTCGATAGTGTTTCGTCAAGTGTCATGCTTATGCTGGAGTTGTTGGGAGTATTAAGCCCAGTGTAGTCCCTCTTGCCCCAGTATTTTATTAAGGCTATGTTTGGCGTGCCCACAGCAGTAGTAACAGCACTCGTTGCATGTTTTGCCATATTACCAACATTGTAAATATTATTTTCTAATATGTCACCAACATATAAAACATCTTTGGTGATATCGAGTCTGGGACAAAAGTCGGCTATAACCCATCCTGAAAAGGAGCTGTTGAAGGCGAGAAGGATGGGCTCCATAGTGCAATATGCCGTAGGAAGCGTGCATGCTGTCACAGAGGATGGAAGGCTGATGCATCGGCGTCCGGGAGCCAGCATGCTCCATATGCTTACACCGCTGACCGCATAGTCCTCGTAGTAGGTACGCAAAAGATAGTGAAGAATCTTGATGAGGCTTTCAAACGCACATAGGAGCACGTCGTGCCATTGGAAGACGACAGGATGAAAAAGGCCTACAGCATGAATACGTCATTAAACAAGATACTCACAATAAACAAGGAACAGCCCAGCAGGATAAAGATTATTCTTGTAAGGGAGAGATTGGGATTCTGATGAATTTATTTGCCGCCAACATGTACCGGCCTATCTTAAGGAAATCTGTCACAGTGGCAAAAATGAGATTTGCACATACATGTTCAGCGGTGTCCAGTCTATCCCCAGTTATATAAACCGAAAAAATTCCCATGTCAACAGCAGCGGTTACGTTTGCTGCAGAGTTATCTACGAATACAACCTCTTCAGTAGTGGAACTCATTCGTTTTAAAGCCAGATTAAATGCTTCTGGTGATGGCTTGAAGACGCCATTAAGATGATCGCACCCGATAACATCGGAAAAATATTGCGCGATTCCTTTGGCCTGCATGGAAGAGATTACCTCTTTTTCTATGTTATTGGTAAATACGAAGCTGTCAATGCCTCCTCTGTATAGATCCCTGAGTTGAATGGCGAGATCCTTGTCGTAATCAAAACGGCGCTCGTCATTTTTGTAGCTACCGAATACCGCATTGAAAACCTCTGGCACCGATAGCTCTGGAAACTCCCTATGCATTACGGCTATCAACGGCTCCCTGATTCCAGGGAATTTTTCCTCCCGCAGTTTGCGCAATAGTGCTATAGCGTCAGCCATCGGCAGGTTATACCTTGTGGAGAGAAGACATTCTGCTGTACTATACGCACGCTTGAGTTGTTCAGCAGTGATATCCGGTACAAGTACGCCGTCATAGTCAAAGAGGTACTTTTTTTTCTTGCATAGCTCCATGATTCCCTGCTTTTTATTTGTCATTGTGATCATCACAGCCACTTCTCAGATACCTGTCAAACATGAATTTTCCTTCGTTTAACCTTGCCGAAAATCCTTCGCAAAAGCCGAACATTGATGAATCCTCATTAAAATATTTGAGGAATAAACCGGCATCATGCGAGATGGCGTTTCTCCTTAAGTAAATCTCTACGAATTTTATAAAGAATCCATGGGAGACCAGCACAGCAGCTTCTCCATCCAAATCCCTGACATGATTCAGAAGATTTATTGCCCTGTTAACTACATCAGGATATTTTTCAGTAAGCCTGTTCTTTGCAAGCGCCTCTGCAAAACTTCTCCTTGCTTTTATTATGTCTGGCTTGTCTCCTGTCCCGAAGAATGCCGTCTTTGACATCACCTGACTCATCTCGTATCTTATCTCATGGAGCAGGTCTAGCTTGAGGGGATACTTTGTGAGCAACGAAGCAGTTTGAAATGAACGCCTGTCATTTGCACAGAGAATAGAGGTCCCCCCTACTGGACTGGTTAATGGAGGATTGCACGGTTTGGCTTCGGGAGTTATACCAACGTCTATAGTGTTTGTAGCAACAGCGTCAAAGCTATCGTAGAGGTCCTTTCCATCGAGCAGGTAGCTATACGATGCAGGTCTGATTAAATAAAAGAGATCAGTCATGACATTCACCGATCAACGGGGTAGCTTATCACGGAAAGGATTGTTTCTGGTTCATCAGGCAAGCGCAACCGTTCATGCTTCTGGAAGGCATTAAGATAATCTAGGTTGGGTGTTCCATAGTTCATTATCAGTGGAGGGGGAGATCTCTTTCGCATTAAATATGCAAGAGCCGCATATTGAGCCATGTATCTTATCGTTAACTCGTTGCTCTTTTCAGGTCTTCCAAGCAAACTATGATACTTTTTACCCCTTCTGGATGAGATATCAGATATCTCGTGTCTTAGTCTGTCGTCTCCGGACATCATCCCTTTTATGAGACTTTCAAACCTGTATTGCGTCTCCCTGAAAGCAACTCCAAGAAAATCAGAGAAGGTATGTACGGAGGTTGTGTTTCTGCTCTCCTCGTTCAGTCCATTATCTATGGCGATCGCAGAATCCCTGCAGCAGTTTTGATAAAACCGGATGTCGTTTCTTGCTGATCTTTCTATAATCTCTGGTATGTCATCCTCGGTATCTGCGATAAGGATGCGTATTTTCAGTTTTATTGCATCTCTTGTGATGTTCCTGAAGATGCCCAGGATCATTCTTGTCGCCTTCATGGCTCCTACGGCTTCTCGGCCGATCCCATGGCCAATGCCGTCTTCTGAGTAATCCGGACACACAGGTGCAATAATCTCTAAGGGCTCTGTATATTTACCACCCACTCGCATTGCAAGTGCTTCTATCAATGCGTCTTTTTGCTTTTCGTCCTCTGGAAGGAGTTCTTTTGCCTTTAACTCCGAGACGATGCCGCCCAGGGATAAGGATATTCCTTTTCCTCTTTCCGTGAAAGTGTTTCTAGACACGTCCTTAGGGAAAAGTTTCGCCAGGCGTTTAAGCAAATATTGTTGTTCTGAACATTTACTTTTGAATATACTCCCAGAAGGCGCCTCTTGCTGAAGGTCTCTCAGAGCAAATCTGTAAGGGCCAGGATTATCCGTGCCACCGTAATTGAGCAGTTATGTGGTTTGCATTTCTAAGCGCATCCTTGGCGAGCCTTAGTGCGCAATCTGTCTCTCTTCCAACCCCTGTTATTTTCTTATTTGCTTCCATCTAATTCACCATATTCAGCGCTAAGTCCTCCAGGTATGTTCTTTTGAACTGCGCCGTTAGTTTATTCAGCATGTCCATCAAGATCCCTTAACAACCGCAACTTCTCGCGTGCATGGCCGGAGTCTATAGACCTCTCAGCAAGGGCTATCCCAGTTTTTATGCTACTGGCAAGTCCTCTGACATATATCGCGGTGCCTGCATTTAGGGTTGAAGGGGATATTCCGTGTTCCTCGTTCATCTCACGCAGCACAGAAGTGGCGCTTGCGTTACAGCAGTTCAGAGCGTATCTGAGCACCACTACCTTGTTGTAGTTAAGTTCGCGCAGCAGAAGAAGCCTTAGGATATCTGCACTGCCTCCGCTAGCTTTGCAGGTGCTGACCTGCACGCGCCCTGTTTGCGTAGCCATTGGCGAGACATCACATCATCCTGCATTACTTCATGTAGGACAGATATTTAAGCACAGTAGTCAACTGAAGTTGTCCAATAAATACTGAAAAGTAGATAAGGTTTCTGCTACCCCTTTTGAAAACCTTACTTCATACCAAAAACATGTTGTAAACAACTGCTTTCATAAGCAGTTCCTTCTCTTTCATATCAGACCTTTTTGAAAATGTGTACTCCCCGAATGCTCTTTTGAATACAGAAATCATACTCTCTACGAGTGACCTTTCATAATAGCCACTATCATTCTTCCACTGTTCTTCATTTTCTTTTCGTATGTTCTCTGGAGGAATCTTGTGGAACCTATGACTGCGCTTCTTATTTACACCAAGTTGTTCTATAACATTCTTCCTTCTGTATTTGCTCTTGCCACCTACTGAGGTTATACGAACTGGTATCCTAGCCCTTATGCCCTTCTTGTCACAATACTCAAAGTTTTTGTTAGAATCATATGCACCATCTGCAGTGGTACTCTTAACATCGTTCATTTCAGTTATAGGGTTTATCAACTCAATGAACATTCTTGGATCGGCCACGTAATTTTCAGTTACCTCGACATTGAGGATTTTGTGAGTTTTTCTATCTATTGCAATGTGCATCTTTTCCCAGATTTTTACTTTCAAGGCACTAATCCTTAGTTAGAAACTCCTTTGCACCCTTCTCTGATATATGCACCTTGTTACACTTAAACCCTGCATTGTCCAGTTCAAGAATAAGCTTCTCATCGAAGTCTTTGACTAGAGCTATTGCAATGCCTCCGCCGCCTCCTCCGCTCAGTTTTGCCCCATATGCGTTATGTTTTTTTGCAATACCAACTGCCTTGTCGAGATTCTTGCTTGATACATCAAGTTTTTTCAGGAGTTCATGATCCCTGAACATCAGTCTGCCAAGTTTTTCCATATCGTTTGTTGATAACGCTTCCAGACCTTTAATGGAGCACTCATTTATCTCGTCAAGTATACTGTTGGTCTCTTTTTCCCGTTCTGCGAGAAGCTCTGCAACCCTGCCGACAGTCTCTGATGTCGGTTTCTTTGGACCGGTATTTATTATTAGAAGTTTAGGCTTTGCAGAGAACTCGTGTTTTGAGAAGCTGCCATCTTTATTGAAGCTCACGTACCCACCGTAATAGGAAGTGCTGACATCTATCCTGCCTGCACCTTCGCTTAGATGCGATACTCGCTCTCCGTCCCTGGCTATGTCGATTGCCTCGACATCACTCACCTTTACACCGAGAACCTTAAGGAGCAGAACGGTGAATGCAACGTAGCACGAGGCGCTGCTAGCTAGGCCACTTTGCTTTGGTATTGACGAGTTTATGCTGACTACACCGGAAGGCACTTTGTTATACTTGGAGCAGACGGTGGCTGCAATTGTTACGTACGGAAGAAGGTCTTTTCCGATTGCCTCGTTGTCTTTAAAGTACGAGGTTATGCCTGTTCTCTTCAAGTAGTTCTCGCTTATCAATGAGAGTGCCTTTTTATTCAGGGATATTCTATTGCCAAGATCCTTAAGCAGTATCTCAAACCCTTCCTTGCTGCTTTCGAATGACGCATATGCATAGAGCTCCACTGCCACTGCAACGGCAACCCTTTTGTGGACTACGGCATGCTCTCCAAGCAACTTGACAACTGCAGGAGCTCTTACTTCCATGAGTAATAATTGCGAGAGGAATTTAATATACTTTCTTCAGAATAGCGCGAGAAACAGGATTGTATGAAATAAGAGGCTTCACCCCTTATAAACCTCAACATGTGCGCCTTATCTACTTCGCAGGGGGTATCAAGGCACTTGGCAGCACTTCGCTGATTAGTTGAACAATCTCTTTTACCGTTGATTATCCCCTCTCAAAATATCCTGTCTTTATATGTAATCATTTATCTTGTTCTACCAGACGGGACCGACGCTGTTTTTGCTGTACTGGCATCCCCATAATCTTCTACTTAAGTAGTTTATGGAACCCTTGCATCTTCTGAAAGATTACCGAAGCGGAGTGGCTCTTCAAGATTTGGATTACATTGCAACAGTAAATGTATTCGAGCGGTTAAGCTTACGCCTATTCATCGGCCTCTGCGCAGCGATTCTCTAAGTGGGTTGATAAGATAGTTGAATCTGTTCCTTGTGCGCTCATCAGACACTGAGTGCAACATGTCATACGGGAATTCATCGCCATTTACTCCTGAGACAAATCCAAGTATGCACTCCACAACCCGATCATGATATCCCCCTTCTAGTATGCCGAATATTTTTGTTCCGGATTTCTTCAGCATCCTGCCAAGCTCGTAAAAACCGCGTTCGGTGTAGCGAAGCTTGAGCAGTTTGTCGTCTCTATGGCCATCTACGCCCAAGGATACACCTATCACATCAGGCCTGAACTCCATTGATGCATGAAGTATTAGGTCGACTGAAGTTATGAGAAGATCATCGGCTGCACCCTTGGGCACAAGTATATTGACTGAAGTAGCCTTGCCATTCTTGTGTGTTATACCGGAGTGGCGTATGGTTTGTGGCCATGCATTTTCCTGATCAACAGAGGAATACATTGTATTTCGGTAATAACCCTTCTCATTAAGTATCTCCTGTGTGCCATCACCATGGTGGCCATCAACATCAATAACAAGGACTCTGGATCCTTTATTAGCAAGATGTAAGGCAGCTATGGCCATATTATTGAAAAAACAGAATCCGCTTGCCCTGTTTGCAGCAGCATGATGTCCAGGGGGTCTTACAGCTGCAAAGTTGTTGCTGAGCGCAGCATCTACACTCAGCCCAACACCAAGGACAGCAGAGAGGTAAGTTTCTCTTGTAGTGTCAACTTCAGCCATGTGTTCATTTCTCCTAGATGCCTCTTTAATCAAATCAACATACTCTTTACTATGGACAGTAAGTATAGCTCTACTGCCGTTTGTATCGGGCTTAGAATCAGGCACGATATCGGATAATTTTGACAGCCGATAAGGCCCTTCTACTTCAGAACCCTGATTATGTAGAAGCATCTTTTTATTGAATAGTATTTTCATATCTGCACAGTTATTAGTTGAAGTTTCAGATATTTATAACATTAAGTCCTAACTCCGCGAATAGTTGGTAATATGTATCTCAAGTGTTTCAATGAGATTGGAAGTTTCCTTTGGTATCTCTGAAGTAATCCAAGTATTACCAGTCTTCAGTTTATGTATTCACTCAAGATGCAACAAGACACTGAGTATAGACACTTATTTTTCTAGTTTTAGGATCTCTGACTATGAAGGTAGTCATCTGACTTAGAGTGTAGGTTAAAGCCTCCAGTCAATATTTGAGTTAATTAAGATTATTTTCAAGATTGGATTCAAAAATTATAACGTAGTTCTTTAGCGACTTTCTCTTCTTTTCCTTTCTCCAATCAAGATAAAGATTTTTATCAGAACATAGAACAGAATGGACGCTTATATAGGTTTCATACTATTACCTGCATGAACTTAGGATGTAAGCAAGAATCATTCGAGTAACATAGGACGGATCGTTGTTCGCATTGAAGTTGAAACACACTTATATACACAACAATATAACTGCACTTAGTATGAGCTTAATATTATGATAACTAAGTAGTATTATAATTTCTGTGCGCTTATCAAAACGACTCTAGGTATATCCTTAAGTTCTACATATTCGGGAACCGACTTTAATAGTTTGGTATTTGTTGACAGTTCTTTTACGTACTTTACTGACAATCTGTTTTTTATAATAACGTTAATCAGTTCCTCAAACCTATGATGATAGAAAGGTGTGGTCCTTTTAGCCATAGTCAAATTATATTCTCCTTTGAAATTTTTAAAATAGTCTTTAACATTTAGTATCTTATCATTCTTTTTTCCTGTAAATTTCTCATATAAGTAGTAGTTCATGGAGAAAAAGGGATGTGTGGTCATAAGGTAGAATCTTCCGTTTTTCTTCAGTATTCTAGAAATTTCCTTTAATATTGAGTTAAGATTATTTGTTTCGTTAAATACAAATGTACAGTACACTATGTCAAAACTGTTAGAGCTTAGGGGCAATTGCTTCCTTACGTCTGCTTTTATAAATATTACGTGTTTGTCTGTGATGTGATCCTTTGCAAATTTTAGAAAAACCTCACTAAAGTCAATACCATAAATTCTTTTTGGCTTATATCTTAGTAATTTTACTATTAAACTGCCATTTCCGCAGCCTAAATCAGCTATAGACTTATTTTTAATCGGCTTAGATATCTTCAACAAAAATGGAAATAACAGAAGTTCTCTATTCGGATCCTTGTTAAGTCCATAAGTAGTATTCCAATGTTGCTGCCAACTCAGTTTATCCATTTAATCATCTAATCATTATGAATATATAGTTTTATACCTATTTCTTGATATATTGTTAATACAACTCCAACCAGATATTGTGATAACTTTAATCGGGATTCGGTCCCTAAAGACAGGTACCGATGGATATGACTATGCACCAAGAGCTGCAAAACCTCGCGCCGTTGAACCTGTATCCCAAAATGATAAATCTTCTATGATCTTCTATGAAACTGTTATGGTTGTCGGTGCACTGTTTGCCTGTTGTTGTGGGAATTGCGCGTTACCTGTATCGGTTGCCACTACAATGAAATTGTAGTTTCCGCCAGAAAGGAAGGTAGGTGTGGTATATATCGACGAAGTAGCGCCAGGTATTTTTGTATATCCTGACAAACCTGGATATTCCTCGTACCACTGGTAAGTGTAAGGAGGCACTCCTCCAGCAGCAGTTGCATAAAGCGTGACTGTGCTGCCCATTGTTGATATGTAATTTTGAGACGCAACGGCACTCACCATAAGCTGGCTTCCAATAGGGTTTGCTACTGAAAGCAGTGTGCCGCCTTCAGTAGGCAGTGGAAAAGAATACGCTTCGGACGCAAATCCATTATGTTCGACGTTGCCTCCAAATACGTTGAAGAGGGAATAATAGCTATAAGAACCGATGTGACCTGCACCACCGGAGTCTACATAATCACCACCTACACACGCTGTAATGCCATCAATACCTGAAACCACACTTTCCATAGAACTGCAGGCTATATTCATAAGTGGGTCATCTCCAGGCTGTATGCCTGAGCTAACCCATGACCATGCACCTATGCCATCGGACGTAAGAGGGGCATATACGTAGAATCCATAGCCTACACAGAAAATGTAAGGCGTGGATGTTCCTACGGAATTGCAACTTAACTGCCAATTTCTAACATAATTATTGCCATAAGCCATCCATTCATTAACGCCTTGCATACCAGTAGTTTGATACCACGAACCTATCCCATTTGGCGTAAGTTGAGCGTAATAGAAATTGGCACCATTAGAATCTCCACCATTGCCGTTGTTGTAATAACCACCAACGCAGTATATCCTATCTACTCCGCTAACTACTGCCGAAACGCAGCTTCCAGGCCCAGCACTTCCTGGATATGAAGTTGTTTGCGTCCAAGTACCTATTCCAACAACCACATTATTCTTAATATAAATAGGCGCGTAGTATGCATATGTATCGCTTATGCTACCTCCTGCGCCGCCACCACCGCCTGCACCTCCTCCGCCAACGCAGTATATGTAACTATTTCCTCCGGATGTTGTGTTTGTTACACAGTTTACCGACCCGCCGCTTATCGGGTAGGGAGTAGTCTGAACCCAAGTACCTATGCCATCTGCAGTAAGTGGAGCTATGTACGTGTTGTCTATATACCCTGGGCCTTGTTGTAGATAACCACCTACACAAATAGCATAACTATCGATGACCGTGCATCCGAAATTAGTCGGCATATAAGTATCGTAGTAAGAACCAGGATAGAGATTTAATGGATAACTGGTAGAAGGATAGGGTGTCGTACCATGCCATTGACTATAACCCGTAACCGCCGAGGAATTAAGGTAAGGGTATAGCTCACCGTCCAGCCCAACTACTCCGTAGTAAGCATTTGTGTTACCTGCAGTAGTTCCCCAATTTGTTTTGTCCTCCCCTGGCCACGGACCGATGCAACCGCCACCATAGTAAGAACAACCTATCATTCCGCCGAAATAGTACAAATAGCCAAGAACGCTTGGCGTGGGTGGTATATTGCTGAATTGCTGCAGAACATTCAACTGCACTGGCGTTGGATACGCTTTATCATTGAGACTGTCTGTAACTATTGCACAGTAGTAGTAGACACCCGATGAAGACTGCGATGCCGTGTACGTGCTTTGAATCGCACCCGATATATAAGAATCAAGGTTACAATTCGGGCTTGTGCCACTGAGCCACTGATATGTGTAAGGAGGTACACCTCCAGATATTGTCAAAGTAAATGTTTGTTGTTGGTTTACCTGCACTGTAGCAGTGGAAGGAGAGATTGTCGCGTATAATTGCGGCAGAACATTCAACTGCGCTGGCGTTGGATACGCTTTATCATTGAGACTGTCTGTAACTATTGCACAGTAGTAGTAGACACCCGATGAAGACTGCGATGCCGTGTACGTGCTTTGAATCGCACCCGATATATAAGAATCAAGGTTACAATTCGGGCTTGTGCCACTGAGCCACTGATATGTGTAAGGAGGTACACCTCCAGATATTGTCAAAGTAAATGTTTGTTGTTGGTTTACCTGCACTGTAGCAGTGGAAGGAGAGATTGTCGCGTATAATTGCTGTACAGAAACTGTAGTTGTGGAGGTGGTAGTTGAAGTTGTAGTTGAAGTTGATGTTGAAGTGGTAGTTGAAGTTGTTGTAGTTGAAGAAGTGGTGCTTGTTGTGCTTGATGGCATAGGCGTAGCGTAAGCGGCAGCAGAGCCCGAAGTATTTATTAAAGGTAGAGATGTGTAGTTGCTGCAGGAAAGGTTCTTGCACTCGAAATATTGTAAGTAAAATGTAGGTTGCAGCTCTGAACCTGGAGTTACCGACAGGTCTACTGATACAGCACACGTTGCAGATGCACCTGCCTTGAGTATGTTGCCTGTTGCTGTTGTATTGCACTGCCCTGCAATATATTTGCTGCCAGATGACATTGAAGCATAGAACGCAGGATCGCCCGGCAGGTATATGGAACTGCCTAGGTTGTTTGTAAACGCAATTTCAATGTCTGTTGCAACTGAATTTGTTGTTATTAACATTTGATAGCAGTACAGATTTGGAGTTATGTAGCAGTAGGATGGACTGTATGTCGATGGCTTCAAAGGCACAGCAAACATGTAAACGGCAATAATCACAGCTATGAGTATCAGTATAGCCGCAGCATACTGCGACAAGAACTCCATTGAAGACTGTAATCTTAGATTCAAAGTTGCACCATAAGTA
This sequence comes from Microcaldota archaeon, assembly GCA_021852055.1. Classification (GTDB taxonomy): domain Archaea; phylum Micrarchaeota; class Micrarchaeia; order Micrarchaeales; family CABMGC01; genus JAJZOD01. Next base: position 53,578 of record JAJZOD010000004.1, read on the forward strand.
ATCTAAGTAATAAATAGGGTAGTTTTTATATGTTTCGGCGTTTATGCACCACGATTTAAGCAGCTTTGAATACTGTTTATCGAATGGAATCGCATTTGAAGTATGTTGCATTCTGTGCAATAAATTCTATGCAATAAATATACTGTAGCTATATATCTGATTGTCATGTGCTTGGATATACTTGAATATTTGGTAGGTTGGAGGATTTATTCCGGAAAAGGAAAATACGGTATAGTTAAATATATAAGTCGCGTTTGCGTATAATCTATCGCAAGGATTATCCAGAACTTTTATAAGGCGCAATGCATACGATGATTTTTCTAGGAGAGGAAGGACTTTATGAAAAATGAGAACAGGATATTATCAGTGTTGGTTATAGGCACTCTTATGGCGTCTATAGATTCAACTATTGTGCTTCTGGCGCTGCCTGCCATAACACAAGCACTACATGCCAACCTTTACTCATCGATATGGATCATACTTATTTATATCCTTGTAATTGCAGTAGCGACTACACAGCTCGGCAGGCTTGGGGATATATTTGGCAGGAGCAACATTTTCAACCTGGGCTTTGCTGTATTCACCATAGGCTCAGCGATGTGCGGCTTTTCAGGTGACATAACAACATTGGTACTTTCAAGGGTTGTGCAGGGTGTGGGCGGAGCAATGGTGCAGGCGAATAGTGGGGCGATAGTTGCAGACACATTTGAACCGCATAGAAGGGGCAGGGCTTTCGGATTTACTGCATTCGGCTACAACATAGGCGCACTGCTCGGCATAGTCCTAGGAGGCACTATAACTACATTTGTGGGTTGGCAGTACATATTCTTCATAAATGTCCCTATAGGGATAATTGCGGTGATTTTGGGGGTTGTGTATATCAAGGATAAAAACAGGGTAACAGAAAGGTTGGACATAATTGGCATGCTCTTGTTTGCAGCGTCACTGGTGCTTATATCTTATGCTATGATAGATTTTGCATCTTTCGGGGTTTCTGCTTCAAATCTTGCAATGTTAATATCAGGATTTGCTGTGCTTGCCGGATTTATACTGTTTGAGAGGCGTGAAAGGTACCCAATGCTCAACTTCAAGATATTCAAGAGCAGAATACTCAAATATTCCATGTCTGCCTCTTTTCTGCAGTCTCTCGGGTACATGTCAGTGGTGTTTGTAGTTATTTTATACCTTCAGGGTATACGAGGCCTTAATCCGTTTGCTGCGTCTGTGCTACTTATACCTGGGTATATAGTTGGCAGTATGGCTGCGCCGTATATGGGCAGATTATCCGATAAATTTGGCGCAAGGATAATAGCTACAGTAGGCATAACGCTGATGTGCATTGCAATATTTGTATACCTATCGCTAGGACAGTACACTTCTTATTATATAATCATGCTTGCGACCATATTTTCTGGAATAGGCGGCGCTATGTTCTGGCCTGCAAACACAAGCACAATAATGGCGCATGCTGCGCAGAACCAGTATGGAAGCACTTCAGGCTTCCTTAGAACAGCATCAAACGTTGGGATGCTGGGCAGCTTTGTCATTGCAATTACTGCTGCTTCGATAGCAATACCAAGAGCTGCAGCCTTTGGAATATTCTTAGGAACATCGAAGCTTATAGGAGGGGTTTCTGTGGGATTTTTGCATGGCATAGATGCAGCACTTATTGTATCATTTTCAATATTGATAATTGCAGGGCTCCTGTCATTTGCGCGAGGCAAGGAAGACAGAAGAGCAGGAGAATGACGTAGAGTATAAATATAAAATATAAATAGCAAAGTTTATCCAAATGGATGATTATAATGCACAAACCCGTTGTTGTTGTGATAAGGGATGGCTGGGGTTATAGGAAAGAGCAGGAGTTTAATGCCACTATTTTGGGAGACAATAGATTTACAGAAGGGCTGATGAAGCAGTACCCGAACACGCTGCTTGATGCGTCTGGCGAGGCAGTAGGCCTTCCAGAAGGCTATCAGGGAAACTCTGAAGTTGGGCATATGACAATAGGGGCAGGACGGATATTCTTCCAGTCATTGCCTCGCATAAACAAGGACATAGCTACCGGTGCATTTTTCAGGAATGGCGCTCTTCTCGGCGCAGTCGAGAACTGCAAGAGGAACGGCACTACGCTGCATGTTATCGGACTGCTTCAGAAGGAGGGCGTGCACGCACACATGGACCACTGCATAGCAGTACTTGAGCTGTGCAAAAGGGAGGGCCTTAAAGACGTTGCTTTGCATGTGATATCCGATGGCCGGGACTCACCCGTAAACAGCACAATTAAGAATGTAATAGAGCTGAAAAAGCAGATTGATGAGAAAGGCGTTGGAAGAATAGCAACAATAGAAGGCAGATATTATGCAATGGACAGGGACAAGAGGTGGGACAGAACGAAGGCAGCCTATGATTGCATAGTTGAAGCAAAATCTGATTTCGTGTTTGAGGATCCTGTCATTTGCATGGAGCAGTGCTATGCATCTGGGGAAACTGACGAGTTCATAAAGCCAAGAAAGGCAGTTTGGTACAACGGCTTCGGGAAAAACGACAGCGTTATATTTTATAACTTCAGGACTGACAGGACGCGACAGCTCACAATGGCTATTGTAGAGGATGAATTTGATGGATGGAAGCGTGATCCTGACGATGTGTACTTTGTAGCAATGACAGAATTTTATGCGCCTATGAACAGAAGGGCGCATATTGCATATCCGCCAGAGCCTGTGACCAATCTGCTCGGGGACATGATATCGAAGAACGGGCTCAAGCAGCTTAGGATAAGTGAAACAGAAAAGTATGCGCATGTTACTTTCTTCTTCAATGGCCAGGTGGAGAAGGCCAGCCCCGGAGAGGACAGGATACTTGTGCCAAGCCCAAAAGTTGCCACATATGACTTAAAACCTGAGATGTCTGCTTATGAGTTGGGCGACAGGATAGTAAAGGAGATGGGCCGTGGAGTATATGATGTCATCATAACAAATTTCGTCAATGCCGATATGGTAGGGCATACAGGGGTATGGGATGCCATACTCAAAGCTGTCAAGGCTGTTGATGACAACGTTAAAAAAGTAGTTGATGAGACATTAAGGCAGGAGGGGGTGGCTCTTATCTTGGCTGACCATGGCTGCATAGAAGATAAAACAGAAAACATGCGCACAAGCCATACTAAGAGCAAGGTGCCTTTTGTTTTGGTAAGCAACGATCCTATGCTTAAATCGGTCAAGCTGAAGGACGGCCGCGGACTACAGGATGTAGCGCCTACAGTGCTAAGGCTTCTCAACATAGAAAAACCCCAGGAGATGACAGGGGAGAGCCTGTTCTGATTACAGCGCACAGACCAAAGCCCAGATAGCCATTTATATGTGGGAATACATATAATATATTCAAGATGAGCTTATGGCAGAGCCTGCAGAAAGGGCTGGAAGGGCGTATAAAACTTACATGAACGCAGGCAGAAACTCTATTTACAGGGCGCTTTCTGCAGTAGGCCCGGAAAATTTGTTGCGCGTAGTACTGGATAATGCAGAATCGAATAGGATATCGGATATACAATCGCTTCAGAGAATCGTAAATCTGAAGAAAGGCGCAGGGGGTTCTGATATCTCATCTCCTGAACTGGCAACAGCACTGACGCTTGTGAATAGAGACGTTGCAGCATATTGGGAATGCATACGCTTATTCCCTTCAGAATTTTACTCGCACGGCCGCACCATGCTTCTTGATTTCATGACTAATGTAGTCATGAACGGAAAAAATCTTGCAGTTGAATACCACTCTTTTTCTGTCAAACTTGCAGGCGTCGAAAACAAGTTTAGGGGAGAGACCTTGGGGCGTGACTTGGAAAAGAGGAAGGCAGCATACAAGGACAGCGGATTGATTGTGGTGTTAGCGTCTGACATCAATCCTGAAAAATTGCAGAATGCCACTGGAATTGATGTCATGTCATTCTGCGATTACTACATAAGTGCAAGAGATAGAAGTGTGACTGACAATTCAGGGACCACGCACATGCACGCAAACACACCCAGAATTGAGAGAAAGGCATTTGAGGCTAGTTTCTTTGAGGTGTTCAAGAGAAATCCTTCAGAATCATCGGTAAGGCTCGGAACTTACCATGCACTGCTCTCGCATGTTTTGCTCAGCATAACCCAAAATACAGCAGCAGTAAGGCTCAAAGACAAAGACTTCAGTGAGGCATTGGGCAGTTATCTCAGATTGAAGGTGTGGCCCAGGATAATGGAAGGCCCGCCTGCGCCGCCTGAACCGGCAAGATGGTAAAAGAGACTATTGGCTTTTATTCAGCTTCTCCTCTATTCGTATTAGCTCGTTATGCTTTGCGGTCCTCTCCCCGCCTATTGTGCCAGTCTTTATGTACTCTATCCCGAGGCCAACGGCAAGATGTGCAATTGTAGCATCTTCGGTTTCGCCGCTTCTGTGCGATATTATAGTCTTATAATTGTTGTGCTTGGCGAGCTCCACAGTCTCAATCATGTCTGACAGTGTGCCTATTTGGTTCGGCTTTATAAGTATGGCGTTGCCTGCCCCTATGCTTATGCCTTTCTGCAGCCGCACCTTGTTGGTAACAAAAAGGTCATCGCCTATTATCATTGTATCTTTCCCTATCCTTTTCGTCAGTTCTGCAAATCCGTCGAAATCTGACTCGTCAAGCGGATCTTCCAATGACATTACACCGAACCTTTCAGCGAGATCTGCCATGAAATCTATCTGTTCCTCCTTCGAAAGCCTCTTGTCTTTGTAGGTATATGAACCATCTTCGCAGAACTCCGAAGCTGCAAGGTCTATTGCTGGACCTATTTTAACTCCTGTGTTTTCAGATGCAGAGCGTATGGCACTTGAAAGCAGTTCAAGAGCTTCCATATCGGATAACGGCGCTACCCATGCCTTTTCGTCACCGAGGCCTAGGCTTAAATCAGGAAATTTTAAGCGTATCAGCTCTCCTGTTTTTTTGTGCACTGCTACATTTGCAAATGCCGAATCTGAGTAGCACTTGCCGCTGGCTATTGATAGGAACTCCTGCATTGTTGTGCCATTTATAGCGTGCTTGCCGCCGCCGATTATATTGCCCATTGGCTTTGGCAGCGACACTGTCTTTCCAGATGACAGCGACTGGTACAGTTCTATGTTGTCCGATTTTGCAGATGCTTTTGCATATGCAAGCGATGCTGCAACTGCTATGTTGCCACCTACCCTGCTTAAGTTGTCTGTGCCGTCGGCCTCATGCAGCATCGAGTCGAAGCCTTTCTGATCAGACAAGCGCATGCCTGTGGCCATCTTTGAAACTCTAGCAAAGCCAATTATGCCCTGCGCTATGCCTCCTTCGGGATAATCCCTGACTTCGAATGTGCCCTTGCTTGCACCGCTAGGCGCAGCCGCCCGGCCAGTGATGTTGTTTGATATTATGTCAACCTCAACTGTAGGGTTACCCCTCGAATCTATTATCTTCCTTATCTTTGCTTCGGAAATCTCTGCCATAACCACACCTGTTTCAATATTTTCAGCATTTTTCAGCATGCTTGCGTATAGTACAATTATTTTGAATACGCAGTCAATTATATTAAATGTTGAGTTTATTATTAGCCGGTGATAATATGGATTTTTCAGAATATCAGACAAGCGCAAAACGCACTGCGATATATCCGGGCAGGCTTGATGGCAGGGTGTACTACCCTGCCCTAGGGCTTGCAGGCGAAGTCGGTGAGCTTCTAAACAAGATAAAGAAGCAGGCCAGGGACGGCAAGGTGCTTGATAAAAATGAGATCGCTGGTGAACTTGGAGACGTGCTGTGGTATGTGTCGCAGATAGCAGAGGAGCTGGGGTTGCGCCTTGAGGATGTCGCTGCGCACAATATTGAAAAGCTCAGAAGCAGAGATGAGAGGGGTGTGATAAATGGCAGCGGAGATGAAAGATAGCATGCAGAAAGGCACTACAGTGCGTGTCATAAACATTGACAAGGCCGAGGTGCTTAATAGGTTGAAACATCTGAAAGCTAAGGCTCATCCTAGATACATTTCAAAGAGCGTTACATTCGAGGTAAGTGCAGGAAACACTGACTATCTGAACGAGAGCGAAAAAAAGCGCAGTATGTGGATGAAAATAAGCGAGGACAATGGCAGAACAATAATCGTCCTCAGGCATGTGCCATCATCTAAACAGATGCCGAAAAAGCACACAATAAATGCAAGTGATTTTCTAACTGCAGTGAGAATATCAAAGCTTATCTTGCACGGCATTGATTATAGCTATCTTGAGATAAAGAGGGAGCCATACTCTGCAGACGGCTGCACTATTACCATTGTTGAAAGGCCGTGCCTCAAGCCAGAAGTTGAGATAAGTTCACTCACAAAGGCCATGGCCATGAAAATGTACAGGAAACTTGGAATAAAAGGCGAGATAGGCCTCGGAGTAAACGTCCCTGAAAGCGTATACTACAAACTTATGGGTTTTGATTTCGAGATGGTTAAAAATCATTACAATAAAAAGCTTGACAGGCTTCTGAATGAGTAAGCGCAGTAACATCCAGATTTAGTTGAAGCATGGTAATAATAATCGCTTTGGCATTCAGCAGGAAAATGATGCTGCGACAGACTAAGAAGGCACTACAGCAATATAAGTATCTGCTTGCGGTAATATTCCATAAACATAGCCTCTATCTCCTGTTTTGTAGGATTTATAGATTTTGAAAGCTCCACGGATTTTGTTTCCATAATCCTTACCTCCTCTTTTGATTTGCCCAGTGATATCTTGCCTTTTCTGGTTTCTGCGAGAGCACCCTCCATTATCATTATCTCACGTTCTATGTCGGAGTGCTTCTGCTGCAACGCTTTGAACGACACTAACATAGAATACAGATCTGAGTTTAGGGTCTCCGATATTATGTCAAGTGTGCTCTCCCTGTTTTTAATGTCTATGCTGCCTGCCTCTATGTTTTTCTTGAGCTCTTTTACCAAGTCGACAAATTCAACATATGCTTCCTTATTGGTTATGTTTGACATAGGATCTGTAATCATCGGATAAAGAAGGCGCTTTCTTACAGTTATGTGATCCAGCTTCCTGGAAGGCCGCTCCAGAGGCAGAGTAATCTTGCTTATGTTTGCGGACAGCTTTGAAAGCGACAACTCTGTCTGGGGTAGTTCTAATTTTTTCTCTGATATCTTTACGAGCAGCGATGCCTCTTCTGCCTCAACCTTGCCTGTAATATCTTTGCTTTTGTCTTGATTAAATGCAGCCGCTGCCTCTTTCAGGGCCTTGGATTCTTCTATTAATGATTTGAGTGCGGATATCCTCTCGGATATTCTTGAATACTCCGATGCTGGACCTGCACGCCTCGATATCTCGGTGCGCAAAGCCTCCCTATGACGCTCCAATGTTGAAAAACTGCGCTTTATCCTTGCAAGATGATTGGCATAGCAGTACATTATTGTCTTGAAGGTAGCGTTTACCCCCAAAACCTCGTTTGTGACATCATCAACTTTTGACAACAGCTCATTGTATCGGTCATAGGTTGTCTGGGCTCTTCCAGGGGTCAGATCAATCTTGTCCATTGTATGCCGTAATGCTTTGGCGTATGAAGATTTTTGGCTTTTTAAAGAAGCAATATTTGGGAAGTACAGGTCTTGAACATATGGCTCTGCATCCAGCACATCCAGTGACGCACAGGCATCCAGAAACTCTGACACCGAATTTCGCATACCGAGTATTTCGGCTTCGGCTCTGGCTTCAAGATTGCCAGATTTGTGTTCGAAAGAGGATAGCGCCAAGGCTTCAAGCTCATGTATGGAAACTTTTTCTGGCTCTGCAGGTTTTTTGCCGAAAAACAACGTTACACCTTTTTTCTTGTAAATGCTTATTATAAAACATTGCAAATTAATAAATAAACACTCTTCCGAAACAATAATGGTCTGTATGAGCGAACTTGACAATGCAATGGATGTCCTAGATGCACTTGAGGAGAGAAAAAGAGGTGCAGGACAGCCGCCGGGAACGAGTGGGCAGCGCGGCAGGGTTCTAGTCGGAAAGGTTGAGCATTATTATGAAAAGGCCGGAGTTGCTGCAGTAAAGCTCGAGGGCACTCTACGCATAGGCGACATTGTGGAGTTGGGGGATGAGGAGGAGGCCGTACGTCAGAGGATTGCAAGCATGCAGATAGACAGACAGGATGTAGAAGAGGCATATAACGGTGACTTTGTAGGCATAAAGACAAAGTACCGCATAGCAGAAGGAGTGCCAGTATACAAAATTGAATGATTACTCGTTTTTTGATAATTTTGATGATTATAGGCAATAGCAGGAACAGGCACTGACTACTTTAGGAATTTATTTACGTATTGCGTATCTCCCTGCCTTGCCATCTTTATTTCAGGCTTTCGGGCAATTTGACTGCTACCCCAATGCAACACAAAAGTTATCTTCTACGCTTTTGTTTTTTGGTGATCTCCTTTTCCATCTTACGGTACATATCCTTTATCAGGATAAGCATTAGTACTGCCACAGCAACTATCGCTATTACAGGTATTATAATTGCGAGCACGCCGTTTATGTAGTCCTTCTGGGCAGCCGCATAGACCTCCAGTATAAGCACAAGAAGTATGCACGATATATAAACACCGCCGACCATCAGCGCGTTGAAGTACTGATTCACCCAGTAGCCTTTCCTTGCAGATGAGATGTTTTTAATGCTGGCATAAAAAAATGGTATGTTCACAAGATAAGGATACTTATTGAGAAGCTTGAATCTGTAGTAGGAGACTACGAGTATTATTCCGGGTACTACGCTGAATATAAGGGCTATTATAAGAAGTATTGAACTGAACCCGTATGAAGATGCTGCGCCGTTCCACCCGAAATGCAGGGGTATTATTGTAGGCAGAAGTATTAGAGACATAATGCCTACAATCCATATAGATATAAGCTCAGCAAGCAGAAATGAGAACAGAGACCTGCCAATTCTGTCAAAGGGCACCTTCTTGAACTTTATTTTTGCCATCATACCACTTTTTCCATTTACCTATAAATCTAAAGATTTATTAATGCTTCCGATTGAAATTTGGGATCCTAGCTTAAGGCCGAGCCTTCTTGCGCTGCCAGAGTTCATCTCGAGAACATAAAATGAGCTGTACTTAGGCAGATAGGATTTGCATCCGAATACTGATTTGCATGGCTTTGCATTCTCATACATATCAACTACCTCGCCGCTTTTTGACAGCCAGAATATATCTATGCTGAAACGCATGTTTAGCATCCAGATGCTGTGACGTGCGTATCGCATAGGAAGGAATAGCATTGCTTCATTGTCATACAGTTTGTCCCGGTACATCAGCCCGATCATCTGCTTCTTTGCAGAGTCTGCCATGTACACCTTTATCTTTTTATTTTTGTAGCTTATGTGTGATACATTAAAATGCGTATGATTGTACAGCAGTTTTGTAAAGCACATTTCACTACCTTGATACGGATTGGCTCTGCTCACGCATGAACTGCTGCAGATAGTTCCTGCTGCCAGTACCCTTTCCTGTGATGCCGCTGCCTTTCCATCCGACAAAGGTGTGAGCCCCGATTATAGCACCAGTTGTAGCGCTTTCCAGCCTATTCACATAAACTACGCCTATATTTATTTTATTGAAGAACTGTTTAATCTCTGGTCTTTTCCTGCTGTAAAGGCCCGCAGTTAACCCGTATTCGGAGTCATTTGCCTTTGCTATGGCTTCATCGAATTTATAGTAGGTGTCTAGAAGCAGAACAGGTAGAAACAACTCCTTGTGCATGAGCTCGTTTGAGTGATCTGCTTCTGCAACAACGGGCTCGACATATAGGCCACGCTTACCGCTTTCAACAATATTGCCACCGAATATCAGCCTGCAGCTCCTCTTTATCTCCTCGACTGCACTTGTGTATCGGTCTAATGCCTTGCTGCTTATCAGTGGTCCGATGAAGTTCTCTTTTTTTAGGGGGTCGCCTATCTTCATTCTTTTTGTTCTCTCGAGAAGCTTGCCTATGAACTCTTCCTTGACAGATTCGTGGACATAGACACGTGAGCACGCGCTGCACTTCTGGCCTGAAAAGCCGAAAGCTGCGCTTGCGATACCCTCTGCTGCAGCATCAAGATCAGCATATTTTGAAACTATTGCAGGGTTCTTGCCCCCCATCTCTACAACAAAAACTCGTTGTTTGCCTTCTGAATAGCTTTTTGATATCATGGACATGCCTGTTGCCCTTGAGCCTGTGAAGACAACACCGCTTACATTTATGTTTGAGGACAGCTCTGCACCAACCTCGGAACCCGGACCTGTGATGTAGTTGAACACACCGTCTGGCACGCCTGCATCCTTGAACAGTCTGTAAAGAAGCAGGCCGGTCAACATGGACATGTTGTCTGTAGATGATGGCTTGAATACAACAGTATTTCCGGTTATCATGGCTCCGACGCTCATGCCTGTTGATATTGATACTGGAAAGTTGAACGGAGCTATTACAGCAAACACACCATAAGGCTTCATTGCTATAGTTATGCGCTCTTCACCTTCAGGAGCACCCTGAAAACCGGCATCCACCCTTGAGGTTGTTCCAGGGAGCTTGCTCCTTCTTATAAAGCCCCTGTTCCTCTCCATCTCATCGCAGTAATAATTAAGGAAGTCTATGGCCTCGTCAACCTCGCCGATTGATTCGTAGCGCGTCTTGCCGTTCTCCATGCTCAGAATAGCACCGATGCTGAACTTCCTCTGAGAGAGCAGAAGCGCGGCTTTTCTGAAAATGCCGACGCGCTCAGCATAAGGCATTGCACTCCATTCATTGAATGAAGACATTGCGGCGTTCACTGCTTCAGCAGCGTTGTCTTTTGTGCCTTTCTGGAATCTGCCCATAAGGAAGCCGTCTATAGGAGACAGCTCGATTATCTTCTCGTTGGAGTATACCTCCTTGCCGTTTATAAACATTGAGAACTCTAAGCCCACATTGTTTCTCGCTTCTGCAACTGCCTCATCAAAAAGCCTGTCGAACTCTGCCTCCCTCCCTTGTTCAAGAAAATTTCTATATGTGAACTCGTTTTTGAAAGCCATGAAAGCACCTATCTGAATAGGTAGGAACATTATAAGAACTTATTTCTGGTTCTGAATTGATGCTATATGTGCTAATGTGAAATCCGGCAGCCGGATGACAGGCCAGCGTTGTTTACCGTAGGTTATTTATTAATTCCCGTGCAGATAAGACTATGGCGCCAGTGCAGGTTGAGCTCTTAGGCATAAGCCCCGGACAGGATGGCATAGACTTATCGATGCTAGTAAAAGAGGCAACATGGAAGGACGTTCTTGTTGATCTTGTTCACAGGAACCAGTTTGATCCATGGAACATAGACATAGTCGAGATAGTAGACAAGTACATAGAAGCTGTGAAGGCATTAAAAGTGATGGACCTGAGAGTGCCTGCAAACATGATGCTTGCCTCTGCAGTGCTTCTGCGCCTGAAGAGCGAGATGCTGAGCATAAACGAGCCCGAGTCTTTGCAGGAGGACAGCGCGGCACCATTTGAAAGGCCTGTTGTCCAGGTTGATGAGCTGTCCCTTAGACTAAGGCCGCAGGTAAAGCGCAGGATAGCTCTTGTTGAGCTTATACAGGCACTTGAAGAGGCTATGGCGATAAAGGAACGACGCACGTCTTTTCTGCTTTCAAAAGGCATAGAGATACCGATAACAATAAACGATGCCGATATAGAGCAGGATATGGACAGGCTGTACGAGACAATAAAAATACATGCTGACAAGAAGAACATGATCACCTTCTCGCAGCTTGCGCAGGCTGAGAATTATTCAGATGTGGTTCTTGGGCTTTTCATACCTCTCCTGTTTTTGGCTTATAGGGAAAGAGTATACCTCACACAGGAGGAGTTCTTCGGTGAGATAATAATAGAGGTCAATTAGGTTTTAAATTGCCAGACGATGTCATAGATTATAAGAAACTTATCGAAGCTGCCCTGTTCATGTCCTCAAAGGCAGTTGGTCTTGATGAGCTTGCCGAACAGACAGGCATCGCTTCAAAAGGCACGCTCCAATCCATGCTTGACAGCCTTATTAATTATTATAATGCATCAGACACTGCTCTTGAAATTCTAAGGATAGGAGACAAGTACATGTTCGGGCTCAAGGAGCCGTACGCGTCTAAAGTTGCGAGCCTTGCCGGTGGCCCAGATATAACAAAAGGCGCACTGCGCATACTCGCTTATGTGAACAAGAACGAGGGTGTCCTCCAGAGCAGCCTTGTAAAAATATTCGGAAGTACAACCTACGATTACATAAAAGAACTTAGGGAGAGCGAGTTCATAACAACAGAAAAGTATAAGTCAAGCAGGAAAGTGACAACAACGCAGAAATTCAAGGAGTACTTCAACGTCTGAACGCTGTCTACAGAGACGCTGGACGCTCACGCAATTTTACTGTAAGCTCATTTCCATTTATAAGCAAATCAGCAAATTCAGGCTTGTAAAAGCGCGCATTCACACGCGCTATATTTATCGCTTCGGCATCCTGTTTCGCAACCGCGATATCCGTCAGCGTAGGACGGGCAAAAGACCGCAGCTCCACCCCATACCCTGCAGTAGCAACAACTGGCTGCCTCCTCTGAGCTGCGCCAAGAACCGCAATAATAGCCTTAGGTGTTATAGTTATCGGTTTGCAAGCAGTTGACATTTAATTCACAGAGTATACTATGCTTTTTATGATATATATACCTTACTGGAACTTTGTGATTATGTCTTATCCCGAAATAAGGTTCTCATGATAAGATTAAGATAAAGGATAAAGGGATTAATGTAAATGGTCGCATGATTGCATGATTATTTGCTTATTGGACTCAGTTGGCCCTTTTGCTGAAAAAAAACTTATTTTGTGAGAAAATACAAATGACCAAAAAGATTAGATATTTATATATTCAATACTTGTGCACTGGGCGCGTGGTCCAACGGCAAGACGTGACCTTCACACGGTCAAGACCAGAGTTCGACTCTCTGCGTGCCCATCTCTGCCTGTTGTATAAAAAAGATTAGATTTCTTGTATTTTGGCTTCTCTCAGTCTACAAACTTATTACTGCATTATAAAAATACGACAGAGATACGACAGATTTAATAAATATGCCATTTAGATATTTATGATTGCATGGATAACAAACTTCTTGATTTGTCTGGGAAGGTTGCCATAGTCACTGGTGGTGCGAACGGTATAGGATATGGTATATCGTACAGGCTTGCAGAGGCAGGCGCAAGAGTTGTTATAGCCAACAGAACTGAAAGCGATGCCATAGACGCCGTAACAAAGCTCAAGAAAAAAGGATTCAATGCAATTGCCATAAACACAGATGTATCAGTTGAACAGAGTGTCAGGAAGCTTGTAAAGGACACAATAAAGGCTTATGGCGGCATAGACATACTGGTTAACAATGCAGGCATATATCCAACAATACCTCTTGTTAATATGGAGTTGAAAGATTTTGACAGGGTGCTTTCAGTGAACCTAAAAGGGGTTTTCCTTTGCACGAAGTACGTGTCCGAGCACATGATAAAAAGGGGCAAAGGCGGCAAGATAATCAACATTACAAGCATAGATGCACTGCATCCATCTTCTGTGGGGCTTGCGCATTACGACGCATCAAAGCACGGCGTATGGGGCTTCACTAAAAACATAGCCTTGGAGCTTGCGCCGTATGGCATATGGGTAAATGCCATAGCCCCAGGAGGCATACTGACCCCCGGTGTCAGAAAGATGCAGGAGACCGTGCCCCTGGGACCTGGAGTTGACATGGATAAGTTCATGAAGTCATTCACAGAGAAGATACCTATGGGCAGGTTAGGAGATCCTGATGACATAGGCAAGGCAGCGCTATTCCTGGCTTCTGAGATGTCCTCTTACATGACAGGCACGCAGATAGTAGTTGACGGAGGTGTTTTGCTCAAGTAGCCATGCATTTCGCCAAACCATTTTAGGATTTGCCGTAGAATGCATAATGTGATTTTAATGGAATTCGAGTTTATAAAATGGCTAGGCCATGCAAGCTTTGTTTTCGAGGATAACGGCAAAACAGTTTACATCGATCCGTTCAAGACAAGAAATACGGAGAAGAAGGCAGACGTTATATTAGTTACGCATCCGCATTTTGATCATTTTTATGTAGAGAGCATAACTGCACTTTCGAAACCGTCTACTAAGATTTACGTTACAAAGGACAGTATTGTAAAGCTCAGAGGTCATAATGTAACCGGAGTTGAGCCGTTCAAGGAGTACAATATAGAGGGCATGAAAGTCAAAACTGTGCCGGCATATAACGTAGTCAGGGAAAGGCTGGACAAGCACCCGAAGGCAAATAACTGGGTTGGTTATGTTATAGAAACAAACGGCAAGCGCATTTATCACGCCGGAGACACAGATGAAATACCTGAAATGAAAGACATACGCGCCGATTTGGCGCTGCTCCCCATGGGCGGCACGTACACAATGGATGTTGATGAGGTAATAAAGGCTTCTGGCAGCATTGCAGCCGCAAGGATAGCGCCTATTCACTACCGCAACCTTTTGGGGAAAAAGGGTTCAGAGGAAGCTGAGAAGAAGTTCCTTGACAAGGTAAAGAAGGGAATAATACTTGATGAAGAGGATCCGAGCTATAGCTTCTGAAGCGCCTCCAGATTCCTTGAGATTTCCAGAATCTCGTCAGGGGTCATCTTGAAGACGCGTTCGCTGCAGTCGTTTTTTGCAATGTAGTCTTGCAGGCGGCGTGTGTCTCCGAGTTCCGGGGCAGAGTCGATGATGGCATTTCTCAGGGTCTTTTTCTTATGCTGCATAAGCAGATTTATGATGTTGTATTCGTCAGCGGAGATGCGGAGTTTTTTCGGCTTTATCAACACTATGGTTGAATCAACTTTAGGCACTGGATTGAAGCTGCTTCTCGGAACGTGCATTATCTCGATTATGTTGAATGACAATGCGCACATTACGCTCAGCCTTGAGTAGTTTCTTGTGCCTTCGGGTGCAGTCATGTGCTCAACAAACTCCTTTTGCAGGCAGAGAACAGCACTCTTGTTGTTTGTAAAGAGCCATGAAATTGTCCTGCTGGACAGGTTGTAAGGTATATTGGCTATCACTATATCTATGCTGTTTATTACATGCGCAGGCCATTGCACGGCGAAAAAATCGGCATTTATCAGCTCAAGGTTTTTCATCTGCAACGTTGACCTCAGGAATGCATAGAGGCGCTGGTCTTTCTCAACAGCGATGACCTTTTTAGCGTATCTGCACAGCTCTTTTGTCAGCATGCCCTTTCCCGGGCCTATCTCCAGCACTGCTTTCCCAGAAGCATGCACTGCCTCGGCGCGGGCGACTGCCTCGCTTATAAGAAAGTTCTGCCCGAGCCTCTTTCTGCTTTCGAACTTCATGCTACCAACTATACCATATATGCTTTTAGTTATATTAGTTTTATTACTTGCTATCGCTTGTTATTGCATTGATAAATATGAGCAGCATATCTTCAATCATCACTGCACTTGCGCATGGGCTTTCGAAATCATTCAGCTTAGCAGGCATACAGGCACTGATAATGCATTACGGCTATATTGCAATTTTCGGTCTTATGTCGCTTGAGGCCGCATCGCTGCCGATACCGAGCGAGATAGTGCTCCCTGCAGTTGGCTATTTTGCCGCACAGGGGCTTCTTAATGTGGTGCTTGCCTTTTTCGTAGCACTTGCAGCAGGCATAATAGGCATAACGGTCGATTACGCCATAGCCTATTACATAGGCAAGGATGTAGTGTACAAGCATGCAGGCAGATTCCACATCAAAAAAAACACGCTTGATGCATTTGATTCATGGTTCCAAAAGAACGGAGCATTTGCCGTGTTTTCGCTGAGACTAGTGCCGGTTCTTAGAGGCCTGATAAGCCTTCCTGCAGGTTTTGCAAGAATGCCGCTGAAGACATTTTATCTCTACTCAATACTTGGCATGGTGGTATGGAACGCACTGCTCATGGCATTCGGTTATTATGCACTCGGAGCATCAAACACTACAATGATTGTTGTACTGCTTTCTGTCCTTGGCATAATTATGTATTTGATTTACTACATGATAATGAGGGCAGTAAAGAAAACCCATACAGTCTGAAGTGCGCACCAGTAAGCATATTCAACCTCAGGATACACATTGTAACACATTGCTGGCAGTCCTGAGCTGTTCAGCGATAGAAGAAGCGTTTAAAAACGGCCTTGAATTCCCTGATTCGGCAGATAGTTTGTACAAAAAGCTTATGCTGCCCTGTTCACTATTATGTGTTTCTCTATTATCTTTATTACCTGATCTATGGCTTTTTTGATATCCGACTCTGTTTTTGAGCCTGTGCATATTACCTTGCCGTTCTTGAAAAGCAGAAGAGCCGTCTTTGGTTCGCGTATCTTGCAGATCGCCCCAGGAAACTGCTCTGGCTCATAATCAACATCCTGCGATGCCTTTGCAATAGCATAAAGGTCAAGCTCCACGCCCAGATCCGCGCTTGCAACTATGTTCTCGATTTTATAGTCAGGATGCAAGGATATCCTGCCACTTGATTTAGCATGAGCTTTTGCCATTAAACCACAGTTATTAATCATGTGAAAGGTATATATATGTTTTTCTATATAAGAATTGTGTGTTAATCAACGGTTACAGTGATTTTTATGTCAAAGCGTTCTCATGGTCTTTTTTCTGGGAGGTCAAGGCACCTTGCAAGGCATAACATGCCTTCAGCCCTGGGCATAAGCAAGAAGATTAAAAAATTCGACATAGGCAGCAAGGTAGTGATAATGCCAAAGGGCAACTTCCGCAACATACCTCACCCGAGATACAGGGGCAGGGTTGCTACTGTCGTGGAGAAGCGCGGCGATGCTTATGTAGTGGAGATGAAGATATCAAGCTCCATAATGCGCAGGATAATAGTGCCGCAGATACATCTGAACAAGTTCTGATTTTTACAGCCATGCCGTGAAGCAAAACAAAAACCTGATCGGCAGGTAAAATTTTTGCAACAGCATATATGCAGCATTAGCTATTTTCATAAACAAAAACGGCAAGAGATACTGGAACGTTAATCCAGTTATAGGGATTTACGATATATGTCCCAGGAGCCTGGTTGACGCAGACTGCGTAGTAAACAAGGGCAGAAGATGAATCTGCCTGATAAAGCACCTGGGAACATCCTGATGGGAGCGTCATACCTGTATGCGTAGACTCTTTAGAAAACGCTATGACTACGGTGTTTATACTGTTTGTTACTGTATACTGAAGCTGGTAGGTGTTTGGCTCTGACATTGTTGAACTAGAATAAACTGTATCTGTAGTAGTTGGCACGTCTACCCCGTATGCGCTGATTATCGAACCCCCTGCAGAGGACAGCGACGCAGAGCATGTGCTGCCTGTCTGCACGCCTATAGAAGTGTATATTGTATTTGTTGTCTGGGTCCATGATTCTGAACTTAGAGGCTCACCGTCAGTGCCAATTGCGCAGACGTATATTTGATTACCGGATGCCGCTGCAACTGATGTGGACTGCGTAGACGCTGCGTAGTATATAGGATTTGGCGTCGGAACAGCCACAGGGTTTTCATACACAAAAACGGCAAGAGATACGGGGTTGCCAACCCAGTTAGAGGGACTCACGATATACGTCCCAGGAGCCTGGTTGACGCAGACTGCGTAGTAAACAAGGGCAGAAGATGAATCTGCCTGATAAAGCACCTGGGAGCATCCTGATGGGAGCGTCATACCTGTATGTGTATACTCTTTCGAAAACGCTATGACTACAGTGTTTATGCTGTTTGTTACTGTGTACTGAAGCTGGTAGGTGTTTGGCTCTGACATTGTTGAACTAGAATAAACGGTATCTGTAGTAGTTGGCACGTCTACCCCGTATGCGCTGATTATCGAACCCCCTGCAGAGGACAGCGACGCAGAGCATGTGCTGCCTGTCTGCACGCCTATAGAAGTGTATATAGTATTTGTTGTCTGGGTCCATGATTC
>JAJZOD010000004.1:71623-113581 GCA_021852055.1 Microcaldota archaeon
TTGGCACGTCTACCCCGTATGCGCTGATTATCGAACCCCCTGCAGAGGACAGCGACGCAGAGCATGTGCTGCCTGTCTGCACGCCTATAGAAGTGTATATAGTATTTGTTGTCTGGGTCCATGATTCGGAACTTAGCGGGTCGCCATCAGTGCCAATTGCGCAGACGTATATTTGATTACCGGATGCCGCTGCAACTGATGTGGATTGTGTAGACGCTGCGTAGTATATAGGATTTGGCGTCGGAACAGCCACAGGGTTTTCATACACAAAAACAGCAAGAGATACTGGAGAGCCAGACCAGCCACCGGGACTCACGATATACGTCCCAGGAGCCTGGTTGACGCAGACTGCGTAGTAAACAAGGGCAGAAGATGAATCTGCCTGATAAAGCACCTGGGAGCATCCTGATGGGAGCGTCATACCTGTATGTGTATACTCTTTCGAAAACGCTATGACTACAGTGTTTATGCTGTTTGTTACTGTGTACTGAAGCTGGTAGGTGTTTGGCTCTGACATTGTTGAACTAGAATAAACGGTATCTGTAGTAGTTGGCACGTCTACCCCGTATGCGCTGATTATCGAACCCCCTGCAGAGGACAGCGACGCAGAGCATGTGCTGCCTGTCTGCACGCCTATAGAAGTGTATATAGTATTTGTTGTCTGGGTCCATGATTCGGAACTTAGAGGCTCACCGTCAGTGCCAATTGCGCAGACGTATATTTGATTACCAGGATCGACTGTAGCTGATGCTGTAGATGAAGAGGTGTACACTGCATAATTAGGGTTGCTCAATACAGGATAAACAGTAACATAATCAGTCAGTGTGTTCGCCGTTTCGCCATACGTATCAGAAATTGTTGCGCAGTAGTAGGTGTTTGAAGTCAGTGCGGGTGTCGTGTACGTGCTCGATGTTGCGCCGCTTATTGCAGTGTCGGATGAACTGCATGTTCCCGATGATGCTGCGGTATACCATTGATAAGAATAAGGCTGCGTTCCGTCAAGGGGGTTTGCCGTGAGCGTTATGCTGTTGCCTGTCACCACTCCGGGCGATGGCGGAGTTATAGTACCTGCCTGCAGCTGCGTATTGACCGACACAAGGTCAGTCTGTGAACTGGCTCTCTGGCTTGACGCATCGTTCACTATAACGCAGTAGAATGTATCTGAGGATGGACTTGCAGTGTATGTGCTCGATGTCGCACTGCTTATTGCAGTGTCAGATGAACTGCACGTTCCTGCAGCGCTTGCAGTGTACCATTGATAAGTGTACGGGGAAGGGCCGCCAGATGCTGTTGCCATCAAAGTTACACCCTGACCGGAATCTACGCCTGCAGGATTTGGTGAGATAGATGCAGCAAGAGCGCTGCCCTGTTTTGTTGATTTCAGAATTACTGTAGCGAGTTCGCCGGTTATGCCAGTAACTCCATTTCTTGTATACTGTAACCAAAGCACTCCGGCAAACTTTGTGCCTGTTGCGTTTGAGCTGATTTTGCACTGAAAGTCTGCAGGCATCTCCTCACCGCTTGCAAGAACTATTCCGGGGTTTATTGCAGTGAACTGCACCGGCGGCTGCACAGTTGAATTGGTGCACGCAGTTCCGGTTACTGTCACTCCTGTGTACTCTGTGCCTATTATTGCATTTACGGTGCCATTGGTTGCGAGCACCGGATTAATGCATAGAAAACCAGATTGCGAGATGCACGCAGATGATGGTGCACTTCCTCCGTTGAACACTCCGAGTTCGAACAACCCCGCAATAACTACTGCCACAAGCAATATCGACCACCCATAAGTCATCAGATACTCCATTGCGCTCTGCGCTTTTGGTGAACCTTTTCCTAAAAGGTTCTGATTGCTGATTGCGCTCTGCACTTTGACATGGAATCTTGGAGTAATCTTTTGTAAGAACTTAAGGTATTTTAGTTGGACTGTAATTGCACAATGGTCTTTTTCGTAAAGTTGAGAATCTTGATAGTCATCGCTGTTCTGCGTGCCGACACCTTGCGAATTATTATCCTGCATATTATTGCTTCTGTAGAAAAAAAATAAAAGCATATGCGAGAAAGAGATTGGGAGAAAACGTACTAGTAGGGTCTTGGCTGCGCAGGCGGCCTTGTGAGTATATAGAATCTGCTGCTGCCTTTAAGCTCCTCGAGGACTCTGTCGGTAAGCAGCTTTATCGGGTCCTGCAGCAGTGAAACACGCTTGCTCATGTCCTCAAAGCTTTCAAAAGGCTTGTCCTCGCGCGCATCAAGTATTGCGAGCAGATGCTTCTTGCCTATGCCAGGGAGAAGCTCCAAGGAGTGTATGCGTATGTTCAGCGGAGATGCTGTATTGAAGAAGTCAACAAACTTCTTCTCGTTTGATTTTATTATCTTTGCTATTGCACGCGGAAGCTCGTTCTTTGCGCCTTCGGTAAGGCTTGAGTATGTTAGCCTTGATTTTATCAAAGCTATCTTATCCCTATCGCCTTTGCCTATGTATATGCGCTCCTCGACTTTTATTTCGGGATTCTTTGGAACAGCTTCAAGAAGCGTAAACCTAGTCTCACCTATCAGTTGGACTATAGGCTCTGAACGCACAGAAAAAGACTTTCCAGTAGGCAGGTAGTCGAGGACGACTGCATATTCCTCAAGGTCATCCCTTCGCTGTTCACTTTCATGGCTTTCCTGCATAGAAACACATATTTCAATTATTTACCCCTGTTCTTTTCCACTACAGCAAACACCTTTGCAGCTGTGGCATCGTCTATAGTGTTCTTTTCGTTGGCAAGAATCTGCTTCAGCTGCATTATATCAGATGGCATTGTGTCTATTATGGACACGCTGGCCTTTGCTGATAGACCGATGCCCTCCAGTTCTGCACGCATCTTCCCTGCTTTTTCAGGACTCAACTGTGCAAACTTCTTTGCATGATCATATGACAGCTGCTGTTCGTATCCTAATTCGCCTTCTTTCTTCCTTGCTTCAAGTATCTCCAACGCTTCTGGAATAGAAGTTATTTTGTAATGCTTTTCATTATCACTCTGCATCCCATGCACCTCCATATATATTGCAAAATCACATATTATAAAGCTTTTGTTTTGAAGTATAATGAGATAAACAGGCTGGAGTTATGGATGCAAACACCATTTACAATGAGATTCTGGAGGAGATGAAGAAGCATATAGCAGGCAAGGAAGAGACATTGGAGCTCATGTTCATAGCCATAGTAGCTGACGGACATGCGCTTCTTGAGGGGGTTCCCGGAGTTGCAAAAACAACCATGACAAAGGCGCTTGCCGATACAATACAGGCAGAGTTCAAGAGGATACAGGGGACCCCGGACCTTTTGGCACGCGACATAATGGGCTTTGCATATGAGGACGATGACAAAAGCATAAAGTACAGCAAGGGGCCCGTATTCACAAACATACTTCTTATAGACGAGCTCAACAGGATGCAGCCAAGAACCATGTCTGGTCTTCTTGAGACACTTGAGGAGCGGCAGGTCACTCTTGGAGGGATGGACATGAAGCTGCCTGCACCGTTTACAGCATTTGCAACTCAGAACCCTTTGAATATAGAAGGCACTACACCGCTGCCAAAGGTTTTGGCAGACAGATTCATAATGAAGATAGACGTAGGATATCCCAGCATGGAAGAGGAGGAGGCAATGCTTCGCATAAAAGAGAAGGAGGAGAAGGTTGCAGTAAAGAAGATAATAGACACTGCCACAATAATGCAGCTCCAGGAGGAAGCAAAAAAGGTTACAATGCCTGATGAGATAGCACGTTACATTACAACCATTGTAGATGCAACAAGAGCCGACATACACATAGTTATGGGCGCAAGCCCAAGGGCGGACATAGCGTTTATGAGATGCGGCAAGGCAAAGGCCTTGATAGAAGGCAGGAACTACGTTACAAAAGAGGACATAAGATTTCTTGCAAGGCCTGTTTTAAGCCACAGGCTAGCGGTAAGAGCCACAGGTGGCATAGGAGTGCACGGCATAATAGACGGCATAATAGCAATGAACCACTAGCGGCAGGGTAGCTGCTATTTATCAGTTGTTTTTTGTTTTATTTTGCGTAAAGGCTTAGTAAATTTTAATTCGGGCTGTTGTTGAATGGACAGGGACAAGCGGTTTATTGCTTTATTTGCCATTATACTTGTACTTGGAACTGCACTGCGCCTGAGCACTCTGCATTTCGGCACATTTATGGAGCCTGATGTCTACGGCTATTACAGCGTAGCGCAGCAGACCATTGCAAACAATCTTACAATTACTTCGCAGTTGTCAGGCTTTCCGTTGCACAACAAATTCGACGAGATGCCAGGCCTTATATATTTTGCAATAGCCGCATCTTATATAACAGGCAACCTTGCCACTGCAATGCTGTTCCTGCCCGTTGTCTTTGCCATATTTGAGATGGCAGCTACGTATATGCTTGCATACAAATTATCCGGAAGCAGAAACGGAGGGCTTGTTGCAATGTTTCTGTTTGCGACTATGTCAGGAGCCATTTTCAAGAATGTTGCAGGTGAGTGGAGAGGCGAGAGCTTTGTGCCACTATTTGCTGCAGCTATGCTGCTTGCCCTCATATACGCACATGAGAGGCGGGACAAGCGCATATACGCCTTGTCAGCAGTGCCTGCTGCATTTTGCATATGGACATGGAGCGGAGGAGTATATGCAATCGCCGCGCTTCTCGTGTTCTTTGTACTATGGTTGCTTTACACCAAAAAGAAGAGCCTTGTACTGCCTGCAGTTATAGGAGCTGTACTGCTTTGCATAGGCTTCGAGACATTCGTGTACTTTGAAAACAAGGGGCTATACCTTGTAACAAATGCGCTTACAACCATAGCCGAGCTGCAGCCGACTACCGGAACTTTCTTGTTTTTGGAATTTGGGCTGGCAATAGGCCTTGCACCGATAGGTGTAGTCTTTTACATATTGAAGGACAAATACCTGAGCAATGGCGTACCAGATAAAAAGCGCAATAACGGCAACTTTGTGTTCCTTATTATCCTATCGCTTTTCATAGTTACTGCTGCACTGCAGCTTGCCGAGATACGGTACATGACGCTTATAGCCATGCCTGTTGCGGTGTTCGCATCCTACGCACTCCTTGAATTTTACCGTACAAGAGGCAAGACCCGGATGAGGCTGTGGGTCAACATATTCATTGCAAGCATTATCCTTGTAGACGTAATTGTCATGTTTATGCAGGTAACAGGATACTCTACAGGAGACAATATCAGTCCGCAGTTCGTTGCGGCAATGTCTTGGGTGCGTAACAACACATCGCCCAACGCAACATTCCTGACAGACTGGGACGACGGCAGCATTGTCGAAGGCTTAGGGCAGAGGCAGAGCTATAGCGACAGCCTGATGGGCACAAACGACGGCTGGCAATCATTTCCGCAGTTCCTATTTGCAAAGGAGGGCAATTTCAGTTATCTGATGCAGGTAAAACCAGATTATCTTCTTGTGAGGCAGTACTGGAGATATGAGATTGGAGCATTTGAAGCAGAAGGCGGAATGACAAATATATCGATAAACGGCACCAACTTCATGGCTTTGGAGAACGGAAGCATAGGCCTGCCTATAGTCTATGAAAACAACGATACAATAATATACAACGTATCTGGAATTGTTGATGGAAAACAGAGCACAAGATAGGCCTTTGCTAAGAAGCTGGTTTGCTTTGACCTGGTATTTTGAAGGCTTATGGAGCGAGAGTGCAGACAGCCGCACAAATCCTGAATAATAGATTATATGCACATTTGACGTAGACAATGCACAACCGTATATATCAGTTTTACATCATAAAAACTAATGATAAAGGCTAAATATGAGAAAATTCACATTATAGTCAGTGAGAATATGGCTATATCATTAAAAAAGAGCACAACAAATAAGGATATTAATACACATGCAGGCACAGAATCAAAACCCGCAAACATTATAACTAAATGGAGCGCAATTGCATTAGTTGCAGCAGCACCTATGGCATTTGTAGCAGGCAATGCAGAGGCATGGGGAGGCAGGCCAGTCTTGGAACGCACAGTTTCAGGAGGCTATGGGGGCAGATTTGAAGGCAATGGCGGATTCGGATTCAGGGGATACAGGCGTGAAGGCAACTTCGGCAACAGGATAGTCGGCGCTCTTGTAGGAGGCGCAGCTGCAGGGCTGGTAGAGGGTGTTGTGAATGGAATTGCAAACCAACAGCCGTACTATGCACCGCAGTATGCCCCATATCCTTTAAGTTATGGAGTGCCAGGCGGCGGTGTTGTAGAGCAGACGGTAACAAGCCCTTATTTTGCGCCGCCTGTTTATGCACAACCACAGCCTGTATACGCGCCACAGCCTGTTTATCAGCAGAATTACAGCCTGCCGAATGGAAATGTTGTCGAGCAGACTGTAGGCAACGGATACGCCGTGCAGCCAACATATGCACCACAGCCTGTGTATGCACCACAGCCTGTTTATCCGCAGAATTACAGCCTGCCGAATGGAAATGTTGTCGAGCAGACTGTAGGCAACGGATATGCCACACCACAGGCATATGTAACTGAAAAGCAGACAAGCACGTATGATCAGATGCGCTCCTTCAAACTTAGAGATGGGAATGTATTAGAGCCTACAGTAGGTCCTAAAAGCCCAGCCGTTCTGCTTAAGTATACGGATTCGGGTTACGTTATGATTAACTCAATGCCGAAAAGCAACTATAAGACAGAAGTATTTGACAGGGGCCAGGTTATAGTGGTATTTGAGGAGCAGATTGCCAAAAAACGCCTCGTTGAGAAACAACATGTTGCAGTAAACACCGCCGGAAAGAGCGTCTCTGCAGGCCTGAAGATCAATGTTGCTGTCAGCGCAGATGTTAATGGCATCAACAATGCACTTAAGCTGCAGAAAAGAGGCAGTACAAACGTTGTACAGCACACCAAGGCAAGATCTAAGGCTGAAACAAGCAACACTGCAAATAACCTAAAAGGCACAATTGATGTTTTGGAAAGCGCAGCAGACAGAGTATTCAAGGACATCGGGATAGCAACAGTGATGGTTTTGGCAGCTGCAGCCGGACTTGTTCTGATAGGCAGAAAGAGCAGGGCTAATAATCAAAATAAATGAGCTTGTATGCGATAAATATGCGAGGATAAATAGAAACATATTTAAATGTTGATATTTACATTATGAACTGATAAAAGGCGCATTCGATGTGGAAACATACTGAGTCTAATAATGTTAGAACAATATTGCAATTTGCCTTTCTTGTTGGCATACTTGGGAGTTTGCTAGGCACTGTGTCGTATGCAGGGGTAACAATAGTTAACGCAGGCGTTGCAAACGTGCAGAACATACTTTGCAGCGTGGTTACTACTGTTTCAGACATACTGAGCATACTCGCGCTTATGATGTTCATACTAGGAGGCACGCTTTACGCATTCGCGCATGTTCTGCCTGCCACAGGCAACTTGAGGGCAAGCATGCAGGGCTGGGGAATGGGTATGCTTATGGGCGGCATAATAGCACTTATATTATACATAATAGCACCTTACCTGATATCAACACTGCTGGGACTTACGACATCTAACCAGGGCAATGGGCAGAACGCACCTTCACCTTCGATTACAGCATGTCAGAATGGCTTTTAGGTAAAGCTGCTTTTTATTTTTTTCTTTTATTTAATATTTTATTTCAGATGCGCATCGCAGCAGTGATTTGGAATGGGAAACGTATTTAGTGACTCTTGGGAGACATACTCATCAAACACCAAATTCGTTCTTATCTTTTCCATACCTTTTGTTATCTCATTTATCATACCGTTGTTTGCGCCTCTGCCAAGTTTTACCAGCTTGGGTGCCATATTTGTAAGAAGCGCAAGCATATTCACGAATCTTAACTTTACAACAGTAGCTGTGATAATTGCAGCCATGTTCTTCTCGCTACTTTTTATCAGCTTTGCATTTGTTGCAATAAGCCTTGTTGTAAAGGCAAGGAAAACCAGACTTGCCATATCAAAGCGCGTCCTGCAGGACATAGAAAAGTACATAGGCAAGGTTTTCGTGGTTTTGATTATGTACACAATTGTGCTGCTTGCCGCAAACATAATAGGCTATATTATAGGCGCGCAGACCTTGCTTACAGACATTGTAGGCTTCTTTGGTTTTATACCTGTATTTTACGCGCCCAGCGCTATAGTCATAGATAACAGAAGCATAGTGCGTTCTTTAAAAGACAGCGTGCGTCTTGTGATCAAAAGCCCGGCATACTTTATAGGCTGGCTTCTTCTTGCAACAGTTGTAATATCAGTTATAGACTTTGTGTTTGTAAGCCTTCTTGGCGTATATGCCGGATATGCAGTACTGCTTGTTGTGTCACTGTTTGTGCTGCCATACTTCGTTATATTCCTTGCCGAAGCGTATATGCGCAGATTCCCAATACTGAAGCACTGATGCCGCAGATAGATTATTTGAGTGGCCATCTTATGCGATATTGCGTGGCATTATACCGAACCAGTTGAATGGATAATCTTCAGTGCTTGTAAAGGTGTGAAGTATTTATACCTTCACAGATAAAGTATTGTGACCCTGATTTCGTGCAAGGCGGGGTAGCTCAGCCTGGTTAGAGCGCTAGACTCATATGCAAAGCATTATGAGTGATGAGCAGAGATGCTATGACGAGAAATCTAGAGGTCGCGGGTTCAAATCCCGCCCCCGCCACACCATTTTCTTGAAAGGTTTCTCCGATGGCAAAACGGAACTGAGATTTCTGCTTGTCATCGAGAGGTTCAAATCACACAGTTTACTGGGGGTCTATACTGATAATTCCGGCTCGCGGCGGCCGCCTCTGCCACAAGCCCTCGCTCCGCTCGGACGCGGAAAGTTTAAAAGACTAAACTGGGATGTTAAGCCATGTCGGCAGTAGAAGACTACTTAAAAAATTTGGCAATGTCGTTTCCAAGGCATAACCTTACAGAAGCTGGTAGAAAACTACTTAATAACGAAGAGAAGGCGGACTGGATTGTAAGGATTCTTTTAAGAAAAGAGTTCAGAAAGGCCAAAGTATTCGAGCAGACTAAACAAGATATTAAAAATAAGGTATTGCTGAGTATACGAGAAGCAAGACCTTTACATTTTGTCATATTATTTGGTGGGTATAAGCACTTTTGGAACAGCTCGTATCCGGAAGTAGACTGGGCCGAACTTTTTAATCTGAATTTCATGAGCGAATTGTTTTCGCCAATCCTGGAAGTACATACCCCAGGTATCGTATTAGATTATGGTTCGGAAGATATAATCATAACAATGATGGATAATTATCCAAAATCTGCACTTGACAAATATGCAGAAAGTTTCGAGCTATTATTAAGGTTCTATTCAAAATACTGTCCACCAAACTTGAAAATAAACTATATCAGGACCGGCGAAAAATATGACAGTAAAAAGTTGAAGGCAAAAGTGAAAGAGAAACTGCCAGAAAAGTTGAAAGCATTCGAAAAACTCCCGATGGAGGATCGAAAGAGACACCTCCATCGGAGCTATCGTTCAATAATGTGGAAAGGGCAGGAGGACTGGACAACTCTCAACGAAAAAGAAAAAGAAAACAAATTGATAGAATCAAAAATAATTGAAGATACCTTCTACGAAGTTGAAGCCGGTTTTCTAGGTGATTATTTCACAGGAGATAATAGAGTACCGCTTGTTTTGTCATGGGGGCTCTCGGATGAAAATGTCGATCATTGGTTAACCTTAGGCTCAACGCATGCATCTACCGTGGATTTTTGGATTGGACGCGGTATATTGGAAGACAAAGGGAATGGTCATTTTGTTCCA
Source organism: Microcaldota archaeon (assembly GCA_021852055.1). Lineage (GTDB taxonomy): Archaea > Micrarchaeota > Micrarchaeia > Micrarchaeales > CABMGC01 > JAJZOD01. The sequence continues at coordinate 81,446 of JAJZOD010000004.1, forward strand.
AGGGTGCTTTCACAAAAACAATACGAAGAAGTTAAGTCGAAATTAAAAAATGTAAAAATTGGCTTCATACCGCTTAAGAATCTTCAGAGTGTAGAGGTACACTATGGTAAACTCGGATTTAGCAATAGTTAATCTGTCCACATCGGTTGAGGTGGACTTTCAGATGGGCTTGTCTTTCACGTTATGTGTGGTTGAACGGACAAAATGCACACTATTGCTCCCACATAACAATATTGTTATACTGAAATATACTGATTAACGTGTGATTGTGTTACTTGCTATTATTAAAGTGGGTAATATGCAATTAACATATAATCTATTCTAGGTTAAATACAAGTAACACAGAATATAAATACTTATTGGTTCATATAAGTATTATGGCAACAATAAAAGAGGCTCTGCAGAACTTTAATCCGTGGTGGTCTTCCAAAGAGATAAAGATCACTTTCTCTAATCGGCACGTATACCACGAGATTAAGAAATTTATTGCCTCAAAACAGATCATTGCACTGAGCGGGTTAAGAAGAGTGGGAAAAACCACAATAATGCTGAAGCTCGCCGAAGAGCTTATGAAAAAAGATTATTTACCTGAAAATGTAATATACTTTTCATTTGACGAATTCAAAGACGCTGAAATCAGTGCCATTATAAAGACCTATGAAGAGATGTCCGAAAAAAATCTCAGGAGCGGAAAATTCCTGGTATTGTTTGACGAAGTACAAAAACTCAATGACTGGCAAAATCAACTCAAAACGGTATACGACCTTTACGGTTCAAGTGTAAAGTTGGTGATATCAGGATCGGAATCGCTTTTTATCAGAAGAAAGTCGAAAGAGAGCCTCGCAGGCAGGATATTTGAATTCAGAGTGGAACCGTTATCATTTACAGAATTTCTTAGCTTTAAGAAGTTTAATCCTAAGCCGATAGGGATGCACGAAAAGGAACTTGCGAAGCTTTTCGATAAATACATATTGACCCAGGGTTTTCCAGAGCTGGTAGATGAAGAAAACAAGGATTATATCAAAAAGTACATAAACGAAGGAATAGTAGAGAAAGTAGTTTATTCCGATATTCCAAAGCTATTCAGGATAAGTGACCCCACAGTCCTCGAATCTGTCTTGCGGCCGCTGTTGGAAGAGCCAGGACAATTAATAGAACTCTCGAACTGGTCTAAAGAGCTTGGAATCTCGAGGCAGACCCTTTCTCTGTATCTCAGATACCTCGAAGAATCTTTCATTGTCAAGAAACTATACAATTTCTCAAAAAGCAGGAGAAAAACAGAACGCAGATTAAAGAAGTACTATCCCGCTGTTGTATCTGAAGACCTCCTCTTCAGACAAGATGACATCTCAAGATCCCACGCATTCGAGTGGATAGTAATAAGGCTGCTTAATGTGGATTTCTTCTGGAGGGATCCTTATAAGAATGAAGTCGATGCTGTAGCCGTAGAGGGGGATAAAATCTCCGCTTTTGAGGTAAAATATGGAAAGATAGACACCGACGGATTAATCACATTTATGCAACATTTTAAGATTAATTCAGGTACAATAATATCAAAAGAAGCACAAAAAAGCATGAAGGTGGATGGCAAGAATGTCGAAGTGACTCCCGCTTACAGATTTTTTTGCAATGGCAGTTGAGTAAGTCTGTGTGCAGTCCATTACCTGAATTTGAAAGTCCGGTGTTATGATGGTCATTAGATTTATCGGACTCTTGCACGGACAGCTGCTTTTCTTGCTTCTCCTGTTACTTTTTCTGGAGATGTCAGGATTGCATTATGCGATATGTGCATACGCATTTCATTAGCCCTTAAGATAACAGTCAGCGGATCCTCATGGGCCACTATGTCACGCTTTAGCGCTTCGTCTTTGGAAAGCATGTCTTTATAGTAGGATATTATGGAGCTCCATATGTCTTCATTTTTTATTATTTGAGGGATAAACTTATCCCCGTTTCTTAATAATGCTGAAATATTTGTTCTGCCTTCATCGTTAGGAACAATATCAATAAGCTTTTCTAGTATTTGGATTTCACGATCTACATCAGTTACTGTGCACTCCGGATTGCGGAGCAGCTTGTTGCTCAAATCCAGCGCTTGGAGAAACATGCCGTGCAGTACCATTTTGTCTATTTCGTAGCGGAGGTCTGAGGCACAGTTCCTGCTATCGATATCCGCTTCATATGTGCCGGATAAATGAATATCGTTATTCCCCTGAATTGCCTGAGCGAACTGGTCTTCCACCATGATTTACCTAGTAAATGTAATAATATTTAAAACTTATGTTTTATTTGTGTATTTAGGTATATAATTTGAGAAATAGGGCGATTAGTCTGTTCCTTTTGATACGCGCTTTTCACACTTTCACTGCAAGATTTTGTTTATCTGGTATTCTATTATGCCGCAAGCACCGAGACGCGTGAGCTGCGGCATAAGTTTTCGTACTTTTTCCTCGTCAACAATCACCTCGAGCGAAAGCCATCCGGGATCCTGAAGTTTTGAGATCGTCGGACTGTTTGAACCATACATACTATTAGACTTGAGGAAACTCAGAATCTTTTCTAGATTCTCGTTTTTTGCATTCATCTTCAGCCCAACTTTGCTGCGAGCATCAAGCGCACTTCTCAATAACAAGGCTATGTCCTCGATTTTCTGCTTTTTCTGTGAAACTTCGTATGCCTGAATATTTGCGATTATGACAGTATACGACTTTGTAACGTCTGCGATGATGCACAGGTTGTTTTCACGTAGCGATGCACCTGTTTCTGTGAGATCAACTATGGCATCTGCAAGCCCGAGGACCGGCTTTGCTTCTGTTGCGCCACACGAAAACTCAACTTTTACATCAATATTACTCTTTGCAAAGAAACGGGTTGTGACGTTTACAAGCTCAGTTGAGATTACCTTGCCCTTGAGATCAGATATCTGTTTTATGGATGAATCTACAGGCACCGCAAGCACCCAGCGCACGCCTTCCGGAGTGTTTTTTGAATATTGCAGCTTTGCAACTTCAACAATGCTTGCTCCGGAACCTGCGGCATGGCCTGCCTCCTGAGCCTGCCCTGCCTGCTGGAAGATCTGCACTGTATTTATACCGGATTCCAACACCCAGTCCTTTCCAGTAATTGCTACATCAAGATTGCCCCTTACCACTGCCATTGGCATCTCCTGTGGTCTTAAGAGTATGAACTCGACTTCAGAGTCATTGCTTTGCAGCACATATGACCGTTCACTGCCTCCGAGCGGCCATCCCGCATCCCTGAGTGCATCCAGTGTCGCTTTCTGAAGGCTCCCCTTCGGTATCCCAAATCTTATCTTATTTGACATTCATATCACCGAGAATCATACGCAGTACAAGCCTTCCGGCAGGTGTAACGCATGCCTGCGAATTAGCGTATTCTATAAGATTCATGCTTCGCAATGCCCTTGCATTGAGCTTCAGCGTAGAAAGAGGTATGTTCCACTTCTCTGACAGATAGCCAAGCAAGCACGTTATGCTGCCATCTCCGTCTATATTCGACAGGATTAGAATCTGCTTCTCGTTCAATGCACGCCGGAGTACTAGCGTTATGTCCCGCTGCTGCGGAGCCTGCAGTCGCAACTCTCTGAAAGAGCTGCTTGTTCGTGTTGGCTGGGCATCACACTACACCTTATGCATTACTTAAAATGCGCATGGTATTTAAGCGTTCTGGGCAGTTTTTATGCCCTGCTGCAATTCAGAAGATTCGCAATGGCATTGGCAGCAAAAATTACGCAAGTGGAATGGCAGAGTTCTGCGCAACTGGCAGGTTTTCAGGCAGAATCGATTTTCAAAACAACGCCAACTTCATGCAAAGGTTTAAATATCTATCTTTGATAAATAACTAGTACTTGTTTTAGAAACATTTAAAAGCTTTTTTATATGGTTTCAGACGTTATGTTTAAATGGTGACGTATATGAGCAAAACAGATAAGACAAAAAAAAGCCAGGCTGGAAGCATGCCTGAAGAGCAGGGAGCAGCACAGAAAGGACCTTCAAAGCAGATAGGGGGCATGGAAACAAAGAAGTGCCCTAGCTGCGGCAGCCAGGATATAATATTTGACAATGAGCGTGGGGAATACATCTGCAATAACTGCGGCTTGGTTATAGAGGAGAATGTAACAGACGAAGGCCCAGAATGGCGTGCATTCGACTCTGATCAGCGCAATGCAAGGGCAAGAACCGGCGCTCCTATAAAGTACATGAAACCTAACAAGGGGCTAGTTACAGAAATAGATATGTATAACAAAGACATAAGGGGCACAAAACTGTCATCCAAAAGGCAGGCACAGCTTTACAGGATGCGGAAGTGGCACAAGCGTGCAAGCATAGCAAGCTCAAGCGAAAGAAACTATCTTGTAGCCTTGCCTGAACTCAACAGAGTAGCGAGCTATCTTGGGCTTCCGGATAACATACGCGAACAGGCAGCGCTTTTGTACAGGCAGTGCGTAAGGAATAATCTGATACGTGGAAGGCCTATAGAGACAGTGGTCAATGCAGCGCTTTATGCAACATGCAGGAGCGCAAACATGCCAAGAACCTTGGACGAGATATCAAACATAAGCAATGTTTCGAAAAAGGAGATAGGCAGGACATACAGAATAATAGCACATGAGCTCAACCTGAAGATACCGCTTACCGATCCTTCGGCATACGTGCCAAGATATGTTGCTGCGCTCAAACTCAGCGGCGAGGCGCAGGAGCGCGCACTCCAGCTACTAAAGCAGGCTATGAAGAAAGGCCTTATAAGTGGCAGGAGTCCGACTGGAGTTTCTGCTGCTGCTGTTTACATAGCGGGGGCATTAGTGGGAGAGCGCAGGACGCAGAAAGAGGTAGCTGATGTTGCAGGAGTGACTGAGGTAACAATAAGGAACAGATACAGGGAGCTGAAGCAGGAGCTTGCAATAGATGTAAATCTATAGGTAGGCACATGCGCATTGCATATAGATTGATTTGCCTCTTCTCTGTTATGTTTTTTGCTGTTACGCAGGTTTCTGCCTCTGGAGCAGCAGTAGGCACGCCGAGTTATACTGCCAAGCAGGCGAATCAGATAATAGCAAATGAGACGGCTTACGTCAGTCTTGTCAATGAGAGCGGATTTCTATTGTTCTCTCCTAATCTTACGCAGGCTTACTCTTATATTAACAGATCAGCAGAAGCATACAATAAATCCCCAAGTGAAGCAGTGCACTATGCACTTATGGCTGGGGCCTCTGCAAAAGATGCATACTCAAGGATAAGCACAAACAAGGCGTATTATGCGCTTATAATGGCAGTAATGGCAGGCATGTCTGGCTTCTTATTGTATATTTATGCAAGGAAGGTGCAATACCCGAAACACAAGAGAGGTAATAACAGTGGTAGATAAGCAGGAAGTACTTGACAAACATAGGCTTCATAAAGGCAAGATAGAGGTACTTGGAAAGGTTCCAGTTGAAACAAAGGAGGACCTTTCAACGTATTATACCCCTGGAGTCGCATACGTATCAGAAGCCATAAATGCGAACGTAGACACTGCATATGAATATACAAACAAGGGCAACACACTTGCCATAGTGTCGGATGGCACGCGAATACTCGGATTGGGCGATGTAGGCCCGGAGGCTGGCCTTGCAGTGATGGAGGGGAAGGCACTTCTGTTCAAAAAGTTCGGCGGTGTTGATGCAGTGCCATTATGCATAAGAAAAAGCACCGAGGAGGAGATAGTCACGTTCCTGAAACAGATAGAGCCCACATATGGCGCAATAAATATAGAGGATATAGAATCGCCTAAGGTTCTCGGAATAGTCAAAAAAGCTGCAACAGAATTAGGCATACCTGTATTCCACGATGATCAGCAGGGCACAAGCGCAGTGGTATTGGCTGCGCTTACAAATGCACTTAGGCTTGTAGGCAAAGACAAGAGCGTGAAGATAACAGTAATGGGGGCAGGATCTGCAGGCATGGGAATAGCAAGGCTTCTGAGCTTTACCGGTTTTAAAAATATCTATGTTCTTGACAGCAGTGGAATCATATATAGGGGAAGAGCCAAAGGCATGAACGAATTCAAGGAAGAGCTTGCAAACGCCACAAATCCTGAAAACGTACAGGGAGGCCTGGAAGATGCAATTAAAGGCGCAGATGTTTTTATAGGCGTGAGCGGCATAGCAGGCGCATTGAATAAAGAGCTTATAAAAACAATGTCAGAGCGCCCTATAGTATTCGGGTTGTCCAATCCAACACCAGAGATAAGCTATGCTGATGCAGTTGAGGCAGGAGCGTTTATAGTTGCTACCGGCAGAAGCGATACGCCCAACCAGATAAATAATGTCGTGTCTTTTCCGGGCATAAGTAGGGGCTTGCTGGAGGTTCATGCAAAAACTGTGACTCCAGAGATGCTTGTCGCTGCAGCCAATGCAATGGCAAAAAGCGTTGGAAGGCGCCTGTCGCGCGAAATGATAATACCGAGCATGGTTGATAAAACAGATGCAATAAAAATAACGCAGTCTGTTGCAGCTGCCGTAGGCATGAAAGCCGTGGAGCAGGGAGCTGCAAGGGTAATAAAGACAGATGATGAGATAAGGAGAAGCACTAAAGAATTAATAATGCGTTATAGGAAAATTGAGAAACGCTGTTCTGTATCAAAAAACAAGAAGAAAAAAGAAAATTAAAATGCGCAGGACTGCTGCGCGTTGCCATAAACATTCACTGACATTGCTTCTTGCCGTGGAGCATTTACATGCCGGCCACTGCACTCGATATTGTAGCCAGTGCGAAACCTAGCACTATTATCCATACGAGATTCGCATTGCCAAGAGTCAGTGCAACAAGGGTAACTCCGCCCCACATGCCGCTCTTCCATACCCAGCCTGCAGTTTTTTCACTGCCTGTCAACAGACCAAAACTTGCCAGAAGAAGGCCTACCGAGCTTATGATACCCAATCCTGCGAATATAGGCAGGAACACAGCGCCAACTCCAGAGAATATCGAAGGTATGCTCCAGTTGGTCACAAGGCCATATGCCACGTATATGTACGCCAGAGACCCTATAAAAGCTAGGACAAAAGCTGCGTACTTCTTTCCGTCTGTCTTGCTATTTTTAGCCATGATGTTCACTTTGTTTTAAATTGGAATATGACATTTATAAACTATACTTTATGTTAGACTATTGACGGATTATAAGGTGAAGTCCCTCCTTCTGACAAAGTGTTATTTGGATTCTATATACAGTGTACGATATTCTCCAACAACCTTTGTTGTTGGCTTCCACTGTATTTGCAGGATATGTCACGCACTTCTATCTTTCCTGCCACCAAGGCTGAATAGTTATACATTCCTCAATTTCTATTTATATATTATGCCTGTTTTTCTTATCTTTGCGCTCTTCGTGAGTTCATGGTCCTTTGCATTGGTGGCGCTAAAAACATGCTTTACTTTAATCCCTTTCACTGTAAGTGCATCCGCTATTAATGACCTGTGGCATCTCCATGGCACTGCTTCTGCGCACATTAAGACTATTCGTTTGCTCCTTGACATCTTCATTAAAGCATCAACATTTTTTCTGAACTCCTTTGTCTGCATATAGTCTGCAAAGCCCCTAAATGATGCATTGCGCCAATATGTGTTAATCGAATCCTTGGACGGACGCCTTAAGCCTCCGAGGCCCTTCATGTGTTTGTAGAGCATGTGGTGCTTTTTAAGCCCTGCTGCAAGCCGTTTTTCGTTGAATTGAGGATTTGTTCTAGATCTTGGTATAGTGCGTATATCCACCACTTCCCTTATCCCGTATGCTTCCAGTATTTTTATGAGCTCGCTGAGCTTGCGTGTAGAATGGCCAAGGGTAAAAACCAGCGGTTCATCTTTGGCCATGTATTGTCACCTGTTTACTTTATTTTGTTTCTTGTATTTTGATTTGCGCCCTGCAGGAGCGTTGCTTCGACATCAAGCGACATGCCATTGAAGTTTTCGTAAAATGGGTGCGTGTTATAGCCTTCGCTCGATAGGTTTTCTGCAAAAATACGCTGGTTGTCCTTACTGCCGTAAGTATATATGACCTTCGGGCTGCACTGGTCAATATAATCTGTGGCCTGCTTAAAGTCGGCATGGTCGCTTAGCGGAAACTGCACGCTGGTGCCCATGCTGAACGCTTTTGCAAATCCTGTTGCTACTGCAGTAAACACCCGCATATCGTGCTTTGCCAGCATTCTTGCAGTGTCATTAAGGGTATGCATGTCGACTATGCCCATAAAGTTTTTACCTGGCAGGCTTGTATTGCCTTCGTTGCATGCGTCTGTCATGATTTCATAATCAAGATGCACTCCGAACTTTTTGTATACGGAGTTTATTGTGAATATTTTGCTGCTTACAAAAGGCGCCACTCCGGCCTCGTTTGCTATCTTTACCAGCTCCTGCGCTTTGCCCAGAGCATACGCTCCGAACAGCACAACGCCTTTATCGAGTTTAGCGCTTATATAATGCTGGATAGCAGTAATTACCTCCTCTTTCTCATCGAAAACAATATTCTTGTCAGGATATGTTGAATCAATTATGAGTACATCGGCATTTTTAATCTCGATGCTTTCGGCGACAAGCGAGCCCGAGACCTGATAATCCCCGCTGTACACAAAGGAGTAACCATCGTCAGACTGTGCAAAGAGCTGCTTTGAGCCGAGTATGTGGCCTGCATTCAGAAGTTTAGACCCTGAAGGAGCGGAACATCGCTTTGTAGATTTGCCTGTTCGCAGCTTGATGAGCTCATATGTTATGTCGCTTGCAAGGGTCTCTTTTTTGGTGCTCACTCCAGAGGTATGGTCAGAGTGCGCGTGCGACACGAAGTTTGTATCGGCACAGCTGTCTCTTGCATCTAAAGCTATATTTTTGCCATTAACAGAAAAGCCCATGTTGGCCGCCTATTGGGCTAAGATGTTAACACTTATATATTTTCTTTGAGTAATATAGTAGTGATGTCTATACCTTTTGTGATTTTATGAGTGAGAGTGTAATAATAGTTGGTTCTGGGCCTGCAGGCCTTTCAGCAGCAATATACGCTGCAAGGGAGGATTTTAAACCTTTGATAATAGCAGGCACGCGCGGTGGAGGCCAGCTTGAGCTAACCTCAGTTGTAGAGAATTATCCGGGATTCCCTGAAGGCATAGACGGTCCAGTTCTTATAAAAAAACTCAAGGAGCAGGCAGCAAGGTTCGGCGCAAGATTTCTGGAGGAGGACGTAACAGATGTTGATTTCACTTCGAGGCCGCTCAAAGTAATGGCAGGAGGAAAAACATACGAAGCTGACTCTGTCATTATAGCGACAGGCGCAAATGCCAAGTGGCTGGAGATAGAATCGGAGAAAAAATTCATAGGCAAAGGGGTGTCGAGCTGCGCTACGTGCGATGGAAGTTTTTTCAGGAATAAAAACGTGATTGTCGTAGGTGGTGGTGATACAGCCATGGAAGATGCGACATTTCTGACAAAATTTGCCAACTCTGTTACAGTAGTCCACAGACGCGGCGAACTGCGCGCAAGTAGGATAATGCAGGAGCACGCCAGATCAAACCCAAAGATTAAATTTCTCCTAAACACGACTGTTGAGGAGATATTTGGAGACCAGCGCGTGACAGGAGTCAGGCTTAGGAACATTTCAACAGGAGATGCGAGCGAGGTGCCCATAGATGGTGTTTTTGTCGCAATAGGATACTCGCCGAACACAGGCATGCTGAATGGAAAGCTAAAGCTTGACCAGAAAGGCTATGTAATAACGCATGACGAAGTGAAGACAGATATAGAAGGCGTATATATAGCTGGAGACGTTGCTGACAGCTTTTACAGACAGGCGGCCACTGCAGTCGCAAGCGGAGTCAAGTGCGCGCTGCATGTCAGGGAATACTTATCAATGTCGGATTACGAAAAGAAAAGATAAAAGGATGAAATTAATTGGATAAGAGAGAAATGGGCATTTGACTGCTTGGCTGCTTTATATGACATCTGCTCATCCGTAAACGGCAGGGGATTTCCCGCCCTCGTTGTTAAATGCCTTCGTGCAGCTCATTCATTTGAATCGGGGTTATCTGAAGTCTGTGCCTTCCTTCTTAGATATCCCTTAACGTGCGACCTTTTTCCGCGTGCCGGCCTTTTTTCCTTAGGGATATAATCCTCTTCAGACTCTTCATCTTCTACGTTATGCGGCTTTCTTGTAGTATTCTTACTTTTTGGATCAGGATAGGCATAAGTTCCCTTGTTTTCCGAATTAGAATAGGCGTAGGTATTTTCCTTCTCGGTATTTAGGGTGTCAGTTTGAGTTGTGTCATTGTCTCCAGAGGCTTCATATTCATCTCCGGATCTTTCGGATTCCTCGCTTTCTGAAGCGTTTTCATCGCTTGCGCTGTCTGTTGATGCATCCCTTCCTTCACCATAATCATCTGATTCATCGCTGCCGTATATGTAAGACGATTCATTGTCCTTTGGAATCTTCGTATTTGATATCTTTTTGCCTTTGGCATGATCCTGATAACCACGATTGTAGCTCCTCTGCATCTCCATGGCAGATATATCGCTATGTATTAGGTATATAGCGCAAAGAACTGCGACTATGGCTATCCCTGCTGCTGTGACCCCCAGTTCCATGTTTTCCCATATCATTGAAGCAGCCGCAACTACCAAAGCTATCAGTATTATAACTGCTATCGCGTATTCAGATTTCTTGTTCATTAAAACAACCATTTACATTTTATTATAAAACAATTAATACTCAATTCAACTCAAGTTTATGCCAGATCTTCTGAGTCGTCCCTGTTTCTGCGGCTTATTAGAAGCAGCACGAGCGCGGAAGATGCAAGAACTACGGCAAGAAGTGCAGGTATGTAGCTGTATCCTGGGCCATTCTGGTAGGAGTACATGACGTTTGCTGCAGCATAGTACTTGTTACCTGTAGTGTTGAATGTTATGTTGTACACCCCGTTTTGGCTGATTGTGTAATTTATAGTGTTGCTGGTGCTGCCCACTAACCTGCCGTTTACGTATAGTGAACCGGTAAGAACGCTGTTTCCGTTTTCAGGCGATATCTGCGCAACAGTTGTACAGGTATAGCTGGCTGATGTATTGCTTGCGCATGTCTTGAGGAATCTTACTCCTGGATTGAAATAAGGCTTTACAAATGTTTTGTTTATGAATGTTCCTGAGTCTATGTCTTTGCCCTCGACTGTATATGTGCCTGCAGGAATCCACATTGCATTGAAGGAGGTGTAGCCCTTTCCTGAGGCCACAAGGCTCCTACCCAGAAGTATGTCAACTGTATCATTGCTTACTGATGTTGTGGTGTTTATAATGTAATCGTTTGTGTTGATGTTAAGCTCCAGATTTACAGGCATGAATACAGGCGGAGGCTTCTGAGGCTGCACCTGCTGCTTGCTTGAATAACATATTGCCAGGCTGGATACAAGCACAGGAGAGGTGTAGTTCTCCGGCTCTATAGAGGTTATGTTAAGCTTTGAGTAGTACGCATAATTGGTGTAGTTTATAAGATAATAGGTTTTGCCTGGCACCATGGCGTGCACTGAACCGTTTATCAGTATATCAGCATAGCCGCTGAACGTATATTTATCATAAATGTTGAAATTTATCCCGTTTACTGTTAGCTGTTCTATCGAATCTGGAATCATGTTAACTGCTATGCTGCAGCTAGAGTTGGTCTGCACTGCAGCCAAGATAGGCTGCGTCTTCGGAGGAGGAGGTCCTGAGCCGCCGCTAGGAGCAGGCAGCGGCGTTGAAGGTGCCGGAGGGCTGACAGGTGCAGCTACTACAGTTATATTAGAAGTGCTTGATAGTATAGAATTTGATCCACTATCAGAAGCTTTCACGCAGTAATAGGTGTTTGATGTAGGAGATACAGTGATGGGATTTGACGTATCAACCTGTGTTGTGTCAGCAGAGCACGTGGAAGATGCACCGGAAAACCATACGTAGGAGTACGGACTCACGCCGCCTGAAGACATCGCCGTTATAGTCACTGACTGTCCAGAGTTTATTGCAGCTGACTTAGGAAGTATTGAAACTGAAAGAGGCGCACCAGGTGGTGGAAGAGGTGTGACGGATATCTCTGCAGTTGATGAAAGTATGCTGTTTGTGCCGCTGTCCGAGGCCTTCACGCAGTAATAGGTGTCTGATGTAGGGTACAGGGTTATTGGATTTGATGTGCCAACCTGTGTTGTGTCAGCAGAGCACGTGGAAGATGCACCGGAAAACCATGTGTAAGAGTACGGACTCACGCCGCCTGCGGCAGTTGCTATCAGAACTACTGGGTTTCCAGATATTACGCTGCTTGTTGATGACGCTATTGAAACTGAAAGAGGCGCACCAGGTGGAAGAGGTATGACGGATATCTCTGCAGTTGATGAAAGTATGCTGTTTGTGCCGCTGTCAGAGGCCTTCACGCAGTAATAGGTGTCTGATGTAGGGTACAGGGTTATTGGATTTGATGTGCCAACCTGTGTTGTGTCAGCAGAGCACGTGGAAGATGCACCGGAAAACCATATGTAGGAGTACGGACTCACGCCGCCTGCGGCAGTTGCTTTAAGAGTTACACCGCTACCCGCATTTACCGACCCTGAAGTGGGATAGATGCTTACCGAAAGGGGTATGCCTGGAGGAGGAACAATTACAGTTATGCCAATCGTAGATGACAGTGTCGTGTTTGTGCCGCTGTCCGAAGCATTCACGCAGTAATAGGTGTCTGATGTAGGATAAACAGTTTGTGGGTTTGATATTCCCAGTATATTGGTATCTGAAGCACATGAAGTACTTGAACCGCTGCGCCATTGATATGTATATCCGCCAGCACCTCCACTTGCTGTCGCTGTTAAAACCGCCGAGCTTCCAGAATTTAGAGTTGTTGCCGAAGAAGATATTGATACTGAAAGTGGAACTGGCTGTCTGACTGTAACTTGAGATGTATTATATACAGTCATACCTTGCATAGTATCATATGCAAATACAACATAGGTTGAGGAAGATGTTGGATTTACGGTAAGTGTTTGGCTTTGCGAAATGACTCCGCCACAAGAACTAGGTAATGGTTGAATATAACATTTATTTGCATAATAACTTTGGAATGTTGACTGTACATCATTGCTTAAATACCATCTATAAACAAATGGTCCGGCACCGCCTGATGCTGCTGCTATAATTGTAATGCTCTTTCCTGATAAAATGGTTGTAGATGTAGGAGACACTGGAACGTATAATAAAGGATATGTAGGTGAAGTTCCGCTAAAGTAGAAATTTGCACAGCTGCCCCAGTTCCATGTACCATAAACGCCCTGATTGTTTGGACCGTCACCGTCACAACTTGAATAGCCGCTGAATTGGTACCCATCAGAAGAAAAACTTGTGGTCCACCAATCGTCGTCTTCTGAAAATTGATTATAAATATTTGTTGTTCGTTGAGTCATTTGTTGATCAAAATATTCTGTGAAGCAACCCCTAAGGAAAGTACTTGAAGCACATATATTTGAAGGGATCGGTACGATACTGCCCATGGCCTCTACTGCAGCACGATAACTTTGTGCGGGAATACTTTGAGAAACTGTAGGCGCTGCCGATGTAATTGTTATGCTCCTCAAAACGGCAACTACAACTAATACGATTAAAATCCAATTTAAATAGTTTGTGCTTTTTATAAAATCGACCTCCACAATTTCACAGAATTGCATAATTCAGTAAAACCCATATGTAATTGTATATAAGCTCATATATAAGGCTTTCCGAAAGCTTTAAATATATTATGTTATATTCAGCTTTAGCATATAAGCATCTAAGCTGACGGTGCAGTTGCCTGCGATGCAAGAAGAATACATAGATTGCTGCACGTGTGCTTCATCAATCAGGTATTGGCTTCTGCTTTATCTCCATGCATTCGTCTGCCTTTTCAGGGGTCCTATGAGAAAAATTCTGACATGCTCCTCTGGCTTTTGATTTTTGTCAGCCCTGAGATTCTTACACCCAGCTTACGTATTTTCATAGTCTGGGTACGATACTTCATATACATTTCAGATGCAACCCTTTCGATGTCTTCTGCGCTGTTTGAGGTCTTGACAGTCCTGCTCTTGAGGTGTTCTGTGAAGTCTGCATATCGAATCTTTATGGTTATGACCTTGAAAGAAAAACCCTGTGACTTTGCTTCCTTAAAAACCTCTTTTGACAGCTCTTTTATTACAGGAATTATCTCGCCGTCGTCGTTGCTGTCCTTTTTCAGGGTTCTCTCCCTGCCTATCGACTTTGTCTCGTAATCGGATACAACATCGCTGTCATCTATCCCGTTTGCGGTGTTATAAATCTCTAGGCCGAATATGCCGAATTTTTCAATAAGCTGCATTTTGTTTGAAGCTGCCAGCTGGGCTGCTGTTTTTATTCCAATGAAAGAGAGTTTCTCTGCGGTCTTGCCGCCTATGCCATACAGTTTATCTACAGGCATTATTGATAAAAACGACTTTGCTTCCTCCTGCCTTACAAGCCTTATACCGTCAGGCTTTGCTACATCGCACGCCATCTTTGCTATGAGCTTGTTCGGCCCTATGCCTATAGAACATGGAAGACCTGACAGTGACCGTATATCACGCTTTATCGCCTCGGCGTACTTGACGCCTTGCTCATATGTAGACACCTTATCGGATATGTCCACAAATGACTCGTCAATGCTTACCTGCTCTGCAAGGTTGGAGTATTTGCGTATTATTGAGGCTACCTGCGCTGATTTCTCTTCATAGAACTTGAAATCCTCCTTGAGAAGTACCAAGTCCTTGCACATGCCCAGCGCCTGGTTTGCACTGATTCCGCTGCGGACACCGAACTTCCTTGCAGGGTAGTTGCAGGTCATTATGACGCCTTTGCTGCCCTCCCTATCAGAGCCTGTCGTCACTGCAGCAGGCTTGTCCTTCAGTGAAGGATCCTTAAGTTCTTCACAAGCAACAAAGAAGTAATCCATATCTATAAGCAATATAAAGCGCATTAATGTCACTTTACTCTGTTGTTATCTCTTCCACAGGTCCTCGGGGGGATATCTCGCGAAACCTCTGTGTTGTGAACTTGAACAGCTTTACGCTTCCTGATTTCCATAGATGTTCCTTGAGGCCTGCGGCGATGCACAGCCCATCAAGGGCTTCCTCGACACTCCATCCGTTTGCGGTTATAAACTGCGGCAGAAATGTCGCGGAGTGATAGCCGTACTCTATATGCAGGCCGTGCCTGCCGAGCATTATGGCCTTTGATATTGAGGATTTGGTTCTTGAAGTTATGCGCTCTAACTGCGAGAGCAGGCTTACCTCTACAATAAGATGCTCGAACTCGAGATGCGACACCGGAACATAGCGCATGTCCTCAGTAGAAGCGACTGCAGCATTGACAACTGCCTGGTGCAACGGCTGCTCCGCTTTTACATACCCAGAACTGCCCCTCGGTGTTCCGGTAGGGAAGTGCTCAAGCGTTACGAACACGGCAGCATTTTCATATAGATCGCTCAGGTACCTCTCGACTGATTTGATGTTGAATTTTGTTGTGCTGAGGTGAAGTTCTACTGCAGCCCTTGCTGCCTTTATCATGCGCTCCCCGTCGTTTATAGAGTATGGCATAAGGTACTATGTGCTCAGCATTTTATTATATTTTGCCTCATGTACATTAGAAGCGCGTACACTGAAGTTTACTTGAGCTCAGAGGATATGCTGTCGAATACAGATTGCGCTATGTGTAGTATTGTATGGCGCGGCACTTGCATCTGTTACCCAGAAGTGCCCAACATTCAGATCTGCAACCATTATGCTTATCATGCGTTCTAACATTGCCATGCCAAACTTCATGTCGAACTCTGTATCTCTGATGACAATACTTGTGCACTTGCAAGGCTTAGATATTTTCCAACCGGGCAACTCAGGAATGCAGTAGTTATTTTATATAGGGATACACTGGCTTTTCTTAGGAAGCGCCGTGGAACCAGAACTGCTTCTCCTTTTCACGCCTCTTTCTTTTCTTGCCGAATAGTTTTTCCTTGAGCGTAGGCTTTGAAGATGATTTAACAGGCATCTTGTCTGCAAGAACTTGGGGATTTGATTCTGCGTAGCTGTTTTGCCACTCCTTGAACTTTGCGACGTTCTTTTCGCGTGCTTCGATCATCTTTTTAGTATATTCAGGCTTCATAGACTTCCATTCATCCATTGTGTAACCGTATGGAGGTCTCTCTCTTATAGATGGCGGATCGAACTGATATTTATACATCTCATTATAATAATCGAAATCGCGCTCTGTCCTTGGGTTCTGATTCAGATGCACGCCTTCCTTGTCAAAGAAGGATATAAGCTCTTCAAGGCTTATCTTCTCCTTGCGGTTATGTGCTGTTTTTGGATTGTACACTACTGTTATCTTCTGTTTCGTAAATTCGACCTTGGCTTTTATTACAGGTTCGAGAAGCATGAGCCTATACTGCAACCTTGCGGCATGCTCCATGCTGACCATTTCATCTTTCCTGACTCCTGAAAATGTAACTTCGCGTATGATTTTGTAGGGTATGCGGAACGGCTTGCCGTCTATTGTTACAAAATCGTCATACTGCTCCTCCTGTTCCTGAGAAAGCTCTTTTTTGTAAGCATTTTCGTCTAGCCCGTCCCTATGGTCCATAAGCTATCACTTTGACTTTACGCACCACCGCAGCCGCAGCCGCCGCTTTCTCCTCCGCCACAGCCGCAGGAACCTTCAGAGCCGCAGTCGCAGGAGTCACCTTCTGATTCCTTATGTGTATGCTTTGCTGTATCATTAGCTGCCTGGGCCATAATAGGCGCAACGGTAGCCTTTGGCGCCGCCTGCACCTGGCCTTTGCCTTTTGCAGCACGCAGCGCCTGAGCTTCTGCGATATTTACAGGAAGCTTGAAGTAGTCAACTCCTCCGGCATATGCGCGTTTATACGCTTCTGTAGCCTCCAGCTCCTTGACGTTCCTCATGTATTTATCGCTCCTGTATGTCCAGTCATGGTGCATGTTCTCCCACTCTTTTGAAGGTATACTGTACTGCTTTTGTATCTTATCGCGGTATACCTCAGGAAATACGTTGAACGTACAGAACGGAAGCACACGGCCATCAGGCATTGCATAGTGTATGTCGCACTTCTCCACGCGCTTTATATCGTAGGTGTACTCGTCCTGGAAGTGCATCATGCCCAGGAACAGAGACTTGAGCTGGAATGCGCCCATGGTCTGGAAGTCGTGCTTGAATATGACAGACATTAGCAGCTTGCCGAAGTTCACCGACTTTGGCTGCTTCTCTTTGTCTATATACCTGCGCATGCCGGCCACTGCCTTAAGCGCTATGAGCTTTCTTGCCATCTTGCTTTTGCCTGACATCTCATTTACAGAGTTTTGCAGGTGCTCCAGCAACCCAGCTGCGTCTACGAATCTCGTAAGAGGCACTATGCGGCCGTCACGATCTTGGAAGATGTATGATCCTGCGCCGCATGCAAAGTGTATCGAAAGGTCGTATTTGTACTCGCCTGTCAATGCTTCTATGAATTTATTTATGCCGCCGACGTAAGGCACTGAAAACCAGTCCTCTTTTGTTATGACGCCGTCTGTCTGTTCCTCTATAAGTTTTATAGCTCCAGGTATGGTTATGCGCTGCTTCTCCCTCTGGCGAGTAGGCATCCTTCCAACAAGCGATACAGGTTGGAAGTTGACTGCCTTTACAACGTCGTTATTGTTGAGTGCGAAGTTTATTATCGACCCGAGCTCATGATCGTTTATTGTCCTTATGACAGTTGGCACAAGCACTACGCCTATTCCTGCACGTTTTGCCGCTTCGAATGTTGCCGGGGCTTCCCAGTGGTTCTTCGGATTTGCACGTTTGCTTACTCCGTCAAAGCTCATGTACAATGTGCTGACGCCAGCATGCCTCAGCTTTATAGCTTCATCAGGATTATTTGCCAGGTTTATGCCTGTTGTATTCAGCTGTATTTGGTCGAATCCGGCATCCTTCGCAAGCTTTACTATTTCTACAAGATCGCTGCGCATCGTAGGCTCGCCGCCCGTTATCTGAAGGGCATTTGCAGGTATCGGTTTCTGCGCCTTCAGTTCTACGAATATCTTATTCAACTCCTCTTTTGTAGGTTCATATATTGGCTCGCCTTCTTTTGCATAGAAGAAGCAGTACCAGCACGAGAGGTGGCATCTGTTTGTTATGACTACATTTGCCAGGCCTGTGTGCGACTTATGCCTTTCGCATATGCCGCAGTCGAACGGGCAGTTTTCTCCCTTGTTTATGAAATTTGGATTGTCAAAGCCTCTGCCGAAATAGTTGTAGTTCTTCATGCGCATGTACATCTCATAGTCTTCCCAGTACTTTTCAACAGACCATCCGTGGTCAGGGCAGAACTTGCGTATCATGACGTTTTCATCGTCTTTGTATATTGTTCCATCGACTATTAACTTGCACTCCGGGCATACTGTCTTTGTACGCTCAAGGACAGGCATTTTTGATACCTCCTCTATTGTCCTGTGGTATGGAGCCAGAATTAACTCTTCTTTTGATGCAGAGCCTGTCATTACGGCTTTCTGGACTTCACCAGATCCTACGGACACGTTAAGGTTCAGATTTTTGTCTTCCATTCAAATACCTTTATTACTGTGTTTTAAAACATTAAGTTATTTAAACATGGTGGTGGACAGGGGATTGGGACATAAGTCGATAATCAATCCTTTACAATTATAACATAGGCCCGCTTTCCAATATACTCTTTCACACAATCTACTTTCGCACCGTTACCGTACGGTGTAACCTTCTTTTCCATTATAACCATAACATCTTCAGATAACTTTAGACTTTTTGTACTAAAATTTATTTTCCTCACAAGTATCACAATATAGTAAATACATGTAAATACTTAAATACCTTACGGTTTGTATATACTTGTGATTACATGAAATCATACCGACTGACGAACAAAAGATTTTGGAGGTTCAAGCCGGACCTCAACAAGTTGACTGAATACTACAAAGAAAAGTACTCAGTGAAATCCGGTACTGACTGGAAGGATTAGGAGGTGACATACAAAAACAGGCTTTATGTTGCAGCATCAGAGATCCGACCGGTAATACAGAGTTTTCGAGAAGATGCCGAACTTTGTAAAGAGGTATCCAGACAGGCACTTCTGGGGAGGACAGCCCAGCGGCACCGGTGTGGGCCCTGTCGGAGAAAAGGTGATACAAAACTACATCAGAAGACAGGATGTTTCATACGAACCGTTCATGCCACCTAAAGGAAGACACTAGACAAACGAAATTGCTGTTTGTCTGAGGTTGTTATCGGGCGGGCGAGATACCGCTAGCTTGCTGCAGAGGAGCCCGCCCGTGCAAGGGGTTTATAAGGGGCGCAGCCCCTTATTTCATAAATAATGGGACTAATTGTCCACCTCGCTTATATGTCGAGGTAGGCACAAATAAGGCCATGAAAGCAGAATTGGCAGCTATCAGCAAGAGGAAGATACTGCTGATCACGCGGGTATTCTTCTCATTCTTACACGGCTTAGGCATAGACAGCCACAAAACTTCTTGACAAAAGTATTATATATCACATTTACAAGAAAATAATGGGATGGTAGAACCGTAGCCAGGTGTGCGGCTGTGGAATTAAGGCTAAAAGAATTACAGGGGATGTCATGTCCTGCAGCTTTACATATGTGAAATTGCTACGTGCATCGTATCAAATAAGGTAGTTAAATGAATGCAGCAATAAAAACTGTAAAATTACCTCAGTTATTAGAGAAGAGTGCAAAAGGAGCGTTGCGATCAACAAAAACTGAGGACAGTTTCTCTCCCACAGAAGCTAACCTCCCTAAAAAATCACATGAATCATTTATCTGTGAATTGAAAAATCTCGCTAAAAAATTCAGAGTACCCCAAGAAGACGTCATTTTAATTGCTATAAATTCAAATGGTGCCAATACTGATTTACCTCACGATAGAATACGTTTTAAACTGGCCTTAAACGGAACTGACAAAACATTCTACTTAGGTCTACCTAAAAAGCCCACTTCACCTTTCTATATATCTGCTAATGAAATTGCACTTTCAGTAGACGGTACAAACATTGGTACGGCATTGGAAGTGGAAAATGATACTTGCGACGCAATTTACTTGCGTAGGGGCAGGACCGTTCTGAACTTAAATTCTAACTCGAGAAGCAGATGTAAGGGTTGCGCTTTTTGCTTTGACTCGCAAACGCCTCTTGATAATAAAAGGTTGACAGCACATGACGCAATGGAGGAATTTATCGAAACATTTCTAAAAAAAGAAGCCAAATCCGATCTCGCACACTTATACCAAGTGGCACTCGTGACTGGCTGTTTTGGTTCTGAAGAAGCCACATTAAGACATATTTTGCTTGTTCAGGATGTTTTTACAAAGTATAAATTTAGAGGTGAACTGTTGTATTTTGGTTCTCAGCTAAGATCCAAAGATTCGTTCAAAAAAATAAAGGATAACATTCAGAATCCTGCATTGGTTCTCTCCATCGAATGTTTTGACCGCAGAAATGTACTTTTAAATAAACTGAAGTCCTCATTGACCTTAGATGGCGCAATTAATCTTTTGTCACTAGCTGCTGATAATGGTATCTCGGCAACAGTCTCATACATTGTTGGCCTGGATAGTCATGTTTCAATAAAAGCAGGATTTGAGAAGTTAGATGGTTATTTTGATAGATTTCCCATTCTAAATATTTTTCAACCACATAAGTCAGATCAAGAATTATTAAGAGTTCCTGGTGCAGAGAGGCTTGAGTATTACTTAATAGCGAGGGCGATATTTGAGGAGCTGTTTGCAGGTAAGCAGATAAAGCCCCGTACATGGGAAAATTACCGTTCACTTTGGTATTTTGAGTATGCAGGTGAGAACCTCAATGAACAGACAATATAAACGGTGGGCTTCAGTATACCAAACAAAGCCAGAAGCATACGATATGTTTGCTAAGGCCCAAGATACCAAACCGTTAATTGAATTGTTGCGTTTATCAGACGCGATAAAATCTAAATCCATCTTGGACGTTGGTACCGGCACTGGAAAGTACGCCTTTCTTCTCTCAGATAATGGAGCATCTGAAGTAATTGGAATAGACCGTTGTTATGAGATGATAAACTTTGCCAAGACTGCTTTGCATAAAAAACGAACCACCAACATCAAATTTTTGAATATAGATATTGCCCAATCAGATTTTTTTCTAAAGTTTGATTCCTCAATTTCAGCTTGGGCTATTAACGCACCATGGAACAGCAGCTATGCCTCTCTGGATAAAGCACTCCACGCGGTTTTTAAGTCCCTTAAAAATAATGGACGTTTTTTCCTTATAACAACTCCCCCTGGAGAAATGGCCGGTGAATTGGCGGTTTATTTCAGTTCTGAGGAACGTAAAATTCATTTTGAAACAAAAGCAAGTTTCTTAAAACATCTTAAGACCCATTGGGGATTTTATCAAGAAACAATTCGTGCGGATTGGAATTTTCAGACTTCAGCAGAAGCAGCATTATATTTTAGCCTATTTTATAAACCCGAACTAGCAGAAGTTATTTTAAGGAATAATATAACTACGGTTAAAGCTAACGCTGCCGCAATGGTTGCTGTCAAACAAGATTGAAGCCATAAAATATGAAGAATTTAAGTGAATAAATGAAAATTGCTATAACCTACTCTATTACAAAAAATTTAGAATTAGCGAAAAGGCATAGAGAAGAGCACGCTATCCTAAAGGATAAAGGAGTACTCGGATCCGATAAGAGAATGGATAAGAATATTGATACTGGTGGGAGGGTAGTTATACTTGACTGGAAAACTAAACAGGAAGTGTTCAGCACCGCAATAAGATCGGCTATGGGTATCGACTACTCAGACGAAATGTTTTATATTGCATCACGAAAAGATAATGCTATTTATGTTGTAGATCATAGTCTTAGAGCAAAAAAATCAATAGGCAATAGGAACTTTAATGATCTTCATTCCTTAGTAAGAACAAATTCTGGCCTAATGCTCACAAGCTCCGGAATTGATTCTATAATCGAAGTTGATTTGAATGGGAATAGTCTTTGGATGTGGTGTGCCGTGGAGAATGGTTTCAATCTGAACCCAATCGGTGACATACGCGTTATTGATAAAACTGCAGATCATAGAATGTTAGATTATTCTACACTAACACAGACAACGCACATAACCTCTGCAACATATACCGATGAAAAAGAAGAAAAAGTGTTAGCCACGCTCTTTCATCAGGGTGCGGTTATTGAGATAGATAAAAAGTCTGGTAAAACTAGAACGGTCATTGAAGGATTAAGTGCACCACACAGCGTACAAAAATTCGGTAACTCGTTTATGATCTCAGATACCAATGCTAATCGAATACTTTTATTAAATTTGAAGGATACCGTAATAAAGGAAATATATGGCGATTTCAAATGGGTTCAAGACGCAAGACCATTAACTAATGGTAATTTTATAGTAGCCGACGCAAATAATAATAGGATACTTGAGATTAATTCACGCGGGGCGATTGTTGACGAATTTCATCACTCTCGCAATTTTAAATTATTTAATGTTATAGAAATTAAACATTTACAATCGCGAGAAAAGTTTAAAGAGGTAGGTACTACGGGGGTATTTTTAACATACACCTCAGCAAACTACGAAACTTCAATGGAATTGTTACGACAAAGAGGTCTACGAGCACTTACCTATCAAGAAGCATTAGCGCTATTGGTCAAAAACTTAGATCTGAAAGAAGAACTGAAAGGTAAAAAATGGTTTTATCTTGCCGATCAAAGCGGTACACAGTTATCTGGGTTTTATACAATCAATGAGCATGAAGAACTTGTACCTAAGAGAGGAAATGCAGAGGAGACTTTATTTGCCTGGAAGGGATCACGACCATTATCTCTAGGAGTGCATGCTGATGATAATCAAAGAATTAAGGAGAGGCGTTTCGTTCTTGTTGCAAATTATACCGGTGATGCCGTGGCCCCTGCAGTAGTCGGGGTCAAAATTGGAACAAACGTGATTTCTTTTAAAACAGGAAAGCCTAAATAGTATGAACAGGATTAAATTTTCTGAGAAAACAATCGAACTATGACTATGATTCAGATAAAAGATGTAGATATAACTGCTGGTTGAAGCCCAGATTGGTAAGGGGGGTTTGTATAGAACACAACATTGACAAAAAACTCAAGTATTCATTCAAGAGATACAGCAAAATATATGCAATGTTATTTACCAGAGAAAGAAATAGGCTAATGAAGCGTCTTGGCAAGCCCGTGCGCATTGAGCACATAGGAAGTACAGCTGTTCCAGGGCTAGGCGGCAAGAACATTCTGGACATCATGGTCGATTGGTCACCGAGAGGCTTACAGAGGCGAAAAAATCAATTAGAAAGATTGGGATACGCGTTTCATTCAGAAGATGGATCCAGAGATAGGCTGTTTTTCGTAAGGGACACGAAGTACATAGGCAGAAATATACGGATACATCTGCATCTCACAAATTTAAACAGCAAAGATTGGACAGAAGCACTCGCCTTCAGGAATTACTTAAGATATGACAAAAAAGCCATGTTAGAGTATGCTGCAGTGAAACGCAAGGCTGCAAGCATTGCAAACGGAGACAAGAGCCAGTACCTAAAAATAAAGGGGCCTTTCATAAATGCGGCGATACGGAAATTACGCACAGGGAAGCACGCGTAACAGCATTCGATTTCATTAACACTTGCCCGTTTATATTTGCGTCATCACATCAGCAAAAGAGAAGCTAATCTTGATATCCTTGAACTCTCGGGGCTTTTCCGCTTCACATGGAGATAAGTTTCACTTCTCCTAACTTAACCTCGCCACTTTGAGTAGCGAGGTCTCTAACCTTCTTCTCTAACTCGATTCGCCAAATCGACTTTTACCAACGCAGATTGAGGTTTTTATCCCCATATCTCACTCGAAATAGAAGTCGACAGTGTAAGACTCGATAAGTATTACACATGTCAGTCGATAGTGAAGAAATTCAGGACATACACACGATTCTATATTCTTTCGAAGACAAATACGACGGTGAACGGCAGTAAGAAATGGCACGAGACATGGAGGGACCTGATGGAAGACACAATGGCCTTCCTGAAAGAGTATTATAGACGTGAGAGTTCCGAGAGTGGTTTTGCCTCGGACAAGAAGTCAAATGGTTGGAACGTATGGCAGAGGCGTTTTGACAGGATTGCGACGGCGGTTGTGTGTAAAGGCGTCTGGCACAACCTCCTTGTGTTGGGAAGAGGTTGACTTATGTCCCAATCCCGGTGGACAGCCTGACACTGTATTTTGGCTTTTTGTGTATCTGCACATGCACCGCTTGAAATGCCTAAGGCGCATTGAGATTAAATTGGCTGCTTCCCTCCTATTTGAGCTTTTTAATTATTTATTCTTTTTAATTATTTATTACTTCATTTATATAGATTGCTACTCTGAGCGCCAAACAGCTCAAAACATGCATTTGGCTTTATGCATGCAGGGATAAATACCTTTTTGACAAGAATATAATCATGGACCAGAACCAGGTTTATGACAGCAAGACGGTAAGCATACTGCTTGTTAGTGCATCGCTAGTGCTGCTTGCCAACGGCATATATACAATCATGACTTTTTCAATACAATATGGCATAGGCATAGGCGCTGCGCTGCAGAGCCTACAGACCAATACTACTGTGGTAAGCGCTCTGCAGTTTGTGGCAGGGAATTACGCTACACTGCTGTATCAGACATTGCTTGAGTCTTTTCTTCTTACGGCAATTGGAGTAGCCATGTTCGCCATAGCGCTTGCAATGCTTGTTCACGGGTCGAACAGATTTGAGTCTTATATAAGGAGGTACATGCCCATACATGGTGCTATGGCACTTATGTATATAGTAGTTTTGTTTATAATACACGCAACGTACTCGTTTACACCTTTTAGTTCTAACCTGTTTGCCACATATGTGGCTCTAGCAATATGCATCTTGCTGGATATTTATATGGAGTACAGGATGCATGCCATAGCTTTAGGAAGGATGGGGATAAGGGGTATAAACATAAACCCGGCAACGCCTTATGCCAACCTTATGAAGCTTAGGGACAGCCTTTTTGGCAGTTTGTCAGGAGATGTGCGCATAGTAGACAAGCACTTCAACTCTGCTGCTGTGGCTAATCTGTATAGACTGCTTCCTGAAGGCGCATCTGGAATAAATTCTGTAAGCATAATAACATCGCAGGAAATGCTGAATTCCGGCTTTGAATGGGATTGTAGAGATCTGATGCAGGAGCTTAAAAGCAGGGGCATGAGCCTTGAGGTGCGGATCATGAACAGCGTAGAAGCCACAGAACAACATGAGCGGTTCATATTTGATGATAATAATGCTTACAAGATACCGCCTATGAACATAATAAACAAGAAGAGTGAGCATATAGTGAAAATGAGCATAGTAGACGCAAGGAGGAGGTTCGGACAGCTTGTAAACAACTCGGTAAGGCTGGATAACTACGCAATAAAGCACCAGAGGGATGGCACAACAGAAAAATAGCCAGACCGGGTCATCTGTAGTTGCTGTAGATATCGCGTGCTGCCCTTGAGTCTTCAATTATCTTGTCTATGCCACCATCAAGCACATAGGACTGCATTCCGAACTTGTATCTAATGAATATTGCCATGTGCTTGGAAAGAGTGCCGTCATAGCTTACTATAACTGCACCATCAAGCTCAGCCGCTTCCTCACGGCTGTACTCATTTATACGCGTCGGATTTACCAGCAGGACCCTTTCAGTTTGGGTTCCCAAGAGCCTGCTGACATATGAAATTGGCTCTATGCCGACCCATACGAATTTCTTCTGGGTGCTTGCTAGTATGGCGCGTGCACCTATGAGATCTACGGCAACAGGATCTGAGGACGAAGTGTGCATTAAATTTACATCCTTGCCTGAGTTGTGGATTTTTGATGTTGCTTCGTTAGCTTCAGTATCTTCAATGTATTCTATTATCTCCTCCAGTAGCCTTGTCATGTTTATGGCAGTCTGGGTTTTTATTCCGTGCACTTCTCCATTGTCGTTTATCTGCGAGCCTGCATCGACAGAGCCGCTCGTGTGGATTTTTATTGAAGAGAGCATCTTGCCGCGCGACATTGATACGCCGATAATATATTTGTATGGCAGTATGGCGTAGGTCGTAGGCGATATTAGGTCATAGCCCGTCCATAAGCCCCAGAATGAAGGATAGACAATTATAAGACGTTTGTCGGTTGCAACAATTCTAACAGGCGAGATGGACTGAAACGCATGCTGCTTTGCTTCGAGAAGAGTCTCTTCGCCCCTGTAAAGAACATGTCTAAGCAGGTTCATGCATCTGAAGCCGTGTACATGAAGAGGTATGTTGTTTTTGCGCAGAGACTCTTTTGCCTTCAATACACCAAGATGTGTGCGGCCTTCGCCGCCTATCTCCACTCCATTCTCAAATCTGCCTCTTGCCTGCATCCCCATCCCCCTATATCATTTAGAAGTGCAGATATTTAGGCATTGCATATAGAGCAGTTTACTTTCATACAAAGCGCAGTATATGCTCGACGTATGCGCATTTGTGCTTATGGTAGTGCAAAAAGGGCATCAGCAGCATGTGCAGGCGCTAGACTGCTTTTGGCACATACTGCAAACCTTGACGGTTTATGAATATTGTATATGTAGAGCCTACAAAGCTGCTTCCTGTGCCTGTGTTGTTCAGTATCATCATCTCAGTATACTCGCCGGGACCGTACTTCTTTATCAGATTTTCTATATTAAAATTTATAGTAAAATTTTCGCCTGCGACATTGTATACATCGGCTACAACAGTACTTATGTTTTTATAGAAGTATAAAGGCCCGCTGACTATTCCGGCTATGTCGCTGCCATAGCTATAAGGTCCGGAAGGCACAGTATGTCGTGTTAGATTTACAAGAGGCGGATCGAAAGACACATACACTTGGTATATTTTATAGCCTTGACTGAGCGTTCCGTGGAGGTATATCTCACCGTTGCTGCCAAATGATGGAGTATTTCCTCTCCAGATCGTATAGTTGTTTATGAAGTCCTCTGTAAGATATATGTTGCTGCTGTTGTAAGCAACACCTATGCTTACCTCATTGTGATTAGGATTCAGTATATTATCCCTGTGGCCGTTGTTGCAGCATATAGAGTCGTTGTACATCATGCTGTACTCCATTGATTGGAGGGCCTGCTCCGGATTTAAGGTGCCAGAGCAGTTTACTGCAGTGCACTGTTCCTGCGATTCATATGCCACATTCTCTGTTACGGAACCAGTTCCGCCCAGAAGCGTATAGCGCATATATGGCTTCATGCCCAAAAGATTCCAGTGGCTGAAGTAATCATAGTATAGCATCTCGTTTGAATGCTGCTGCGCTGAGGGCGTGTTTGACAGCTTAACTGGCGCAAGGCCGTACTGCTCGCGGTCCTTGTTTATGAGCTGCAACGTATAATTTGCAAGGCTGCTTTGGTTTATATGCGGAGTTGTTATCACTGTCACAGAAGTTGAATTCCCGGAGGAGCTTGCCTCAGAGGTCGTTGACATGCTTGCGTTGCCGTTTGTTATGTTGAAGCCAAGTGCAGATGATACCTTCTTAATTGCGTTTGGTATGCTGCCGAATTCGGCCTGCAGTAACACCAACAGGAGGAACACTGCAGCGGCAATGAACAACACGTCTAGTACTGCACGCATGATTATACTATTTACCAAAAACATAAATTAACTTGCACGTACTTGTTGTGTTTTCAGTACTTTTTCTTATCTGCAGCGCATATTTAGGAAAAGATTTATTAGTCTTTAGTCATACTTGTCCTTGTAAGGATATGATACGTGCAGTAGTTTTTGATCTCGGTGGCGTCATTGTCAGATTTACTAACGACAAGTACTACCAGTATCTTGCAGGGATAAGTGGAAAGAGCCATGGATTCGTAAAGCACGCAATAGAAGACAGGGAGCTGCCGCTTCTGGAGGAAGGCAGAGCGAATATTAAGGATTTTAATGAGCACGTGGCTAAAAAGCTAGGCATAGGAAAGCGCAGGATAGCGTGGTCTCCATTTTACAAGAAGACGGTATCGCTCAACTACGACATGTTGGAACTGGTTGATGCGTTGCACAAGGAGTACATAACTGCATTCCTCACTAACGTTGACGAACCCAGATACATTTATACTGAAAAAATACTTGACATGGACCTGTTCGATTACAGGTTTCAGTCCTGTTATCTGGGCATGAGGAAGCCGAGTGCACAAATATACAGGCATATCCTGAAGAAAATGCACATGAAGCCAAAGGAAGTCGCGTATATAGATGACAGGCTGGAGAATGTGCGCGGTGCAGCGAAAATAGGCATTGTCGCAATTCATTTCAAGAACAGACGCATGCTTGATGTGAAACTGGCTGCGCTAGGGCTTTGATGCGGATTCATGGATTTATCAATAAAGAATAAATATCTGATGTTGACACTGTACTATTACACGCAGAGGCATGGATGCTTTAATGGGAAAAACGTCTGCCTTTTGATTAGAGATTTATATTGCTGTTTTGTGGCTTGGATGTTTCGATTAAAACCTTATAATTGTGCAATGTTCTTGCATATGAAGGAACTTCCATCTGGCGTAATACATGGGAACTGACGTGTTTGACATAGGCGTTATCGGATCCGGCGGCCTTGCGGTAGCTATTGCAAAACGGATTGAAGAGATTTTTTACGGACATGAGGATACTGTAGTGCCTAAATTTTACATAGACAAATTTAATCAAACAAGCTTTGGTGTTGACACTGCAGCAGAAGCGGCAAAAAGCCGCCTGGTAGTGCTTTCTATGCCAAAAGAGATGTTTCATGACATTGTGCAGAAAGGTCAGATACAACTTTCTGAAAAGCAGGGTGTACTGTCTTTTATTGAGAGCTTAACTATCGAGGAGCATATGGCGCATTTGTCTTCGCCGAATATAATAAGGGCGGTGAGCAATGTTGCATTTGAGTACGGAAGCGCATTGTCTGCATATACATTTTGGCGCGGCTGCAGTGATGAGCGCATAGACGATGCAAGGCGCCTGCTTAATTTTGGAGGCGATTACCTGCTGCATACAACAGAAGATAAACTTGGAAGGATAGGTAGCATAACAAACACTCTGCTTGCAATTAGTGTGGATGTACAAATGCAGCTTGAAAAAGTAGTTAAGAGAGGCGGATTTGAAGAAGACACGGTTAGGCATATTATAAGCAGCACATTAGCTAGTTCTGCCAATATAAGCAATTTCAATGGAAGCAGGGCTGGTTTGCTTGAACAGATTTTGAGGGAAAACCCAGATGCAAAGGCATGCGTTGACCATGTGAGGGGATCCGGAGGCATTGAAATACTTGAACGCATGCTTTTGAGTAATACCTCAAAGGCTACGACGCCATCTCAGAGCACGGCCAGACCAGCGACAGCCACTAAAATCGGAGCAAAGTAAATAGGCACCAATTTAAGTTTAAGTGGCAATAGTTTAAACAGTGATAGCGTAAATAATAAGGCAGGTAATTATATGGTTAAAAAAACAGAGCACGGTCCAGAAAGGCTTCCGGATCGTTCAGATTTTATAAAATGGTACAACTCATTGCTTGAACTTGCAGAAATAGCTGATAGAAGCTATCCTGTAAAAGGAACATTTGTGTGGATGCCTTATGGCATGCAGTTGATGAAGAACATAGTTGCAATACTTGACAGAGCTTTTCAGGAGCACGGTATAGAAGAGACGCAGTTCCCTTTGTTTGTGCCGATGGAGTTTGCGAAACAGAACGAAAATTGGTTTGAGGGATTTAAAGACGAAGCATTTTACACTGCAGAGAAAGAGCTGCTCCTTAGGCCAACCGGAGAGCCAGCCATGTATCCTATATTCAAATTATGGATTAAAAAGGGCAAGATGCCAATAAAGATATATGAAACTATATCATCATACAGGAATGAAAGCAAGACAACGCACACGCTTATACGTGACAGAGAGATAACATTCTGGCATGAGATACATACAGTGCACAAAACGCGCGATGAATCGCTTGAAGAGGCTGACACGCATAAAGCGATATACGACTCGCTTTGGATAGATGCACTTAACATCCCTCCTATATCAGTTTCAAAACCCAAGTATGAGATATTTGCAGGTGCCGAATCTGCATATGAATTTTACACTATACTGCCGGACGGCAGGCTGCTTGAGAACGGCTCGATAAACAACTTGGGGCAGGCATATGCCAAGAAATTTGATTTGTACATAGACAACAACGGATCTAAAGAGTATGTATGGCAGGTATGTACGGGAAACGGCGCAAGAACTATTGCAGCAGTTATCTCAATACATGGAGACGATAAGGGCCTTGTTGTGCCGCCAAAAATTGCGCCGCTGCATATTGTTATAATACCTGTATTCAACGCTGAAACAGAAGGCAGAATAAAGGCTGATGCGCATAGGCTGATGGAGAGATTGAAGGATTCCGGCCTTGCGGCACGTGTTGATGAATCAGATGCAAGCCCAGGAGAGAAGTTCAATATCTGGGAGCTTAAGGGCGTTCCGATAAGGATAGAGATAGGTATGAAGGAGCTTGAAGGGGATTTTTACACACTGTTCAGGAGGGATACATGCAAAAAGGAAAAAGTTGAAAAGCTTGCCATAATAGAAACAGCAAAGAAACTCATACAAAAAAACATACCTGAAAATCTTATTGAGAAAGCCGCGCAGAGATACAAAAACGTAATAAAATATGTGTTTAGCATTGAGGAAGCCAAGATATGGATATCGAGCGGCGGCGTAGCCAAAGCAAACTGGTGCGAAGACGAGAATTGCTTTGACAGCATAAGCGCAATTGCGCCTAGCGTCGAAGCGGTCGGCACCCTTACCGATGAAGAAAAAGAAGGCGTATGCATAGTATGCGGCAAGAAATCAAAGAAATTGACGCTTTTCGGAAGGACTTACTAAATCTTGGGTATTTATGCTTTGCCGACAATGAGATATGGATAGCCCCTTCGTCTAGTGGCCAAGGACAATGGGCTTTGGACCCATGAACATCGGTTCGAATCCGATAGGGGCTAGGCTTTTTTCTTAATTTTGGATAAGACACAAAACATAATAAATCCAAATCAGATATTGTATCGTGATGAAACGAGGTATTTCTGATTGGTGATGAAGTAAGTCCTCTGAATCATAGATGAGTTGATGACAAAGAAACTTTATTGGGAAGACGCATACGTTAAGGAGTTTGACGCTGGCGTTGTTGAAACTGGAGATAAAGGTCTTGTTCTTGATCAAACCGCTTTTTATCCGACTGGTGGAGGCCAGGCCAACGACACAGGCAGCATATCAGTGGACGGCAGGCCGTATAGAATCACAGACGTAAGAAAAGAAGGCGAAGTTATTTATCACGTGACTGATGAAAAGATCGAGTGTAGGAGTGGCACAAGAGTGCACGGCATTATAGACTGGGACAGGAGGTACCGACTAATGCGTTACCATACATTCCTTCATGTTATGGATGCCGTAATACATAAAAAATACGGCGGAAAGATCACTGGCGGGATAATATATCCTGACAGGGCCCATATGGACTTTGATATGCCGGAGCTCAACAGGGAGTTGGCCGTTAGAATAATAGAGGAATCTAACACGATAGCCGCTGAAGGGCATGCAGTATCTTCAAGATTTCTCACTAATGAAGAGGCTCAGAAAATACCGGAGCTTGCAAGAACAGCTCCCGGAGGTGAGATAGTAAAAGGCCTCGACAGGATACGCATTGTTGCCATAGAAGACCTTGATTTTCAAGCAGATGGCGGCACGCATGTGGCAAACACCAGTGAAATAGGATCGATGCGATTATCAGATTTCAAGAACAAGGGCACGCATAGGAAAAGGGTTGAGATAATGCTTCTGTGACATCCTCCCACCCGTGAACGATGTGTGGGCTTCCTTTGCATTCATGCAATCACTGCATCCTGCAAAGGATGTGTTTTATCGGTTCTCAGTTCTTCAATGCGGCTTTTCGATGCCTGTTGCACCGCAGAGGCCATATCTCCCTGAGCGTG
>JAJZOD010000008.1 GCA_021852055.1 Microcaldota archaeon
TTCGGGGTTCCATATCCAGATTATCTTACCGTTCTTCTGCAAAATCTTGCCTGAATCTTCAAGATACGATATTATTACATTGAAGGTTTGGTACATCACCTTTCTCTTCAAAGATAGCCAAAGCTGCCTCTTTGATGGGTATTCCTTTGCATTTCTAATTGCATCTTCCACCATAAGCACAGTATCAAGTCTCGGGTAGTGTATCATCTGTTGTTTCTGCATAGTATTATATACACATATATAATATATAAATCTATCTACTCTAGAGTAGCGTAGAGTATGAACTTTAGATGAAGCCCAAAAACTTTACATGACCATGTAAAGAACGGCTTCGTCGTCAAAGTTTTTACGCTAAATTCTTGTCGTCTGGGCTTCTTACCATTAAAGAACCATTACAAAACTTCGACGCCATCTAAAGACGTGTAGATTTTTTTCCAATTCGAGTAGAGTTTTTCGACCCCCTCCAGCAAAATCAGCCGCTTGCTAGGTTGCTAGCCTGCTAACCTGCAGGCCGTTGGGACGTTAGCTCACGTGAATCCGAAGGATGAACGTGCTGGCGTAGTTGAAGGGTAAGGGTTACCTAGGAAAGACTTAATACCTTAAACGTGCATAAGTATTATTATGGAAAGAATGAAGTACAGAGTAATGATAGAACGGGACGAAGACGGCACGTATGTAGCCAAAGTGTCAGACCTGCCAGGCTGCGCTACCGAGGGCAAGAACCACAATGAGTTAATGAAGAACGTCAAGGAGGCTATTCAAGCGTACCTAGAAGCACTCAAGAAACACGGCGATCCAGTGCCAGTGGAGATGGTGCAGGTAAGTGTCTAGACTAATACCTGTAAATTACGATAAGGTAATCAAAGCCCTAACCAAACTAAGCTACATATCCATTCATCAGAAAGGCATATGCATAGTAATGCAACTTGCCGATAAGCGAAAATATACAACTATTTTTGGAGAAAGGAAACCCGAAAGCATGATAGTGGTTCCAGCCACAGATCGATAGGGAAGGGCATGGCAAGAACTATAATGCGAGAAGCGGATGTAAGTGTGGATGAGTTTAACAGACTTACGAATTAAAAACGTATGAATTATATTACGGTGCTATCGGTGGGGATGAACTGTAATTGTAGGCTATAAGTCCACCCGAGCCACCACTACCAGCTTTTCCATAATTGCCTATTCCAGCTGTGCCGCCACCGAAGTTATACGAACCGGAAATATAGCCGCCTAAACCATAGCTTATCAATATCGCACCGCCACCACCACCACCGCTGGCTTCTTCATTGGCTCCTGAGCCAGCCTGCCCACCAGTGCCGATAACTCCAGCCATTACTTTATTCGCTTGAATATACACACCATACGAGCCGCTACCACCCGTTTCTGTGCTGTCACAGTTCGTTGCTGATCCGCCACCAGCACCTTCTAGATACTTCTGCATACCGTTGCTATACATAGTCTGAATATCCAAATTATTCAGCGTTGGAGATGGCGAACTTCCTGAAGCTCCATTGCCAGCAGCCTGATTAAATCCATTGTTCAGTCCTGAGCCACCTGCAACTACTGTGCTTCCACCATTGTTGGCCGTGGAGCCTCCACCAGCATTTCCGCAGCCGAAAGCCCATCCGCCGCCACCGCTCCCACCGTAGGAGTAGGAAGCATTCTCGCCACTGTTGCCAGCTAAGCCTGTGGCTATGCTTCCTTGGTTGTCAAACGTGCCGCCTGAAATTAGGCTATATCCGTTTGTGTTTATGACCACACCACGCAATAGAACGGTTATGTTCCCGCTGGTTACTATATCTCCTGTCAATGTGGTGCTCTGAGAAAATACTACGGACGCTTGACCTTTATAGCTGCTAGGGTTTTGCACTGGCTGAGCCTGCGGAATTGAAGTGCTTAAAGCAGTGGTGTTTTGTGTTGTGATTATTGTGGTAACTGTAGACGTTGGATTATGGGATTGGCCTAAAAGTATGTAGAGCAGCAACACTACTATTATGGCGAAAGCTAAATACAAAAGAGGTTTTGTGTTACTAGAATTATTTTTGGTATCTACCATCATACTACCTTACATAAATAAACTGACCATATCTTCTGCGCGTCCTGAATAAAGCGAATAGACCTAGTATGCCTAATATCACTCCGAACCAAGCTTCAAAACCAAGATATTCCCTGGCAACAAAGCCCGCACCAAAAAAGAAAAATATACCGAAAAATATCAGTACAATGCCTAAAATGCCAAAGCCCCAAACACCTAAATCCGACTCACCAAGGCCGAAGCCATTCATATACAATAATCCAAAAACAAGTATAAGGAACTCGACAAAATAGATTATCGGAGATAAGATTGGCAGGATATTACTTGGTAAATTTGGGTTAAAGAGCAGAAGATAGATTACTGCAAGAACCATTATTAGAAGACCCCAAGTTACAATCTTTGCAAGATTCCTACTTACTCGCATATATCTCAAAAGAATATGAAACTTAAAGATTTAAATAGGTTAATACATATGTTACATCATAAGGAGGTGTCATATATGCGTGGAGCTGAAATTCAGAAGAAATTACTTGCTCATCTAAAAGTGCAGGAATGGCCATGCACAACTGAGGATATAGCTAAAGGCATCGGTGTAAGCTGGAATACTGCTGAAATACACTTAGTGCGGCTACAGATGCAGGACAAAGTCAAGTTCAGAAAAGTGGGGCGCCAGAATCAATGGCGGCTAAATAAAAGCTATAAAGAAAAAACGAAGAAATGAGCTAAAATTTCGGGTTCAGATTTCTTGCGAAACTGAATCGTGCTTGCTTATATAGCTTGCTTGGGAAAAGCTACTGTTCAGAAAGCTGGAATTGTTTATGTTTGTTTTGGTGTTTTGAAGGTGCTAGGCTGAAGCTAGAAAAATACGACAAACTCGGCTAAGGACGCGGGGCTTTCAACCCTGCAACTCGGGTTCAAATCCCGATGGGAGCAAATCAAATTTATACACAGGAAGCATTAAAGGCGGATCCTCCTGTACTTAGAAACTGATTAACACAGGCAGAAACCATCTGCAGCAAAAGCCAATATAATCCTTCGCAGAGAAATAATTTCATGGATACTGTAGCGCCCGAAATCTCGCAACTGTTTTCTGAGTTTCACAATTTCACAATTGCCAACATAATCTCCGATGATGATATCTATTCAAAAAGCATGCAGCCGACAAGCGTGTTTAGATGGAGCGGCCAGTTCCCAGGAGGACTCGCCGGAGTACTTCTTGACAGACATTCACAAAAAGGCGATGTAATACTGGATCCTTTTGCGGGCAGCGGCACAGTTCTGTTCGAGGCTGCTGCACGGTCGTTAGAATGTGTAGGCATAGACATAAATCCGGCTGCAGCAGCACTGTCAGAAACTGTCTTATTCTGCAACCTAAACCATAGAGTGAGGGATGCATACCTGAATAAACTATATTCAATTGTCAAAAAATTAATCGATTCATTTGACAAGCAGACAAAAGCCGGTGGCAAATTTACAACAAATGACTACTCCTTGATCAAACATAAAATCAATTCTACAAAAGATCCTCATTTACGCAATCTTCTCATAAATGTTTTAATGCGTTTGTCTATATCTGCAGAAAAATATACTTCAACCGGTTTGATGAAGTCTTTTGAGATTCATAGCAAAATAATAAAAGGACTGCCATATAGCAGCAAAAGGTGCAAGGTCTTTAATTCCGATGCAAGAGAGCTTCAGCTGGAGAGTGGAAGTGTAGACCTAATTATCACGTCGCCTCCTTATCCTGGCGTTTTTGATTATTATAAAAATTATAAAAAAATAATGTACCTGGCAGGCTGGCCAATCTCTGAAACATCAAAAAACGAGATAGGGCACGGTAAAGGGACAGGAAACAAGTTTTTGGACATAATAAACTATGCGAATGATATGAATAAGGCCCTGGTTGAAATGAGGAGGGTTTTGAAAGACGATGGAAGGCTAATTCTTATACTGAATCACGAATCAGAAATAAAAAACATCAGATTTCAGAGCTCCGGGCTGTTGTATGCAATTGCAACAGCAGATCCTGGTCTGCAAATGGTCATGCGGCAGGAACGCCATTTTAAAAGCAGGAGTGGTGCAGATATTCAGGAAGACATACTACATTTTATACCTTCAGATCACAGGTTCAAAACACACAATTGCTATCCTGCGGAGGCGGCTGCATATTTTCTTGAGAAAGCAATGCCTTCTTCGGATATCCAGTCAAGAAAACTTCTGAAAGATGCATTAAACGCCTCTATTCAACTGCTTTAAGGAGTCCCTAAGGGCACAACCTAGCTCACGCGTTTCATCTTCATCTCCAGTACCTGTGGATATCCTGACAAAATTAAGGTCCGCGTTTGGCCATATTGCAGTAAAATCATAGCCAAAGCTTTCTATTATTGCGCATTCTTCCTTCACAACCGGATTTTCCAACAATGCCTCTGCAATGTCAAATTGGTTTTTGCCTTTACGCGGTTTAATAAAAAAGAGAGGTGCTGCGCCATCTGGGAACTTGGCTGATGCCAAGCTGAAATTCGGATGGTTTGGAAGATTAGGGTAAGAAACTGAAAATGCCGATTCCGGATCCTCTGCCTCTGTGCACAGTTCTGCCTGCAGTTTAGCGTTTGAGAATATCCTCCTGTTCCTCTGGAATAGTTCCCATCTCCCTATAAGCCTCTCATTTACCAATAAAGTCTGATACAAATCTGGCGCTGTCCCTGCTCTCTTCCTATACTCCTTAAGCCTGTTTGCGAGATCCGAATCGTTAGTGTAAATAAAACCAAAGGATCCCCTGTGCTTTGTGTAGAATTTAAGGCCGCTTTCAACTCCGATAACCCTAAATCCCTCTTTTAGGATTTCCTGCGGCGATATAATTCCTGCTGCAAGTGTATTGTCCAGTATTATCAGTGGATTTAGCTCCTTAAGCACCTGAAGTTTAAAGAAACCTTCGACATCTAAGACCGGGATTTCAGGGCCGTTTGCGACGGTCTCCAAGAATATTATATTCGGGTGCTCATCTTTAATGAGCTTTTCAAGATAATCAAGAGAATAAGATTCTGCGGTTATGGTCTTTACCCCTCTTTCTGCCAGAGTGCCCTCTATGTATTTTTTATTATTTGAATATTCATTGGCGCCATGCATAACTACTGTATCTTTTGTCGGGCGCTCACTCTCCAGCGCAGCAACCACGCCAGACATTCCATAAGAAAAGACTACAACACTGCCCTGGAAGTTAAATATGTTAGCGACTTTCTTTTCAAGAAGCCCCAGCTCTGCTGTGCCACCACGAGGGTACTTGCTTTGGGGGTGCGTTGCGTCATTGCATCTAACTGCCTCCCTGAGCTCTCCTATATTGCTAAACGGCCTGACGTTCAAATCAGGCAGGCACTCTTTCTTATTCGGATTAAATTTCATTTAAACTACAGCAACCACTTCCATTGCTGTATATATAATATTTCTTGTCATAATTATTCATATATGAATAAGAAAACAGAAAGATTTAAAATACTCCATACAGATATACTGCACATGTTCCCTGAATTGAGTTCAATCCAACTCCGCAGAAACCGGCTAGGCCTTACCCAGAACGTTCTTTCTTCGAAAGCGGGCATAAGCCAGTCTCTTCTGACAAAGATAGAGCGCGGTCTTGTTATTCCGAGCTATAAAACAGCATGTGACATATTTGATGTATTAGACGAGCAGGAATACAAAAAGGAAAAAACCCTGTCAGATGTAATGAAGCGCGGGGTGATGCTGTTAAAAAGCACCGATACTGCAGAAAAAGCAGCAAACATGGCCAAAAAATACGCAATATCGCAATTTCCTGTTACTGCTGAAGGGAAGGTTGTGGGTGCTATAACTACAAACCTTCTTGTAAATGTCAGCAAGGGAGCCAAAATTAAAGATATAATGAAAGAGCCATTTCCAACGCTAAGCTCAAATACGCCTTTGACAATAGCAAGCAGTCTGCTTAAGCAGTATCCTGCAATACTTGTACTAAAAGGAGGGTCAATAATTGGCATAGCCACAGCAGAGGACATGCTCTGACATGGCTACCTGAATCCTATTACCTGAAAGCCATATCTGTCTATTTCATCCTGCTTCCAGAAGCGCCTGTTGCTAATATCATTTAGCTTTGCTACATAAGTCACTGTCTTTTCTATCTCTCTGCCTGTGTATTTCTTTGTTTCAGGGTCGTACTCCCTTAATAAAAGCGTGTCATCTTTCTTGCATTCAAAGTCGCCAAGCCTTATCTCAAATGGCTTATCCCCAGAGAGTATTTTCTCAAAGAACTCAGGCCACACCTTCTTTTCTATTTTCATAAAATTCACTATATCTCTTTCTGCAGCCATATCAATTCGTAAGCCTGTTTGCTTCTTCCATTATTATGGAGTAATCAGGTTCAACTGTGGGGTCATCAGACACCCATCTGTATTGAACTTTCATGTCCTTCCCGACTATGAATATTGCGCGTTTTGATGCTGTGTAGCCTTTCATTCCTGCAAAGTCCTTAAGCTCTATGCCAAATTCTTTAACAGCAGTCCTGGAGTAGTCGCTAAGCAGCCTGAAGTTGATGCGGTTCTGTTCCTTGAACGCCTTGTTTGCGAATGGCCCGTCTACGCTTATTCCTACTACTTCCGCATTTAAGGCGTTAAGCTTAGCCATGTTGTCCCTGAATGTGCACATCTCCTTTGTGCATACGCCGGTGAATGCTCCAGGGAAAAAAGCAATAACTGTTATCTTACCTCTAAGGCGGGAAAGCCTTACAGGCTTCATGTCTGTATCAAGAAGCTCAATGTCCGGTATACCATGTCCAACGTCTATCATAACATCACTATATGATATTGCTGCACAAGTCTAAAAAGATAACTTATTATACCTTAATATTCAAATAGTATTGAATAACTGAAAGGAATATACTACTCCTTATTTCGGTGTTAATTTGAAAACTTTTGAAGAAATGGGATTAAACCATGAGCTAGTTAGCGCTCTAAAGAGACAGAATATCACTTCGCCTACGGATGTGCAGGAAAAGACAATGCCAGTCGTGCTTTCCGGAAAGGACGTAATCGTAAGGTCAAAGACAGGCAGCGGCAAGACGCTTGCGTTCCTCATACCTGTCCTTAATAAAGACTATTCCGGGCACAAGTCAACAACACTGGTTCTTGCACCCACAAGGGAGCTTGCTTTGCAGATATCTACTGTGGCAGAAAAGATTAAGCCGAGAGACTGCTGGATGGCAACAGTCTATGGCGGCGCCTCGATGAATGTGCAGATGGATGCCCTTGCAAGGAACCCTCGCCTTATAATCGGAACTCCAGGACGCATAATAGACCTTATGAAAAGGAATGCCCTCCACCCTCACGACATAAGCACTGTAATAATAGACGAAGCAGACACAATGCTTGACATGGGATTTATAGAAGATGTAGAGTACATACTTTCGGAGGTTTCGCAGCAGCGGCAGACTATGCTCTTATCGGCAACCATGCCAGACCGCGTCCTGAAAATATCCAGAAACTACATGAAAAATCCGGTTGCTCTGAACATCGGCGATGAAGATGAGGTAACCGTTAAGCAGATTAAGCACTCCTACTTCATAGCCGACGGGTCTAGAAAGCTGGAAGCGCTTCTATCTTACATAGAACTTTCAAATCCGCGCAAATGCATAATATTTTTGAGGACAAAGCACGAGGCCAATCTTATACACGAGTTTCTGCGGAAACAGGGATTTGACACCATGTTAATGCATGGCGGCCTTACGCAGTCAAAGCGTGAGCATTCCCTAAAAACCTTCAGGAAAGGTGCAAGGTTCCTGATAGCCACAAATGTGGCTGCGAGAGGCATAGACGTTAATGATATAACTGACATAATAAATTTCGACATACCTGATGATCCGCTTATCTATGTCCATAGGGTTGGCAGGTCTGCCAGAATGGGGAAAGAGGGCAAAGCGTTCAGCCTTGTTGGAAACAAGCAGCGCAACCTGATAGAAGAGATCAAATATATTGCAAAAATAGAAATTTCACCGCTTAATTTAAATACATTTAAGTATCGTGATGTAGTTGCCAAGTTCTTTGCAGAAAACAGGGCCAATAGGCATGGGGATCGTTTTGATGACAGGCAAAGATCTGGTTCCGGAGGGGGCGGTTATCACGGTCATAACAGCGGCAGCTTCAGCAATCATCAGGGCGGCAATAAGCGCTACCGTGGCAATTATAGGCATGGAAGGTCAGAAAGGGACTCTGGAGATGACAGGCGCAGCAGCTCAGGGGCAACAAGAAGATTCAGGCCATTCAGCTAATCATTGCTGCGTTTTTTGGCAAGCAAGAGCCGGTTTATTCAAACCACTTAATCTTAATAAGAAGTTCATGCCGGTTACTGATAGCGATACACACTATAAAATATAATCCGGTCTTTTGTTACGCCTGCAGATCAATTTCAGCATGCAGTTATTGCGGCACCTTGAACCTTGCCAGCAACAAAGAGTTGGAGACTACAGTTACAGAGCTAAAAGCCATTGCAAATGCTGCCAATAATGGCAAAATGCCGTATACACTTACGGTGAAGAACGGTATTAGTGCTCCGGCAGCTATGGGGATCAGGACAATGTTGTATCCGAATGCCCAGAATAGGTTCTGCCTTATCTTGCTCATAGTCTTCCTGCCTAACTGTATTGCTATAAATGCATCATAGACGCTGTTCTTTATCAGAACTATGCTGCCAGCCTGAAGCGCAACATCTGTGCCTGCACCAATAGCTATTCCTACATCTGCCTTTGTCAATGCAGGCGCATCGTTTATGCCGTCTCCGACCATTGCAACAACCTTTCCATCATGCTGCAGCTGCACTATCTTGTCCATTTTGTCCTTGGGCTTTGCCTGTGGGATTACGTTGCTTATGCCTAGCTGCTTTGCTACGGCATTTGCCACCCTTTCGTTGTCGCCAGTTATCAGCCATATCTCGTAGCCTGAGCTTTTGAAGGCGTTTATCGCCTTCTTACTGTCTTCCTTTATGACGTCTGCCAGCGCTATCAGCCCTATAATCTTGCCCCCGACGCCTACAATGAGCGTGGTTTTACCTTCAGATTCTAGCTTCTGCAGCTGTTTCTCTATATTCTCAATCTGTTTATTGTAGAACAGATCCCTGTTCCCGACAACTATCCTCCTGCCATTCTTGTCAAGCACCGTTATGCCGCTGCCCTGTTTGTATGTGAACTTCTTTGGAAACTCCGCCTTTATTCCAAGTCTATCGGCCTTTGCTATTATCGCCTTCCCGATTACGTGCTCCGAGTTCACTTCGGCTGTAGCTGCAAGTCTTAGTATCTCTTTCTTCTTGTATCCAGAAACCGCAATTATGTCCATGACCTCTGGCTTTCCCTTTGTGAGCGTACCTGTTTTATCCAATACCAATGCGTTGATCTTGCTCGCTTTCTGCAGGCTTTCACCACTCTTTACCAGTATCCCTTCCTTCGCAGCTCTGCCAGAGGAGACAAGCAATGCTGCAGGCGTTGCTATGCCAAGGGCGCACGGGCATGCTATTATCAGAACGCTTACGAATATGAGTATAGATACATTCGCACTTACTCCTCCTATGAAGTACCATGACAGCGAAGCCAGGATTCCGACAAGCACGACTATTGGTACAAAATACGATGCGACTCTGTCTGCCAGTTTCTGTATGGGAACTTTGCTTGAGGCCGCATCCTGAACGATTTTTATTATCTGCGATAGCGCAGTATCCTCTCCAACCTTGACAGCCCTGACTTTCAGAGAGCTTGTGGCATTGATGGTACTGCCCATCACCTTGTCACCTCCACTCTTGGTAACAGGCATACTCTCGCCAGTAATCATGGACTCGTCAACTGAGCTTTCCCCTTCCACAACAACAGAATCAGTAGGTATCTTCTCTCCGGGCTTTACAAGGAGCATGTCTCCCTTCTTGATTTGCTCTATGGCGGCGTCAACAACCTTGCCACCTTCAATTCTGTGCGCTACCTTAGGCTGCAGTGCGATAAGTGCAGAAACAGCAGTAGACGCCTTTGATTCTGCGAGCCTCTGCATGTATGTTCCAGTGAGTATCAAGGAGATTATTATTGTCGAGGTGTCGAAGTATATCCCTCCAACAGGGAAGAGTGATGGCAAAAGTGTAACCATTGCGCTATAAGCCCATGCGGTGCTCGTGCCTATTGCAATCAACGTATCCATGTTGGCAGACCTGTTCTTTATCGCATCCGCTATGCCAGCGTAGAACCTCTGTCCAGCGTAGAACTGCACTATGCCTGCCAGAACCAGCATTATATAATTGCCAAAGCCGAGATGCAGGACGTAAGTAAGTATTGCAACTACTATGGTAAGGGGCCACGAAACCATAAGTGCAGTTCTCAAGCCCCTGATCTCCTTCTCGGGCCTCTCGAACTGAATCTTGCAGT
Source organism: Microcaldota archaeon (assembly GCA_021852055.1). Classification (GTDB taxonomy): domain Archaea; phylum Micrarchaeota; class Micrarchaeia; order Micrarchaeales; family CABMGC01; genus JAJZOD01. The sequence goes on from JAJZOD010000008.1 coordinate 10,455, forward strand.
TTGTACTGCAGAAATAGTACTTCCTGCCTTCCCTTTCAGTAGCCAATGTCGAGCTTTTCTCATCAACATACATGCCGCATACTGGGTCTGTTGCCAAAATATCATCTCTTTTTGATGGCTTCGATAGAGTGCCTTGCGATTTCCAGCCTGCAGCTGCTGTGGGTAGAGCACCATTTATGGCATTTGTCAGCCAATTCCTTGCTCGTATAGTGCAAACCACATATGGTGCATCTGTATTCTGTCATGGCTAACCCCCCACATAGCTCTCTGGCTTCTTGTCAAAGTTCTGCTTGCAGTTAGCTGAGCAAAAAACATAGGTTTTGCCCTTATAGCTGCTCTTAAACCTGGAACTCTCGTCTACTTCCATTCCACATACCGTATCTTTCATTTTTTCACCTTTTATCTAACTTTAACGCCCAATTGTATATCAGCGCAATTGCAAGCCCAGCCAAGGCACCCAACACAATATCAATTATTACAGATGCAATGCTATAGCTGTGGAATACGTCTACAGTTGGATAGTATCCGGTTCCGTTGTACGGATAGAATATGCCGTTCATCATGTAGCCGAATGTTGCATTATGGAATACGCCACCCATCATGTAGCCTATGTATCCATTCATCATCCCGTGCCCACCAAAGTAACTCATCATCCCGTAGCCAGAGAAACTGAAAGGGATGACCAACAGCCAGCAAAGGAATCCAATAACTGCCCCTGTTATTGCAGCTGCCTTCACGCTTATTCCAGAAAAGGTTTGTTTAGCCATATTCCTACCAACCTTATCGAGCATTTAGCATCCTGTAACTCCTAGCGCAGTTCTCGCAGCAGAAGTTCATGGGCCTGCCGTTAATTCTTTCCTTGTATCCACCCTTGTATATCTCGCAATTGCAATGTGCGCATACGGTAAGCTTTGGTTTTATCGCAATCTCGAACATGTCCCCGAACTTATCTGAAAGTCGTGCAACGAACTTCCTGCCATCTGGAGTCAGGTAATAAGCCTGCTTGTCCCGCTCTGCTCTGCCCTTAGTCTCGACATAGTTGTACTTCTTGAGCTGCTTCAGGAACGGATATATCTGGCCCGGGCTGACTCTCTTCCCTGTCTTCTTTTCTACTGCCTTCATTATTTCGTAGCCGTACTGTTCTTTCTCGCTGAGCAAAAGGACAGTAAAGAGCTTCACCATATTTTTTATCTCTATGTCTGCCATAACATATATCATATTATGATATATATAAATATGTTATGTTGCTACGCTAGGATAATATTACAAATTAATAGTAGAATTAAGCATGGCGTGGTAGCAGAACCTGAATGCCATCGCCCGAAGCAGGCGGATAAGTTTTATACGACATTCCGATAATATATCTTTATATATCGAAATAAATCTTTAGGATCTGACTCCGATATACCTATAGCGTCCAATAAGCGGACTCTTAATTGCCTTCGCCATGAACCCATTACTCTCCATTATTTTCAGGGACCTATTCTTTTCGTACAAGGCCTGCTTCTGCGTGTCAAGAACATGCTTTATGCCTTTTCCGTCTCCGGTTATTATCCAATGCGTTTGGTGAATCGATGTTATTCCTTTACTCCAACTGTAGCTTGTCCTTACTATCTTTATCTTTCCGAAATCCTTAAGTTGTACTAACGTGTATCCGTCTTTCCAGGCTTCCTTGTCAAACCATCCGTCTATTACGAGCACGTCGCTTTTTTAGTTAATCTTGAAAAATTCTTTATCGCTCTATCGAGGTTTTTATATGTCTGCAAATAGCCTATCGTGATGAAAAGGCAGGTAACCACATCGAATCTCATATCCATTCTTAATTTCAACATGTCAGCCTGCATGAATCTGATACCCTTTGCATTATTTCTTGCAAGCTTGAGCATGTCCTCGTTTAAATCCGTACCTGTGCAATGATACCATTTTCTAAGATGCTGGATGTGTCTGCCAGTGCCGCACGCTATATCTAGCAGCTCTTTTCCGTTGGTCTGCTTGTACTTGTCTACAAGCTTCTTAATTCCTAGAGCATCGCCTTTGTAGTCTTTGGTCTCACTGAAGAAAAGATCGTAGTACTTGCAAGGATAGTATACTCTAAGACTTCTTTCATCATATCGAGTAGACTACCGAGGGGCAAGTATAAAATAGTTCTCTGTAACTGAATGTGAACTTATAATCATTCTCCCGAAGCGCAAGATGCGCGTCAGGCGCATCTCCCACAGGAATAATTTAAATAACTCCGGATTCATAATTAAATGCTGAGTAATATGACTAAGAAGGATTATACAACCACGATTTTAGTGGATAAAAGCCCGGAAGAGGTTTTTAAGGCAATCAACAATGTTCGAAAGTGGTGGTCTGGAGAGATCACGGGTAGGACAGATAGGCTTGGTGCTGTGTGGGAGTACCACTACAAGGACATGCACCGTTCAAAACAAAAGATTACAAAACTTATCCCAGGCAAAAGAGTAGTATGGCACGTTGTGGACAGTTATCTTAGCTTTATAAAAGATAAAGAAGAATGGAACGGCACGGACATTGTATTTGATATAGCCAAAAAGGGCAGCAAGACAGAACTGCGTTTCACGCACGTTGGCCTTGCTCCAAAAATCGAATGCTACGATGCCTGTTCGGATGCATGGGATTTTTACATAAAAACTAGTTTGCGCAACTTTATCATGAAAGGCGAAGGCCAGCCAAATTCTAAAGAAAAGAAGGAAAAATGAGAGGAAGTATGACTTGGATGCCATCGCCCGATGCACAAGATGCGCGTCAGGCACATCTCCGACAAGGAGGATTTTTATACCGTCGATTTTCGCCCTATTTTCGCATATAAGTGTGTATACCAGATATACATTCATTTAAATGAATTTATATAGATATAAATTGTTTAAATTCATTTATATTATTTAAATTAAGTGGCGTGGGCACCTGGGCATGCGTGGGCTCGTGCATAGCGTTGCTTGGCCGTATCAGTTGTTAAAGCTTTTAGGCATATGCCTTACTTAGCATCTTTGCTCAGTTCGATTGAGTGTTTTGTTATTTCCATGCTGCAGCTCTTATGG